>JAJUFT010000061.1 GCA_029263615.1 Alcaligenaceae bacterium | reverse complement strand
GAAGCCGCGGCCGAACCTGCTCAGGAAGCGACTGCTGCCGAAACACCGGCCGAACCTGCTCAGGAAGCGACTGCTGCCGAAACACCGGCCGAACCTGCTCAGGAAGCGACTGCTGCCGAAACACCGGCCGAACCTGCTCAGGAAGCCAGCGAGGCGCCCGACACCGCCACTGACAGCAACGAAACCGTCGCTTCCGCGTCGGAACCCGAGGCTGCCGAAGCGCCCGTCGCGCAGAATGAGGCCACTCCGGCCGAGGCTGCGCAAGCTGACGTGTCCCCCGCAGCGGACCCTCGTCCCGCCGCACACACGGGCAACGTCAACGGAGTCGCTCTGACCGAACCGCTCGAGGAAGTGCTCGAGTCTGCCGGCCTGCAGCTCGTTGAAACGCGCAGCGCTCCGGTCGTTGATGACACGCCGCCGGTGCGCCTGGGCCGCCCCCGCAAGCCACGCAAGTCCAGCGTGACCCAGGAGCCCCTGAAGCAGGTGGAAACCGCCCAGGAATAGGCGGTGTCGTCTGACGGCCCTGCCTCTGAACCGGCAGGGCCGACATTCCGAAGGCCCGTTCCGCGTTCGCTGCGCCCGCTTCCTTATCGGACGGTTGGCAAACGAAAGCACAAAAAAAACCAGCTGGTCTGCATGACAGCTGGTTTTTTCATGGAAGCAAGGGAATCAGCTTCTGACGACGTCGGCCGGTTGCCGCATCAGCAGGGCCAGCAGCGAGGCCAGCTTCTGACGCATTTCACGGCGGTCCACCACCATGTCGATGGCGCCCTTTTCCAGCAGGAATTCTGCGCGCTGGAAGCCCTCCGGCAGTTTCTCGCGAACCGTCTGCTCGATCACGCGCGGCCCGGCAAAGCCGATCAGAGCCTTGGGTTCGGCGATGACGACATCACCCATGAAGGCAAAGCTGGCCGACACCCCGCCCATGGTGGGGTCGGTGAGCACGCTGATGAAGGGCAGACGGTGGGCCGCCAGCCGCGTCAGCATGGCATTGGTCTTGGCCATCTGCATGAGGGAGAACAGGCTTTCCTGCATGCGTGCGCCGCCCGATGCCGCCACACAAATGAAGGGCGTGCGGTTGTCGATGGCGGCCTGCACGCCCCGGCAGAAGCGCTCGCCCACCACGGAGCCCATGGAGCCGCCCATGAATTCGAATTCGAAGCAGGACAGCACGACCGGCACCGACAGAATGGAGCCGCTCATCACGACCATGGCTTCGGTTTCGCCCGTCAATTTGACTGCCTCGGAGACGCGCTCGGGGTACTTGCGCGAGTCGCGGAACTTGAGCGGGTCCATGGGCCGGGTATTGGCCCCGATCTCGACTCTTCCTTCGGCATCCAGCAAGGCATCAATGCGGGTGCGGGCATTGATGCGCATGTGATGGCTGCAGTTGGGGCAGACGTTCAGCGTCGCCTTGAGGTCTTCTTTGTACAGCACGGATTCACAGGCAGGACATTTCGCCCACACCCCTTCCGGCACCCGTTTGTTGGATCCACTTTCACCCCCGCTGTTGCGATTGATGCGCGGGGGCAGGATCTTGTCTATCCAACTCATTGTTCTTTCCCGAATATGTCCGGCCTGGCCGGTTGAATTACCTTACCGGTGCGCCTTTCAGCCCAGCACCGCACGGATCCCGGCGAGCCACTGGGCGGCTGACTCGATGGCCCGCGCATCGGCTTGCTCGCCCGACAGCCCTTCTGCCTCGGCTGCCCTCACTGCCTCTTCCATGGTCTCGATGATCTTGCTGCCGATGACGACCGCGTCGGCGCAGCTGGCGAGCTGACGCGCACTTTCCGGATCGCGGATGCCGAAACCGACCCCGACCGGGATCTTCACGTGACGCCGGATGATTTCCAGTCGGCGGGCGACATCCTGCGTGTCGAGATGGCCCGCACCCGTGACCCCCTTGAGGGAAACGTAATAGACATAGCCGCGTGCCACCTTGGCCACGGCCTGAATGCGGGCTTCGGTGGAGGTGGGGGCCAGCAGGAAGATGGGATCGATCCGCGCCTTGCCCAGCATGGCAGCGAACTCGGCAACTTCCTCGGGGGGATAATCCACCACGAGGATGCCGTCCAGGCCCACCTGCACGGCAGCATCCACGAAGGCCTGCTGACCCATGCGTTCAATGGTGTTCGCGTAGCCCATGAAGACCACCGGCGTAACCTGGTCTTGTTTGCGAAACTCGGCGACCATCTCCAGCACCTGCCTCAGACCGGTGCCGCGCGCAATGGCGCGTTCTGCCGCGCGCTGGATGACCGGGCCGTCGGCCATGGGATCGGAGAAGGGAATGCCCAGTTCAATGATGTCGGCCCCGGCACGCACCAGTGCATGCATCAGCGCCGGCGTGGCCTGGATCGAAGGATCGCCGGCCGTGATGTAGGGCACCAGGGCCGTACGGCCATTCAGACGTTCAAATGTGGACAGCAGGCGCTCGTTGGAGGCGTTCATTGCGCTAAGACCTTTCTTCACAGCTCAATGCCGCCATATTCGGCGACCGTATGCATGTCCTTGTCGCCACGACCGGACAAATTGACCAGAATGATTTTGTCCTTGCCCAGTGTGGGCGCCATCTTGACCGCCTGAGCGATCGCGTGGGAGGACTCCAGCGCCGGCATGATGCCCTCGAACCGGCAGCAGTCGTGAAACGCCTGAAGCGCTTCTTCATCGGTGATGCAGGCATAGCTGGCCCGCCCGATATCTTTGAGCCATGCGTGTTCGGGCCCCACGCCCGGATAGTCGAGACCGGCCGACACGGAATGCGTTTCGATGATCTGGCCGTTGTCGTCCTGCAGCACGTAGGTTCGATTCCCATGCAGCACGCCCACGGCGCCCGCATTCAGGGACGCCGCGTGCTTGCCGGAATCCAGCCCCCGACCGGCGGCTTCCACGCCCACCAGCTGCACGTCGGGCTGATCGATATAGGGGTGGAAAATGCCCATGGCATTCGAGCCGCCCCCCACCGCCGCCACGATGTAATCGGGCTGCCGCCCGGCGTCGACCGGCATCTGTTCGAGACATTCCTTGCCGATGACGGACTGGAAGTCGCGCACCATCATGGGATAGGGGTGCGGGCCGGCCACCGTGCCGATGATGTAGAAGGTCGTTTCGACATTGGTGACCCAGTCGCGCATGGCCTCGTTCAGGGCGTCCTTGAGCGTGCGCGAGCCCGAATCCACCGGGATGACCTTGGCGCCCAGCAGTTTCATGCGATACACATTGGAGGCCTGGCGACGGACATCTTCGCTGCCCATGTAGACCACACATTCCATGCCGTAGCGGGCCGCCACCGTCGCCGTGGCCACGCCATGCTGGCCCGCACCGGTTTCCGCGATGATGCGCGGCTTGCCCAAGCGGCGGGCCAGAAGAATCTGGCCGATGCAGTTGTTGACCTTATGGGCGCCCGTATGGTTGAGGTCTTCGCGCTTGAACCAGATCTGCGCGCCGCCGAGTTGCTCCGACCAGCGCTTTGCGTGGTAGACCGGGCTGGGACGACCTACGAAGTGCTTGAGTTCGTAGTGGAATTCTTTGAGAAATTCCGGATCGTCACGGTATTTCTCGTAAGCAGCCTTGAGCTCGTCGAGTGCATGCACCAGCGTTTCGGCCACGAAGGACCCGCCAAAACGGCCGAAATGCCCCTCGCTGTCAGGTAGGGTGTAGGGTTCCAAATCTGTACTCTCTCGTTACGCGGCACACGCCGCCTATCACGGCACGGACGTTAATCCGCCATTTTAACAGTCCCGGGAGGGCCCGGAACAAATCGGGCGGATCACAGCCGGGTGGCCTGAACGCCCGTCAGTTCATTCAGGGCCGCCAGCACCCGGGAGATCTGTTCGCCACTGCGCACCTCGATGGTGAAGACCATGCGCGTCAGGGAACGCCGGCTCTGGGTGTTCACGCTGACGATGTTCAGCCGCAGCTTGGCGAAGACTTCGGAAAGGTCGCGCAGCAGGTTGGGCCGTTCCTGGGCATGGATACTGATGTCCACGGGGTAGACGGCGTCTCCGGTGTCGCCCCACTCCACCTCGATGGCACGCTCGGGCTGTCGCAGCACCAACGCCTTGTAGGCCGCGCAGTCGTGGCGGTGGATGGACACGCCGCGCCCCTTGGTCACGTAGCCGCAGATCTCGTCGGGCGGCGCCGGCCGGCAGCAGCGCGCCAACTGGGTGAGCAGGGAATCCACCCCCACCACCAGCACCCCGCTCTTGCTGCCGGGGGTGGCGCTGCGGGTGCCCACGGTATAGATGCGGGCGGCATCGTCCTGTTCCTGCTGTTCATCACGTTCCTTCTGGCCACTGAACAGATAGTCGATCTGGCGCAGACTGAACTCTTCCTTGGCCACCGCGACATACAGATCGTCGGCACGCGCGAAGCCCAGTTGCTGGGCAAGCTGCTCCATGCTGACGGCCGTCTTGCCCAGCCTCTGCAATTCCTTTTCCACCATCGCCTGGCCCTGGCCGATGCGCTGCTGCAGCTCCACGGCGTTGAACCAGGCGCGCACCTTGGCCCTGGCACGCGGGCTCGCCAGAAACCCCAGCTGCGGGTTCAGCCAGTCACGCGATGGCCCCCCGGACTTTGCCGCGATGATCTCGACAATCTGGCCGGTGTGCAGACGGGTGGAAAGCGGCACCATCTGGCCGTCGATGCGCGCACCGCGGCAACGGTGTCCGAGATCCGTATGCAGGTGATAGGCGAAATCCACCGGCGTGGCGCCCGCCGGCAATTCGATCACCCGCGCCTGAGGGGTCATGACGTAGATGCGCTCATCGACGTCCACGCCCTTGGGCGGCTCCTCGACGCCGGCCACGGGCTCGCCATCCCACGACAGCAGCTGCCGCATCCAGGCCAGCTTCTGTTCGTAGCCGGAGGTGGCGGCAGTCTGCCCGCCGCGCGCGCCCGATTCCTTGTAGAGCCAATGTGCTGCCATCCCGTACTCGGCGAAATGGTGCATTTCCTCGGTGCGGATCTGAATTTCGAAGGCCCGCCCTTCTTCATCCAGCACCACCGTATGCAGGGAGCGATAGCCGTTGGGTTTGGGCCGCGATATGTAGTCGTCAAACTCGTCGGCCACCGGCGTCCAGATCGAATGCACCAGCGCCAGCGCCGCGTAGCAGCTGCGCTCGTCTTCCACGATGACGCGCAGGGCGCGAAGATCGAACAGCTCGTGGAACTGCAGGCGCTTGATGCGCATCTTGTTCCAGATGCTGTAGATGTGCTTCGGACGGCCATACACCTTGGCGGGAATCCGGGCATCGGCCAGCACCGACTGCAGGCGCTGAACGGCGGCCTCGACGAGGGCTTCACGCTCCACCCGCTTGGACTCAAGCTGGCGCGCGATGTCGCGATAGGTTTCCGGTTCGGTGAAACGGAAGGCCAGGTCTTCCATTTCCCATTTGAGCTGCCAGATGCCCAGGCGATTGGCCAGGGGCGTGTAGAGCTCCATGGTTTCGCGTGCGGCTTCGACCGGGTAAGGCGTTTTGGTGGCGGCATGCCAGCGCAAGGATTGCAGACGCGATGCCAGACGCAGCACCACGATGCGCAGGTCTGCGGCCATGGCCAGCAGCATCTTGCGGCGCATCTCCTTTTGATCCTGGCCCTGGGGGCCGCGCTCCGCCGGCGCCGTGCCGGCAAACCAGCCCAGCCGCAGCAGCACGCGCGTGCCTTGAACCAGCGTCGCCACAGCGGGTCCGAACGCCTTGCGCAGCCGTTCGAGATCGGCCGTGCCATTGCCATTGCCATTGCCCGAGGGCAGCATGGTCAGAATGGCGGCCGCACGAGCCTGGGCATCGGCACCGATCTCGGCCAGGATCTTCACCACGCCGGCGGCGTGGCTGGTGAGTGGTTCGCCCGTGCCGGCGTGACGCCCCGTCAAGCCTTCCTGCGCCCATTGCACGGCCTCTTCCACCAGTTTTCGGCCTTCCTCGTCCAATGAATGCACCGCCTGCTGACGCCAGGCGTCATCGAAAGGGTTTGCCTCCGAGGCAAGTTGGGATTGCTTGTTCATGACTGCACATTGATGCGGAAGAAGGCGGCCCGGCGGGCCAGCCCCTATACTACCTTCAGCAGTGTCAATATTGGGGACTCCCGACAATTTTTCATGAGCGATCCGACACCCGCAAGACATCTCCTCATCGTCTGGCATTCCCGCACCGGCACTTCACGTCAACTTGCCCACGCGGCGTTCGAAGGAGCCCGGGCGGTGTTGCAGGAGCTCTCGGCCGACGAACAGGTCGGGGTGCTGTTGCAGACGGCCGACGAAACCGGCGGCGCCGATCTGCTGAAGGCGGACGCCTACCTGTTCTGCGCCCCGGAAAACCTCGGCGCGCTCAGCGGAGCCATGAAGGAATTCTTCGATCGTCACTACTATGCGGTGCTCGACCGCATCAGCGGGCGACCGTACGGCCTGCTGATTGCTGCGGGAAGTGACGGCAGTGGCGCCGTGCGCCAGGCAGAGCGCATCTGCACCGGCTGGCGGCTGAGGGCGGTCGCGCCAGCCCACATCGTGAACACCGACGCCCAGTCGGCACAGGCCATCCTGGCAGAAAAAAAGCTGGCCGAACACCAGCTCGAACCTGCCCGCGTGATGGGCGGCACCCTCGCCGCCCTGCTGGCCTGAAGGCTTATTTCAGGGCGGCCGTCACGACGATCTCGACTTTGTAGTCGGGGTTGGCCAGGCGCGCCTCGACGGTCGCGCGCGGCGGGGCGTTGCCAGGAGCCACCCAGGCGTCCCAGGCACGGTTCATGGCATCGAATTCCTTCATGTTGGCCACGTAGACGGTGGCCATGAGGATGCGGCTCTTGTCGGTACCGGCTGTTTCCAGCAGGCGGTCGATGGTGGCCAGCACCTGACGCGTCTGCCCCTCCATGTCCAGGGCAGGGTCATCCGGCACCTGGCCGGCCAGATAGGCAACGCCGTTGTAGATGGCCATGTCGGAAAGGCGTTTCTCGACGTTGACGCGTTCGATCTCTTGCATTTTGGGGGTTCTCCGTTGTGTGCAAACTTGTGGTGTCAGGCCGGGGGCAATTTGAATACCTGACGCAGATAGGCCAGATAAGCGGGATCATCGCACATGGTTTTTTCCGGCGTGTCGGAAACTTTGGCGACGGGCTGGCCATTGCAACGGACCATCTTCATGACGATCTGCAGCGGTTCGTGGCCGAGGTCATTGGTGAGGTTGGTGCCGATACCGAAGGAAATGCGGCAACGGCCGGCAAAATAGCGTGCCAGCTCGATGGCACGGGGGATCGTCAGGGCATCCGAGAAGACCAGGGTCTTGGTGCGGGGGTCGGTGCGATTGGCCGCGAAATGGGCCAGCACCCGGTCTCCCCAGATGAAAGGATCGCCTGAATCGTGTCGCGCGCCGTCGAAAAGCTTGCAGAAATACATGTCGAAATCGCGCAGAAAGGCATCCAGACCGTAGGTGTCCGACAAGGCGATGCCCAGATCGCCGCGGTATTCACGCGCCCACACTTCCAGCCCGTACACCTGGGAATCACGCAGACGGGGGCCCAATGCCTGGCAGGCCTGCAGGTACTCGTGCGCCATCGTCCCCAGGGGCGTGACGCGGTGCTTCATGGCCATCCAGACATTGCTGGTGCCGGCGAAATGCTCGCCCATCTGCGCCTTCATGGTGCGCACGACCTCGTCGTGCCAGCGCTTTGAGAAGCGGCGGCGCGTCCCGTATTCGGCCACGCGGAAATCCGCCAGCGTGGGGTCGCTGGTGACCAGAGCCATCTTGTCCTGCAGCCGGCGACGCCCCTCTTCCCAGTCAGGCTCCTTGCGGACATTCCGGAAATAAACTTCGTTGACGATGGCCAGCACCGGAATCTCGAACAGGATCGTGTGCAGCCAGGGCCCCTTCACCGTGATGCTGATGCCGCTGGTGTCGTCGCTTTCCGTGACCTGAATCGAGCGCTCCTGCAGGTGGAATAGTTCAAGGAAGTCGACGAAATCGCTCTTGATGAAGCGCAGGGAACGCAAGTAGTCCAGCTCTTCCTGGGCGAAGCGCAGGCTGCAGAGGTGGCGGATTTCATCACGGATTTCGTTCAGATAAGGCCGCAGGTTCACATTGGGCGTGCGGCATTTGTAGCGATACTCGACCTGGGCAGCCGGAAAATGGTGCAGCACGACCTGCATCATGGTGAATTTGTAGAGATCGGTATCCAGCAGGGAAGTGATGACCATTGTTACCCGTGTCCTGTGGCGCTGAATCCGGTCAGCGCAATGCAAAGAGAGTCATGGAGAACGCGTGTTGCCCACCGCTGCCGCGGCGGGGAGAAGAAATTACCATAGCACGGCCGCGAGGGAACCCGACTGCGTGTAAGGTTGTTGAGGGGCAACATTTTAGGATTAGGTAAAATCCCGCAATTGATCTTGGAGTGCTGAAATGACTCACGTCGTTACCGAAAACTGTATCAAGTGCAAGTACACGGACTGCGTGGACGTCTGTCCCGTGGATTGCTTCCGTGAGGGTCCCAATTTCCTTGTGATCGACCCCGACGAGTGCATTGACTGTGCCGTGTGTGTGCCCGAATGCCCGGCCAATGCCATTTTCGCCGAGGAAGACCTGCCCAAGGATCAGCTCGAATACATCGAACTGAATGCCCAGCTGTCGCCGCAGTTCGAGATGATCAATCGCTCCAAGGGAGCCCTGCCCGACGCCGACGAGTGGAACGGCAAGCCGAATAAGCGCCAATACCTCGAGGTGTGAGGGTTTTCAGTTCTACAGGAAATTACCTATTCCTGTCACACAAGGATAAGATCACGCTGGCACGATGGTTGTCGAACGATACGACATGTGACAGATGACTGTTGCCCGTAACCTTCCTTGATGGAAACCACACAAGATGCTGTATGACCTTCACGAGCTCCAGCGAGCTTTTCTAAACCCCCTGTCGCGCTTCACCGACTCGGGGTCGCTTCTGTTTTCCCACCCCTACAGCCCCCTGGCCTACACCCCGGTCTCGCGGCACATCGCCGCCACCTACGAGCTGGTGCATCGTCTGGGCAAGGATTACGAGAAGCCGCTGTGGCACCTGGACACCACCACGGTCGATGGGCAACAGGTCCCCGTCAAGGTGAAAACGTCGGTTCAGAAACCGTTCTGCAACCTGATCCATTTCCAGCGCGAACTCCCGGCCGGCCGGCCTGCCGACCCCCGCGTTCTGCTGGTGGCCCCGCTGAGCGGCCACCATGCGACGCTACTGCGCGACACGGTCCGCGCCCTGCTGCCCGAACACGAGGTCTACGTCACCGACTGGATCGACGCACGCATGGTGCCGGTCTCGCAGGGCCCCTTCCATCTTGACGATTACGTGTTCTATGTCAGGGACTTCCTGCGCTGGCTCGGCCCCAACACACATGTGATCTCCGTCTGCCAGCCCACGGTGCCGGTCATGGCCGCTGCCTCGCTGATGGCAGCCGACGATGAACCCTGTCAGCCGCTGAGCCTGGTGATGATGGGTGGCCCCATCGACACGCGCGAATCGCCCACCCAGGTGAATCGCCTGGCCACCACCAAACCGTACGCCTGGTTCGAAGATACCGTGATCCATCGGGTGCCGGCCCGTTACCCGGGTGCAGGCCGCCGTGTCTACCCCGGCTTCCTGCAGCATGCGGGCTTTGTGGCCATGAACCCCGACCGCCACTTGAAGTCGCATTACGATTTCTATCTGGATCTGCTGCGCGGCGACGACAGTGACGCCGAAGCCCACCGTCGCTTCTACGACGAATACAATGCCGTCCTCGACCTGCCCGCCGAGTTCTACCTGGACACCATCCGCATCGTCTTCCAGGAACATCGGCTGCCGCGCGGCACATGGGAAATCGAAGGCAAGCGCGTCGACCCTTCCGCCATCACCAAACCGGCACTCCTGACCATCGAAGGCGAGCTCGACGATATCTCCGGCCTGGGCCAGACACGCGCCGCGCTGACGCTTTGCAGCAATCTGCCGGAATCGCGCAAGCAGCATTACACGGCCATGGGTTGCGGCCATTACGGCATCTTCTCGGGCCGCCGCTGGCGCCAGACGATTTACCCGCTCATCGCCGAATTCATTCGCAAGGCCGAACCGCCCCGCGCATGATTTCCCGGCGCACCAGACAACGGGGGCTTGCCCCCGTTTCTCTTTTCCGATGACTGATATTTCGCTCGCTGACCGTATCGACGCCCTCCTGCCCCAAACCCAATGCACCAAGTGCGGGTTTGACGGCTGCCGCCCCTATGCCGAGGCCATGGCGGCGGGCGAGGCACCGATCAATCGCTGCCCGCCGGGAGGCGAAGCCGGGGTGGCTGCCCTGGCCGCCCTGCTGGGCCAGGCGCCGCTGCCAGTCGACCCCGAATGTGGAAGTGTGCCGTCGCAGCTGCATGTTGCCCTGATCCACGAGCAACATTGCATTGGATGTACATTGTGTATACAAGCCTGTCCGGTCGACGCCATCGTCGGGGCCAACAAGCTGATGCATACGGTGGTGCCCGAGCTGTGCACGGGATGTGAGCTGTGCGTGGCGCCCTGCCCGGTCGACTGCATCGACATGGTGCCGGCGGGCCGGCCGTGGACGGGTGAAGATGCGGTGGCGGCCCGTCAGCGCCACCAGCACCGTCAGCGGCGATTGGCCCTGCTGCACGACGAACCCGCCCCCGTGGCCCGCACCCTGGCCAATAAGGCGCCGATTGCGGCGCTCTCCAGCCAGCAGCCCGACAAGAAGAAACTGATTGCCGACGTGCTGGCAAAAGCACGCGCACGCCGACAAACGCCATGAATGCCGCAAAACGCACCGAAATTTTCCAGCGCCTGCAGGCTGCCAACCCGCATCCCACGACCGAACTGGAATACGAGACCACTTTCCAGCTGCTGATCGCAGTGATTCTGTCCGCGCAGGCCACCGACCGATCGGTCAACCTGGCGACGCGAAAGTTCTTCCCGGAACACGGCACCCCGCAGGGCCTGCTGGCCCTGGGTGAGGAAGGGTTGGCCCAATACATCAAGACCATCGGTCTGTACAAAACCAAGGCGCGCAATGTGATCGCGACCTGCCGCATTTTGCTGGAGCAGCACCAGGGGGAAGTGCCCTGCGATCGCGCTGCCCTCGAGGCGCTGCCCGGGGTCGGCCGCAAGACCGCCAACGTCGTGCTCAACACGGCCTTCGGCCTGCCCACCATCGCGGTGGACACGCACATCTTCCGGGTCGCCAACCGCACCGGCATCGCGCCCGGCAAGACCGTGCTGGAAGTCGAGCGGCGTCTGGAACGCCTGGTTCCCAAACCTTTCCTGCAGGACGCCCATCACTGGCTGATTCTGCACGGCCGCTACGTGTGCGTCGCGCGCAAACCCAAATGCCCACAGTGCGGCATTGCCGACCTGTGTGAGTACAAGGCCAAGACCCCGGCCTGACCCCTCTGTTTTTCGCGCCGCTTGTTTATCGTGCACCGCAACATATGGAGCGGCGCTGACGGCTGCCTGCAAGTTGGTGATTTCCCTTTGGGGGTTTTCCAGAAACCTATGAGAAACCCGCATGGCGACTGGGATCGAGTGAACTCATACTGCACCGATTCACATATGTAACCATGAAGCATCCATGAGGCAGCAATGAGCGATCACATACTCGAGACAAGAAATCTCGTGAAGGAATTCCGCGGTTTCGTCGCCGTGAACGATGTCAACCTGAAAGTTCGCCGCGGAACCATCCATGCCCTCATAGGACCCAATGGCGCAGGCAAGACCACCTGCTTCAACCTGCTGACGAAATTCCTCACCCCCACGGCCGGCAGCATCTTTTTCAATGGCGTGGAAATCACTCGGGAAGCCCCGGCCGACATCGCCCGTCGCGGCATCATCCGTTCGTTCCAGATCTCGGCGGTGTTTCCCCAGCTGACTGTGCTCGAGAACGTGCGCATCGGCCTGCAGCGCGGCACGGGCGTGTCCTTCCACTTCTGGCGCAGCGACAAGATCCTCGACCAGCTCAATCGCCGGGCCATGGAGCTTCTTGAAGAAGTCGACCTCGAAGACTTTGCTGACGAGATCACGCTCAACCTCCCCTATGGTCGCAAGCGCGCGCTGGAAATCGCCACCACGCTGGCCATGGAACCCGAGCTCATGCTGCTGGACGAACCCACTCAGGGCATGGGTCACGAAGACGTCGACCGCGTCACACAGCTGATCAAGAAAGTCAGTGAAGGCAGAACCATCCTCATGGTCGAGCACAACATGAATGTGGTCTCGCGCATCGCGGACACTATCACCGTGCTGTCGCGCGGCGCCGTGCTGGCGGAAGGCTCTTACCAGGAGGTGTCCCGCAATCCGGCCGTCATGGAAGCCTATATGGGCACCACCAGCGGCGAACTTCAAGGAGCGCACTGATGAGCACCCCTGCACTGGAAGTCAGCGACCTTCAGGCCTGGTACGGAGAATCCCACGTCCTCCACGGCATCAATTTCACCGTCAATCGGGGTGAAGTCGTCACCCTGCTGGGGCGCAATGGCTCCGGCCGCACCACCACCCTGAGGGCCATCCTGGGTCTGACTGGCTCCCGATCGGGGTCGGTCCGCATCAACGGCACGGAAGCCATCGACCTGCCCACGCACCGCATCGCCCACCTGGGGGTCGGCTACTGCCCCGAAGAACGCGGCATCTTCGCAAGCCTCTCCTGCGAAGAAAACCTGTTGCTGCCTCCCACCGTCGGCACACTGGGCGGCGGCATGTCGCTGGCCGAAATCTACGAAATGTTCCCCAACCTGCTTGAGCGACGCCATTCACCCGGGACGCGTCTGTCAGGGGGTGAGCAACAGATGCTGGCCGTCGCGCGCATTCTGCGCACCGGCGCCAACCTCCTGCTGCTCGACGAAATTTCCGAGGGCCTGGCACCGGTCATCGTGCAAGCGCTGGCCCGGATGATCACCACCCTCAAGTCCAAGGGCTACACCATCGTCATGGTGGAACAGAATTTCCGCTTTGCCGCGCCGCTGGCCGACCGCTTCTATGTGGTCGAGCATGGCCAGATTGTGGAGCAGTTCGATGCAGCCCAGCTTGAAGAGAAACAAGAAGCCCTCAATACCCTGCTGGGTGTCTGAACCCGGCGGCATCCCCTACCCAGAACCACCAACATCATGAAGCAGCGCCGGCGATCCCGGCATCAACAAGGAGACAGATCGATGAAGCTTCGTACCCTCCCGGCCATCATGGCCCTTGCCGGATTCGGCCTTGCTGCCCCGGCCCTTTCCGCAGGCATTTCCGATGATGTGATTCGCATTGGTTTCATCACCGACATGTCGGGCGTCTACTCCGACATCGACGGCCAGGCCGGTGGCGATTCCATCCGGATGGCCATCGAGGACATGGGGGGCGAGATCAACGGCAAGAAGATCGAGCTCCTCGTTGCCGACCACCAGAACAAGGCCGACATTGCCTCCGCGCGCGCCCGCGAGTGGTTCGATGAGCAGAAGATCGACGTGCTGATCGGCGGCACCAACTCCAGCACCTCGCTGGCCATGGCCGGTGTGGCTGCCGAGAAGAAGAAGCCGTTCATCGTCGTGGGCGCCGCAGCCTCCGACCTGACCAATGCACAGTGCAGCCCCTACACCGTGCACTGGGCCTACGACACCACCGCCCTGGCCCGCGGCACGGGTTCCGCCGTGGTGAACAACGGCGGCAAGGAATGGTTCTTCATCACCGCCGACTACGCCTTCGGTCACGCGCTCGAACGTGACACCTCGGCCGTCGTGAAGAAGGCAGGCGGCAACGTGCGCAACGCCGTGCGCGTGCCGCTGAGCTCCACCGACTTCTCCTCCTTCATGCTGCAGGCCCAGTCCTCTGGCGCCAAGATTCTCGGTCTGGCCAACGCCGGCGGCGACTTCATCAACTCGGTGAAGGCAGCGCGCGAATTCGGCGTCACGCCCGGCATGAACCTGGCGGGCCTGCTGGTGTTCATCAACGACGTGCACGCACTAGGTCTGGACGCCACGCAGGGCATGTATCTGACCAGTGGCTGGTACTGGGACATGGACGACGAGTCGCGCCAATGGGCGCAACGCTTCTATGACAAGCACAAGCGCATGCCCTCCTTCCTGCAGGCCGGCGACTACTCCGCTGCTTCCTTCTACCTGCGCGCCGTGAAGGAAACCGGTACCGACGACGCCGACACCATCATGAAGTGGATGAAGTCCAACCGCATCAAGGATTTCTTCGCCAAGGACGGCTACGTCCGTGAAGACGGCCAGATGATGTACGACATGTACCTGGTCCAGGTGAAGACCCCGCAGGAATCCACCCGCGAGTGGGACTACTACAAGATTGTGCAGCGCCTGCCTGCCGATTCTGTTTACAACTCGCTCGAAGAGTCCACCTGCAAGCTGGTGAAGAAGTAAACGAATGACCGACCGCGCCGCCCCCTGCCTTCCCGGCACCGGGCGGCGCGTGCATGCACACTCCATTCGCATCATCTTGGATCACCAACAATATGACTGACCTCTTCGGCATTCCCATTCAGGCGCTGCTGGGCCAGGTACTGCTGGGCCTGGTCAACGGCTCCTTCTATGCGGTTCTGTCCCTTGGCCTCGCCGTCATCTTCGGCCTGCTCAACATCATCAACTTTGCCCACGGTGCCCTCTACATGCTGGGGGCCTTTCTCGCCTGGATGGGCTTGTCCTACTTCGGCCTGAATTACTGGGTCATGCTGATCGTCGCCCCCATTCTGGTGGGCCTGTTCGGCATCATCCTCGAAAGAACGCTGATCCGGCACCTCTACAAGCTCGACCACCTCTACGGCCTGCTGCTGACCTTCGGCATCACGCTGCTCCTCGAGGGCATTTTCCGCAGCTTCTACGGTGTTTCCGGTCAACCTTATTCCACGCCTGCCCTGCTGCAGGGTGGGGTCAATCTGGGCTTCATGTATCTGCCCATCTACCGTGCCTGGGTCGTGGTGGCATCCATCGTGGTGTGTCTGGCCACCTGGTACATGATCGAAAAGACGCGGCTTGGCGCGCTGCTGCGCGCGGGCACCGAGAACCCCAAGCTGGTTGAGGCCTTTGGCGTGAATGTCCCCCTGATGGTGACGCTCACCTATGGCTTCGGCGTGGCGCTGGCGGGCTTTGCCGGCGTGTTGGCCGCCCCGGTCATGCAGGTGTCGCCGCTCATGGGCTCGAATCTCATCATCGTGGTGTTCGCCGTGGTGGTCATCGGCGGCATGGGCTCCATCATGGGCTCCATCCTCACGGGCCTGGGCCTGGGCATCATCGAGGGCCTGACTAAGGTCTTCTGGCCCGAGGCATCGAACACGGTGGTGTTCATCATCATGGTCATCGTTCTTCTGCTGCGCCCCGCAGGTCTTTTCGGGAAAGAGAAATGAACCGTCAGTTGGCAAGTTACATCGTCCTCGCGATCATCGTCGCGCTACTGCCGGCCATGGGCGCTTATCCGATCTTCGTCATGAAGATCATGTGCTACGCCCTGTTTGCCTGCGCCTTCAACCTTCTGCTGGCCTATACGGGCCTGCTGTCATTCGGGCACGCCGCCTTCCTCGGAGGGGCCGCCTATGCCACCGGGCACTCGCTGGTGGTCTGGGGCTTCCCCACGCTGTTGGGCCTGCTCTTCGGCACCGCGGTCGCGGCCGTGCTGGGCCTGATCATGGGGGCCGTGGCCATTCGTCGCAGCGGCATCTACTTCGCCATGATCACGCTGGCCATGGCCCAGATGATCTTCTTCTACTTCCTCCAGGCTCCCTTCACTCACGGTGAGGACGGTCTGCAGGGCATTCCCCGGGGCAGCATCTTCGGCATCGACCTGTCGAACGACCTCAACCTGTACTACCTGGTCATGGTCATCTTCATCCTGGGTTTCATCGTCTGCTGGCGCACGGTGAACTCGCCTTTCGGTCAGGTGCTCAAGGCCCTGCGCGAGAACGAGGCCCGCACCATTTCCCTGGGGTATGACGTCGCGAAGTTCAAGCTGCTGGTTTTCGTGATTTCGGCCACGCTTGCCGGTCTGGCGGGCGCCACGAAATCGCTGGTGTTCGTCTCGGCCACTCTGTCGGATGCCACATGGCAGATGTCCGGGCTGGTGATCCTCATGACCCTCATCGGTGGCCTGGGCACCTTCCTGGGGCCCGTCCTGGGCGCGCTGATTGTCGTCGTGCTCGAAAACAAGGTGGGCGAATTCGGCCGCGCCATGGCGCAATGGACCGGCATCGACTGGTTCAACGTGCTGGGTGAGTCCGTCACCATGGTGATCGGCCTGATCTTCATCATCTGCGTGATGGCCTTCCGCCGCGGCATTGTCGGCGAGATCCTCCACCGCTGGGGCGGTCGCAAGGCCGTGGCCTGAGCCCGCCTCCCCCCACATCGTCAAACTGACCGGCGGCAGCATCCCCGACACTGTCCGCCGGCTGCACCCCTCACGAGAAGCGCCGCCTGAGCTTGATGCCCGGCGGCGCTTTTCTTGCCCCTCTGCTTTTCCTTCCCGGCCGGGCCGCAGCCGGGCAAGCCGGCCTGCAGCGACCCGGCCTTGCCCTCAGACCGTGGCTGTCGATTCCGTGTCCTGCTTTTTCTTTCCCAAACCCAGATAGCTTTCGATCACACGCGGATTGTCGGCCAGTTCACGCGCCTTGCCTTCCAGCACAATTTCGCCGGTCTCCAGCACGTAGCCATAGTCGGCCACTTGCAGGGCTGCACGGGCATTCTGCTCGACCAGCAGAATTGCCACGCCGGTGCTGCGCAGACGTCCGATAATGTGGAATATTTCCCGCACGATACGCGGTGCCAGACCGAGACTGGGCTCGTCGAGCATGAGCAGCTGGGGTTGCGCCATGAGCGCCCGCCCCACCGCCAGCATCTGGCGTTCGCCGCCCGAGAGGGTGCCCGCATACTGCTGGCGCCGCTCCTTGAGGCGGGGAAACAGTTCGTAGACCTCATCGAGGGTTTCACGCCACCCGTGGCGCCCTTCCCGATACAGGCGGAAGCCGCCCAGCAGCAGGTTATCTTCCACGGACATGCTGCCGAAGAGCTCGCGGCGTTCCGGCACCAGCGATACGCCGCTGGCGACGCGCCGTTCAACCT
>JAJUFT010000024.1 GCA_029263615.1 Alcaligenaceae bacterium | reverse complement strand
TGGCGGACAGGGTGGGATTCGAACCCACGGTACGCTTGCACGTACGCCTGATTTCGAGTCAGGTACATTCGACCACTCTGCCACCTGTCCGCGACTTCGCCGTTCAGCAGCGCCCAATGAAGGGCTTGCCAACAAACGAAGACCGAAACTATAGCAGATTTTCTATGCACTTGCGTGCCGTCTCCGCCCTCAGCCGGACGGTTCTGCCCCCGACTTGGTAGAAGCCCTCTCAACCGTTCGTCCCTCCCCTCGCAAGACGCCTTAGATCGCCGGACGTATGCCAGGCGGCGTATGACTTCCGGCTGATGGCTGCGCCCTGCGACGGCCGGTTATTTCTAACGCAACTGGTAACTGCTTGGTAGGAAATTCGATGCATCAGGAAACAGTGGAGGCCGTTGTGGATGAGCGTTGGTATCTGGCCTATACGGCGCCCCGGCGCGAGGCCATGGCCTGCGAACATCTCGAACGGCAGGCTTATGAAGCCTATCTGCCCCTGTTCGGCCGCATCGAACCCATGTTTCCACGCTACCTGTTCTTCCGGCCGTCGAGCCCTGCTCAATCCATTGCTCCGGTGCGCTCCACGCGTGGCATCCAGGCCGTGGTGCGCTTCGGCTGTCTGTACGCACGGGTGCCCCAGGCGCTGGTGGACGCAGTGAGGCAGCAGGAAGCACGCCTGAAGAATCGTGCTCCGGAACATGGGCGAATTCAGGCGGGACAACGAATCAGAGTGAAGCAGGATGCACCGGCATTCGCCGGACTGGAGGGGCTGGTTCATTCCAGCGCAGATCAGCGCGTGGTCGTGCTGATGGAAATTCTTGGCAGGCAGACGCCCGTGCGGATGCGTATCGACTCCGTGGAAATCGTCTGATCCCCGCAGGCGCCGGCTGCCTGCCAGGAAGCTTGAAGTTTTGCAGTGCCGGAGCGTGATGCTCCGTCTGCCTTCCCCACGCACCGTTCAGGGTCTCCGTATCGAACGAAGACCCCGGCGGTAGCGTTTCCAAAAACTTCTCGAATGGTGGTGGATTCAATGAAAACGCTTAGTGAAACACGCGGGGAAGACCGGCCCCCGCGCTGGAGGGCAGTGTGCGCGGGGGTGTTGTCCAGCATGGTGCTTGCGGCGTGCAGCATGGCGCCGGGCATGCATATGGGCAGCCCGGAAAATGTGAGTCAGGCCCTGCAGGAAGACGGTGCCCCCGAAGGCGCGCTGAAGTCGATCACCCCCGAACTGATACGCAGTCAGCTGGCCACCAACAGTGAGCTGGTACACCAGCAGGTCGCGCACTTGTTCGGCAAGGCCGAGCCCTACAAAGTGGGGCCGGGCGACATTCTCAACATCGTGGTGTGGAACCATCCCGAACTGGCCCTGACCCCCGCAGGCTCGGCCACCACCGCCGTGGTCACCGGCGTCAACGAACTGGGCAATGGCTACAACGTCGGCCCCGACGGCACCATCCAGTTCCCCTTCACCGGCTCCGTCCATGTGGCGGGCCTGAACGAGTTCCAGATTCGTGACCGCCTGGCACAGCGCCTGTCGGGCTATGTGAACTCGCCGCAGATCACGGTGCGGGTGCAGGCCTACCGAGCAGCGCGCATTTATGTGGACGGCGAGGTCAACAACCCCGGCGTCCTGCCCATCAATGACATCGCCATGACGCTGCCCGAAGCCATCAACCGGGCCGGGGGCATGACCCAGGAGGCGGACCGCTCGTCGGTCACCCTGACGCGCAACGGCGTGACGACGCAGATTGACCTGCCCTTGCTCGCGCGCAACCAGGTCGACCCTTCCAACATCCTGCTCAAAAATGGCGACCTGCTGCGCGTCGGCAGCCGCCAGGATTCGAAGGTCTACCTGCTGGGCGATGTCTTCGCGCCGACCGCACATGTCATGCACGACGGAACGGTGACGCTGGCTCAGGCCCTGGGCGAGGCCGGCGGCGTCAACCCGGAATCAGGCAACCCGCGCCAGATTTATGTGATCCGTCGCGGCGCGGACGGGCAGCCCGAACTCTATCACCTGGATGCCAGCCGCCCGACCGCCTTTGTGCTGGCTGCCGATTTCCCGCTCAAACCTCGTGACATTGTCTATGTTGACCCGGCTCCGATCGTTCGTTGGAACCGCGTGATCAGCAATCTCCTTCCCAGCTACGACGCCGTGTACACCACGCGCGCCATGACCCGCTGAACGGTGCCATCATGAACAGACCTCCTGCCATCGTTCCATACGAAACCTATCCGGTGGGCGCCCCTGCCGCGCCCATGCCCCCCTGGGCCCCCGTGCGTGAAGACGAGGAAATCGACCTGCCCGGCTTCATGGACCTGCTGCTGAACGCGCGCCATCTCATCATTGGCACAACCCTGGCGGCCCTGGCCGTGGGCGCCGGATACGCCTTCCTCACCCAGCCCGTGTACCGGGCGGACGCGCTGATTCAGGTCGAGCAGCCGCAACAGCGCCAGGCCGAAGCGCATGTGCTGGCCGAGCTGGCCTCGGTGTTCAATGTGCAGGCGACGGCGACGGCCGAAATGGAGTTGCTGCGCTCCCGCCTGGTGGTGGGTGAAGCGACCGATGCACTGCAACTCTATGTGAAGGCGGAGCCCAACTATCTGCCGCTCGTCGGCCGCTGGCTGGCCGAACGCAGTGAAGGTCTCAGCACACCCGTGCTGCCGGAGTACTTCGGTTATGTCCACGGTCGGGAATCGATCCAGGTGCAGCAGCTCGATGTGCCGGTCGAACTGGAGAACCGCCCGCTCACCGTGCAGGTCACCGATGCCGGCTTCGATCTGCTGGACCACGACGGCAACCACATCGCGCGGGGCCAGCCGGGGGAAACCGTCCAGTTCAATTATGGCAGCGGCACGGGCACCCTCATCCTCAAGTCGCTGGAAGGCCTGCCCGGTGCCCGTTTCACCCTGGAACGGCGTTCCCGGCTGGCCACCATCGAGGCCCTGCAGACCGAGATGGTCATCGATGAGAAGAACAAGCCCTCGGGCGTGCTGGCCATGTCGCTGGAAGGCACGGACCCGGTGCAGACGGCTGCCATCATCAACACGATCGGCGCAGCCTATGTCCGCCAGAACGTGGAGCGGCGTGCCGCGGAAGCGGAAAAGTCCCTGGGCTTCCTGGACGAGTTCCTGCCCCAGCTGCGCCGCCAGCTCGACGAAGCGGACAACCGGTACACCGCCTTCCGCGACCGTCATGGCACCTTTGATTTGGGGACGGAAGGCAGGCTCTCTCTGGAAACCTCGGTGACCATGCAGACCCGCCTGTTCGAACTGCAGCAACGCCGGCGCGAACTCTCGTCCCAGTTCGGCCCGCAGCACCCCACCATGCGTTCCCTGGACGATCAGATTGCCGCCCTGGAACGGGAAGTGGCGCGCCTGGCCGATCGCATCAAGGAGCTGCCCGCCCTCGAGCAGCAACTGCTCAACCTGGTGCGTGACGTGCAGGTGAATAGCGAACTCTACGCCGGCCTGCTCAACAGCGCGCAACAGCTGCGCCTGGTGAAGGAAGGCAAGGTGGGCAGTGTACGGCTGGTGGACCCGGCCATGGTGCCGGAGGAGCCGGTGAAGCCCCGCAAGGCTCTGGCGCTGATCATTGCCGGCATTGCCGGTCTGCTGATGGGGGTGGCGCTGGCGGTGGTGCGCAATCTGATGCGTCCCGGCCTGCGCACACCGGCCGATGTCGAGTCGAACCTGGGTCTGGACGTGCTGGCCACCGTGCCCCGGGTGCTGCCCGATTCCCTGCCCCACCCGCGCCTGGCGGGGCGGCGCACCCATGTACTGGCGGATCTTTCTCCCGACGCGCCCGCCGTGGAAAGCCTGCGCGGCCTGAGGGCGGCCATGCGCCACGGTCTGGACCACGCGCCCAACAATATCGTCATGATTGCCGGCCCCTCGGCGGGCATCGGCAAGACCTTCACCAGCGTCAATCTGGCCGCCGTCATCGGAGCGTCGGACAAGCGGGTCCTGCTGGTCGATGGCGACCTGCGCAAGGGCAGCGTTCACCAGTACTTCGGCCTCGACCGCGGCCGGGGGTTCAGCGAGCTGATCCGCGGCCGTTGCCACTTTGATCAGGCCGTGCGCCGCAAGCTGCTGCCCAACGTCGACGTGATCACCAGCGGAACACTGCCACGCAATCCCGCAGAAATGCTGCTCCTGCCGCGTGTGGGTGAGCTGCTGCGCGAGTGGTCCGAAGTCTACGACATGGTGGTGCTGGACACCGCGCCGGTGCTGACCATGTCCGACGCCATGGCACTGGCGCCCCATGCGGGCACCGTCATCCTTCTGGCCCGCGCGGAAGTCACCACCTCCGCCGAACTCGACGAATCGGCACGCCGTCTGGTCCGTGCTGGGGGACGTGTCAACGGCGTGATCTTCAACGATTTCAACAACGAAAACCACCGGTTCAGCGCCCGTTACGGCGCCTACCGGGCCGCCTATGGGGGGTACAGCGCAAAATGAAGAACTTCGCACTGATCGGCGCCGCCGGCTACATCGCGCCGCGACACATGCAGGCCATCCGGGCTACGGGCAACCGTCTGGTTGCGGCGCTGGACCCCAATGACTCGGTGGGCATCATCGACAGCCATTTTCCCGAGGCGGACTTCTTCACGGAATTCGAGCGCTTCGACCGCCATGTCGACAAACTGCGTCGGGCCGCCAGCCCTGACCGGGTCGACTATGTATCCATCTGCTCCCCCAATTATTTGCATGACTCGCACATCCGCTTCGCGCTGCGTTCCGAAGCCGATGCCATTTGCGAGAAACCACTGGTGCTGAACCCCTGGAACATCGACGGCCTGCAGGAAATCGAAGCTGCCAGCGGACGACGCGTTCACACGATTCTGCAGCTGCGGCTGCATCCCGCCATCCAGGCCTTGCGGGAACAGGTGCGCCGAGAGCAGCGTGACCGCAAATACGAAGTGGATCTGACCTATATCACGGCGCGCGGTCAGTGGTACGGACGGTCGTGGAAAGGCGATGTCAGGAAGTCGGGCGGGATCGCCACCAACATCGGGGTGCATTTCTTCGACATGCTGCACCACGTGTTCGGGCGCCTTCAGGACAACATCGTGCACCTGTCCACGCCTCACAAGGCGGCGGGCTACCTGGAATATGAATACGCCCGCGTCCGCTGGTTCCTCTCGGTCGATGTGGACGATGTGCCGGAACGCGGCCGTGCGCTGGGGCAACGCACCTGGCGATCGATCACCCTGGATGGCGAAGAAATCGAATTCTCCGGCGGGTTCACCGATCTGCACCAGCGCAGCTATGAGGAAATTCTGGCCGGCCGCGGCTTCGGTCTGGAAGACAACCGCTGTGCCATCGACACGGTGGCGACCATCCGCAACGCCGCCATTGCTCCCAACCGGGGGGAGCGTCACCCCTATCTGACCGGTCACGGCATCCTGCTTTCCGAGACCGGTCTGGCAGCGCTGCTTCAACCCAGCCACGCGTCCTGAGCCATGCACATTTCCATTCATCCCAGCGCCGTGGTTGATAACGGCGCCCTCATCGGGCCCGGGACCCGCGTCTGGCATTTCACGCACATCTGTGCGGGGGCGCGGGTGGGCGCGCAGGTCTCCGTCGGGCAGAACGTGTTCATTGCCGCAAAGGCCGTGGTGGGCGACCGCTGCAAGATTCAGAACAACGTGTCGATTTACGACGGAGTGACGCTGGAAGACGATGTCTTCTGCGGGCCCAGCGTGGTTTTCACCAATGTCTACAACCCGCGGGCCCACATCGAGCGCAAGCACGAGTACCGCCCCACCCGGGTCATGCGCGGTGCCACGCTGGGTGCCAACTGCACCATCGTGTGCGGGGTGACCATCGGCCGGGGAGCCTTTGTGGCGGCCGGCGCCGTCATCAACCGCGATGTGCCCGACCACGCGCTGATGGCCGGGGTGCCGGCCCGCCAGCTGGGCTGGATCAGCGATTACGGCGAACGCCTGCCCCTGCCAGTCTCGGGCCACGGCCAGGCGCGCTGTCCCCACACCGGCACGGTCTATCTCCTCGAGAACAACCTCCTTACCCGACAGGATGCAAGCCATGATGGACTTCATCGATCTCAAGACCCAGCAGAAGCGCATTCATGACACGCTGCAGCAGCGCATGGCTGCGGTGCTCGCACATGGCCAATACATTCTCGGCCCGGAAGTCGAGGAGCTGGAGCAGGCACTCAAGGCCTACACCGGGGCCCGCCACTGCATCACCTGCGCCAATGGCACGGACGCCCTGCAGATTGCCCTGATGGGCCTGGGCGTCGGGCCGGGCGACGAGGTCATCACCCCCGCCTTCGCCTACATCGCCACGGCGGAAGCCATCGCCCTGCTGGGCGCCCGCCCGGTGTATGCCGACATCGACGAACGCACCTATACGGTCGACCCGGCATCGGTGGAAGCCATGGTCACGCCTCGCACCCGGGCGATTCTGCCGGTGTCGCTCTTCGGCCAATGCGCCGATATGGACGCATTGGCCGACATTGCCGACCGACATGGGCTGGCACTGATTGAAGATGCCGCCCAGAGTTTCGGGGCGCGCTACCGGGGACGCCGTTCCTGCAATCTGGCCACCGTGGCCTGCACCAGTTTCTTTCCCAGCAAACCCTTGGGTTGCTATGGCGACGGTGGCGCCCTGTTCACCAACGATGCGCAACTCGCCCACCGCTTGCGGCAGATCGCCCGCCATGGTCAGGAACAGCGCTACCACCATGTGCGCATCGGCATGAACAGCCGGCTCGACACGCTGCAGGCGGCGGTGCTGCTCGCCAAGCTCGAGATCTTCGATGAAGAGGTCGCGCTGCGGCAGAAGGTCGCTGCCAACTATGACGGGCTGCTGGCCGAGGCCTGCGTGCGCTCCACCCCCCATGTGGCCGAGGGCAATACCAGCGTGTACGCGCAATACACCATCCGTTCGCAGGAACGGATGCGATTGCGCCAACGCCTGATGAATGCCGGGATACCCACCATGGTGCATTACCCCCTGCCCCTGCATCGGCAACCGGCGGTGGCCGATGCGCAGGCAAGTCTGCCGGTCAGCGAACGGGTGGCCGAACAGGTCTTGAGCCTGCCCATGCACCCCTACCTGACGCATCGGCAGCAGCAGATCGTCGTCGAAGCCCTGCAGGACGCAGAAGTGTTCTGCTGAACCGAAGCTCGATGCACGGCAACGTGGCACGCACAACCAATATCGGAGGGACGCCATGAGCGACAAAAAAGAAGCGTACCGCAAGCTATGTGAGGAAGAACCTTCCATCCCCCTGTTCTCCCGCCCCTGGTGGCTGGATGCCGCCACCGGAGACGACGGCTGGGACGTTGCCCTGGTGGAGAAGGGCGGGCTGGTGCTGGCCACCATGCCCTACCTCAAGGGGCGACGCGCCGGCTTCCGCATTTCAACCCAGCCCTGGCTGACCCTGTCGCTGGGCCCCTGGCTGCGGCCGTCGGACGCCAAGCTGCCCCGGCGCATTGCGCAGCAGAAGGAATTGTTCCAGGCGCTGATTGCCCAGCTGCCGCCCTTCGACCATTTCCGGCAGTCCTGGCACTACAGCCAGACCAACTGGCTGCCCTTCCACTGGAGCGGCTTTCATCAGACCACCGATTACAGCTACGTGCTGCAGGATCTCAGCGACCTGAACGCCGTCTGGGACGGCTTTCAGGAAAACATCCGGAAGGAAATCCGCAAGGCGTCCGGTCGCTATCAGCTGTGCGTGCGGGACGACCGCACGCTGGATGACGTCATCCGCCTGCATGGCATGAGCTTCCAGCGTCAGGGAAAGGCGATCCCCACACCTCGCCCGGTCATCGAAGCCCTCGACCAGGCCTGCGCGCAACGTGGCCAGCGCGCCTTCTTCATCGCCGAAGACTCGCAGGGGCGCCAGCATGCGGTGGTGTACATCGTCTGGGATGCAAACAGCGCCTACTACCTGCTGGGCGGCGGTGACCCCGCCTTGCGCAACAGCGGGGCGGCCAGCCTGTGCATGTGGGAAGCCATCCGTCACGCCGCTACGGTGACTCGCAGTTTTGATTTTTGCGGTTCCATGTCCGAACCGATCGAGCAATTCGTCCGCGCTTTTGGAGGTCGGCAATGTCCTTATTTTTCCGTATCGAAGACGCCATCCAGGATGCTGTCGGGCTATCTTTTCCTGAATTCGCTGCGCGCGACCGCCCAACGGGCCCGGGCATGACGCCTGGCAGCACCCGGACCGGACATGTTCCCAGACCGGTCGTTCGGTGGTTGCAGACCCTTCTTCGGGAACGCCTGCATGCAGACCTGCTGCTGCGCATCAACCAGGACGGCGCATGGTGTCTTCATTTACCGGATGACGAGCGGCACATCCACATCCGCTGCGACTTCGAGCAGTTCCTGGGCGACCCCCGCAGCCTGCCATGCGGCCATTGGCTGCCCCAGAGCGAAACGGGACTGCTTCCCCCCGGCGCCGTGGGTCTGCCCACCCCTGGGGTGGATCAGGCACCCCAGACGTTGATGACGCAGAAAGAGCAGGCCTGTCATGTCCACTACGACATTCTGGGGCTCGCCTGGTGGATGCTGAGCCGCTACGAGGAAGTCGGGCGCACCGATCTGGACCCGCACGGCCGTTTCCCTGCGGAAGCCTCGCACGCCTTCCGCCACGGGTATCTCGAACGGCCCATCGTCGACGAATGGCTGGAAGTGCTGCGCCGGGTCATGCAGCGGGTGTGGCCGCGTCTGCCTCTGCGCGAACACCACTACGCCCTGAGCCTGTCTCACGACGTCGATACGCCGGCCCGCTACGGAGCGATCACGCGCACCCGGCTGATGCGCAACATGGTCATGGACCTGCTGCGTACTCCGCACCGTCATCGGCCGGCCCTGCTCAAGGCGCCCGCATTGTGGAAGAATTCCAACCGTCGAATCGACGTGCGCGACCCGTTCAACACCTTCGACTGGATCATGGATCGCTCCGAGGAAATCGGGCTGCGCAACGCTTTCTACTTCCTGTGCGGCCGCAGCGACCGGCGTCGCGACGGGCATTACGAACCCGACCACCCGGGCATCGTCGACCTCATGCAGCGCATTCATGCGCGCGGTCACGAGATCGGACTGCACCCCAGTTTCAACACCTACATGAACCCGCAACGGCTCAAGGCGGAAGCGGACCGCCTGCGCGCCATCTGCGCCGCCGCCGGGATCCAGCAACCTGCCTTTGGCGTACGCATGCACTACCTGCGCTGGCGGACCCCCGATACGGCGCACGCGCTGGTGGATGCCGACCTGGTCTACGACACCACCCTGGGCTATGCCATGCACCCCGGCTTCCGTTGCGGCACTTGCCATGAGTATTCGGCCATCGACCCGGTCATGGGCGAACCGCTCAAGATCCGCCTGCGCCCGCTCATCGTGATGGAGTCGACCATCATCGGCGGCCTGCGGCCCCGCGATGTGGCCGCCGCGCAAGCGCGCATGGTGCGCCTGATGGAGGCCTGCCATCGGGTCGGCGGCACCTTCACCCTGCTGTGGCACAACACGCTGCTGGAACACGCGCACCAGCGCCAGGTGTATGAGCATGTGCTGCAGCGCCACCTCGAACTGAAGCGCCGTTGCAACAAAAGGGCTGCCGCATGAAGAAAATCACCACCATCCTGGGGGCACGGCCGCAATTCATCAAGGCCGCCGCCGTGTCGCGGGCCCTCGCCGCCCAGCCCGGGTTGCAGGAGACCCTCATTCACACCGGCCAGCACTATGACGCGGCTATGTCCGACATCTTCTTCGAGGAAATGGAGATCCCGCGGCCCGATCACCATCTGGCGGTGGGGGGCGGCAGCCACGGGGCCATGACGGGGGAACAGCTTAAGCGCATCGAGGCCATTCTGCTCGAGGACCGGCCCGACTGCGTGCTGGTATACGGCGACACGAATTCCACCCTGGCGGGCGCTCTGGCCGCGGCCAAGCTGCACATTCCCGTTGCGCACGTGGAAGCCGGGCTCAGGTCGTTCAACCGGCGCATGCCGGAAGAAGTGAACCGTGTGCTGACCGACCACATGTCCGACCTGCTCTTTGCCCCGACGGAATCAGCCTGCCGGCAGCTGCAGAATGAAGGCATTGCCGGAAGCGGGGTGCATCTCAGCGGAGACGTCATGATGGATGCCGCGCTGTTCTATCGCGACCGCGCGCGCTGTCCGGACTGGTTTGCCGACCTGGATGTGGAACGCGGAAACTTTCTTCTGTGCACGATCCATCGGGCCGAGAACACGGATTCTCCCGAGCGCCTGCGCGCCATTTTCCGGGGGCTGGCCCGCTCCCACCGGCCGGTCGTACTGCCGCTGCACCCGCGCACGCGCAAGACGCTCGAACGCCTGCAGCTGGAAGCAGCGCCCTCCATCCACCTGGTGGACCCCGTGGGCTACCTCGAGATGGCCTGGCTCGAAATGCACTGCGCCGCCGTCGTGACCGATTCCGGCGGGGTTCAGAAGGAAGCCTTTTTCCACGGCAAGCCCTGCATCACGCTGCGCGACGAAACGGAATGGACCGAACTGGTCGAACTGGGCGTCAACACGCTGGTCGGCGCCGACCCGGAGCGCATTGCCCATCACATCAACCAGCCTGCCGCGCCCGTTCCCGTCACCGCTGTATATGGCGACGGCCAGGCCGCACAGTTCATTGCCAGCGTCCTGGCGGAGGCGTGAGCCATGAGAATTCTCCTGGTCACCACCTACTTTTATCCGCAGAACCGCATTCCGGTCCTGCGTGTGGGCCAATGGGCCAAGTATTGGGCGCTACAGGGTCATGAGGTCACCGTGTTGACGACCGAGAAATACCCCTTTCTCGGCCCGTACGGCCTTTCGCCCCAGCTTCCCGATTCTGTGGACGTCGTCGAAGTGCCGTTCCTGCCGGACTGGCTGCGCAAGCGGCTGGAAAGGAGTGGCACGTCGACCGGCGGCGTCCCCTCCGGCGAGAGCACCGGCCAGCGACTGCGACAGCGCGTGAGAACGTGGCGCAGCCACATCGGCTCGTTGGTCGACATTCATGACATGTGGATCGCACCGGCCCTGCGCAAGGGACTCGAGCTGCTCTCGCGCCGACCGTACGACGCCATCGTGAGTTCCTTCTCGCCGCCCGCCGCGCATATTGTCGCCACGCGCATCAAGGCCAGGCACCCGGAGATCGTGTGGCTGGCCGACTTCCGCGATCTCTGGGCGCATAACCACATCACATCGGCCAGAGGCATTCTGCGCAGCATTGAAAGCACGCTGGAGAAACGCAGCATCCGCAACAAGGCCGATGCGCTCATGACGGTCTCCGAACCGCTGGCGGAAAGCCTGCGCCAGCGTTACCCGCAACACCCGGTCTGGGTGATTGAAAACGGCTTCGATCCGGAGGAATTCCCCGACTGGCGGGAACGACTCCGGCCCGCACCCAGTGCAGCCGGCATGCTGCGCATCTGCTACGCCGGCACGCTCTACCCCGATCGCCGTGACCCAACCCCCCTGCTGATGGCCATCAACCGGCTCATCGACAATGGCGTCCTGTCGCGCGACCAGGTTGCCCTCGATTTTTACGGACAGAACGAGAAGGAGCTCACGGCCATCCTCGAGCGTTGCAATGGAAATCGCCACGGCATCGTTCACGCGCACGGCTTTGTCTCGCGGCAGGAATCCCTCGCTGCGCAGGCCCGCAGCAGCCTGCTTCTGTTGCTGGAATCCTCCGAGCCGGCCGCGCGCGGGGTGCTCACCGGCAAGCTGTTCGAATATTTGGTGAGCGGTATCCCCATTCTGGCGGTGGGCGTGGACGGCGAAAACGCCGCCGCGGCCCTGCTGCACCACACCGGCACCGGCCTCAGCGCCCTCACGGCCGAAGAGATCGAATCCATCCTGGAACGCTCCCTGCGCAGTGGCTGTTTCGGGTTCTACCAGCCCCAACCCGAGCGCATTGCGCAGTATGCGAGAGACCGCCAGGCCAGCCACATCGTCGGAGAGATGACGCGCATCAGGGAGGCCCGCCCATGCTGACCGTACTGAAGCTTTACTTCCTGGGCGCGGCCGGCGTCCTGTTCTTCTACGCCCTGCACCGGCCCCAGAATGCGGTGCGCGCCTTCGTGCTGGCCATGGGCACGAACGTGTTTCCCCTGTTCGCCCTGCCCTACATGGACATGGACATCGCCCGTCTGGGCGGCCTGCCGCTGGTCTACCTGCCCGGAACGGCGGTCGGGCTGGCGCTGGCCCTGCGCAACGGGGTGCGCCTGCCGCGCCGCCACCTCAGCCTGTATGTTTTGATGGGTATCTACTTGATATACACCCTCTGCAACACGGTGCTGATGCGGGGCGTGTCTGCCACAAATCTGATGTACTGGCTGGCCTGGCCCCTCAATTTCGTGTTGCTGATTGCCATGGCGGCCACGGTCGCACGGTTCTCCGAAACCTTCATGAATCGTGTGCTGGAAGCCTGCGTCATGGTGCTGGTAGCCGCCTGCGGCGTGGGGCTGCTGCGTTACGCCACCGGCATCGGGTCGGACGCCAACTTCATTCCCCTGATGAACCGCAACGGCACCGTCTTTCTGGTGGCCCTGTTGTTCCCGCTGGTGTTCCATGTCCATGCCGCCCGGGGCAAATCGCGCCTGTGGCTGGCGACCTGCGTCAGCGTGATTGCCCTGTGCGTCGTCCTCACGTTCTCGCGTTCCGGGCTGCTGGGCCTGATGGCGGGCACGATCCTCTACTACTGGCGTTTCTCGCTCATGGGCCTGCTCAAGCTGAGCGTCGCCGTGGTGGTGATCGCCCTCTTCCTGCAGAGCGGGGTGGCGGAACGCAGCACGGAGCGGCTGCTGATGGCCGGACAAACTCTGTCGGCCATGATGGAAGGCCGCGAAGTGGACAACACCGTTGGCGACCATAACCGCGTGGTGCTGGTGAACAGCGCCCTCGCCACCGCCAAGGAGCACTTCTGGTTCGGAACCGGCCTGGGCATGGAGAACTATCGCGAAGGCCTGCGCCGCGCGGGACTGGGCACCGTCACGTCGAAGTCGCACAACTTCTATCTTTCCTACTTCACGGAACTGGGCGTGTGCGGCTTCCTTCTGCTGCTGGCCGTCCTGCAACGCATCTTCGCCAGTCTGCCGTCGCTGGGCTCGTCCCAACGCGCCTTTCGGGTGAGCTTTCTTGTCACCGCGCTGATGATGACCATGAACGAGTACGTGCTGCTGCCTGAACTGTGGCTGCTCACGGGCCTCATGATGGGCATGGCGCATCAGCGCACGACGGCAACGGCACGTCAGCAGGCTGCATGGGCGACCCTGCACGGCAGCTCGCCGGTGCCGGGAGCCGGCCACACTTCCCGGCCCGCCCTGGCACGGCGCGCGGCCGTCTCTTCCTTCACCCCCGCAGGAGGCACCCATGGCTAGTCAGTACGGCGCCCTGGAACGACGTATCGCACGCATGCTGTCCGATTTCCCCCTGCTGAAATCATGCATCAAACTGAGCTATGCGCGCGCCGCCTACCTGCTGAGCGGAGGTCGGGCCACCCGCCCGGTGACCCGCACCCCCCTGCGCCGCGTGGGCGCCGAGGGCGTGGAAACCTTCTTCGGTTATTACGATAAGTCGCCCCTGTCCGACGAGGGCTGGCTGCTCTGCCATGCTTCGCCCTTCCCTACCAGCCGCCCGCCCCACGCAATGCAGCCCATCGCCGTGCAAGTCTACGATTTCAAGGCCGGGCGACTTTCGGAACCCGTGCTTTCGCTGGAGACCCGCGCCTACAACTGGCAGCAGGGAGCCCGCGCACTATGGCTGGACGGCGACCACTTCATTTTCAATGATTTCGACCCCGAGGCCCAACGCTACATCGCCCGGGTGGTCTGCGTTTCGACGCGCCGCGAAGTGCATCAATACGCGCTACCCGTTCAGGACGCCTGGCAGCGGGCCTACTTTCTTTCCCTGAATTATCGGCGCCTGCAGACGCTGCGCCCCGACTACGGTTACCGCAACCTGCCGCCGCTGGACGACGCCGCGCTGGCCACCCTGAGCGACGACGGCATCTGGCACGTGGAGCAGGCCAGCGGCAGCGCCCGCCTGCTCTATTCCCTGCGCGATGTATGCGACACCGCAACCGAACCCGAGTTTGAGCAGGCCCACCACAAGCTCAACCACGTGATGATCGGCCCGGATGGCCAACAGTTCATCTTTCTGCATCGCTACTTCCTGGGGCGGCGCAAGTTCGACCGGCTGATGCTGGGCAGCACGGACGGCGCCCCGCTACGGGTGCTGGCGGCTCACGGCATGGTGAGTCACTGTTTCTGGGCCGACGATCACACCCTGTTGTGCTATGCACGTGGGCCGTCCGGGTTCGACGGGTATTACACGCTCGACCTGACAAGCGGCGAGATGGTTTCCCTGTTCAACGGCGCGCTGGACGCACTGGGCGACGGCCATCCCCATGTCCACGGCCACTGGTTCGTCACCGACACCTACCCGGACCGGCGCCGCATGCAGCATCTGATGCGCGGCAATCTGCGCACCGGGCAGGTGGAGACCCTGGGAAGCTTTCATCAGAGCTTCCGCTACGGAGGCGAAACGCGCTGCGACCTGCACCCCCGCATCTCCGGTGACGGCCGGACCGTCTTCTTCGATTCCGTCTGCGAGGGACGTCGCAGACTGTACTTCCTGGAGGCATCATGAGTCTGTCTGTCCTGATGTCGGTCTACAAGGCCGAGAAGCCCGAATATCTGCGTGTCGCCCTGGAGAGCCTGGTGCAGCAGACCCGACGGGCCGATGAAGTCGTCCTGGTGGAAGACGGGCCGCTGCCCGACGCCCTGCACGACGTGATTCGAGAATTTCGGGAAACGCTCAATATCCGGTCGGTACCGCTGCCCCGGAATGTCGGTCTGGCGCGTGCCCTCAATGCGGGGCTGGCGCATTGCCGTCATGAACTGGTGGCGCGCATGGACAGCGACGACATTTCCCTGCCGCAACGCTTCGAGAAACAGCTGGCCTTCATGCAGGCGCACCCGGAGATCGCCGCCAGCAGCGCCGCCCTGGAGGAATTCGACGAGAACGGTGTGGTGTTTTCCTCCCGGGTACTGCCCACCACGCACGAGGAACTGGTCGAGTTCGCCCGTCGGCGCAGCCCCCTGAGCCATGCGGTGGCCATCTTTCGCAAGGAAGCCGTGCAGGCCGTGGGCGGCTACCCGCCCTTCAAGCGATCGCAGGATGTCGCGCTCTGGTCGCTGCTCATCGTGAAGGGCCATCGACTGGCCAACCTGCCCGACACCCTGTTCAAGGTCAGGGCGGGCGCCGCGTTCATGACCCGCAATGGCCTGAGAAGCCTGCATCACGAATTCGCCGTGATCCGCTACCAGCGGCGCATCGGTTTCCTTTCCCGAACGGACATGCTGCGCAACATGGGCGTGCGGTTGATTCTGGCCAGCGTGCCGCCCGGCATCAAGAAAGCGCTCTACGCCCACAAGGCCGCTCCCCGGGCCCTGGCTGATGCGGCGCTCAAGCGCAGCTTCGATATCGCACTCTCGGCGTTCGGCCTGGTGCTGGCCTCTCCCCTGATTGCGCTGGGGTGGATGGCGGCCACCGTGGAGACGGGCCGCAACGGCTTCTTTCTGCAGGAACGGGTGGGCCGCTATGGCCGGACCTTCCGCATCGTCAAGCTGCGCACCATGCGCGACGACCCGGTGTCCCGCCGGGAACGGGGGACGGTCACCACGGCGAACGACCCCCGCATCACGCGCAGCGGCGCCGTCCTGCGTCGCACAAAGATCGATGAACTCCCCCAGCTGTGGAACGTGCTCGTGGGTGACATGAGCTTCGTCGGGCCCCGCCCCGATGTGCCCGGCTATGCCGACCGGCTCGAGGGTGAGGATCGCATCATTCTCAGTGTACGGCCCGGTATCACGGGCCCGGCCACGGTGAAGTACCGCAATGAGGAGGACCTGCTCAGCCGCCAACCCGACGCCCAGGCCTACAACGCCGAAGTGATCTGGCCGGACAAAGTACGCATCAACCGGGAATACATCCAGCAGCGCAGCTTCCTTGCTGACCTTCGCTGTCTCTATCGCACATTCGTCCACTAAGGAGCCCATCATGCTGGATACCAGCCTCTCGCCCTGGCCCGCCTATACCGAAGAAGAAGCCGACGCCGTCCGTTCCGTGATTCTCTCCGGGCGCGTGAACTACTGGACGGGAGAGGAATGCCGTCTTTTCGAGGAGGAATTTGCGCAGGCCACAGGTTGCAACCACGCAGTCTCCATCGCCAACGGCACCCTGGCTCTGGAAATTGCGCTGCGGGCGCTGAAGATACGCCCCGGAGATGAAGTGGTCGTCACGCCGCGCAGTTTCATTGCGTCGGTGTCCTGCGTGATTGCCCTGGGGGCCACGCCGGTGTTCGCGGATGTGGATCCGGACAGCCAGAACATTACTGCGGAGACCATCACGGCCGTGCTCAGCCCGCGCACCCGTGCCATCGTGTGCGTGCATCTGGCGGGCTGGCCCTGTGACATGGACCCCATCATGGCCCTGGCCGCAGATCACGGGCTCGATGTGGTGGAAGACTGTGCGCAAGCCCACGGGGCCTTTTACAAAGGCCGGCCGGTCGGGTCCCTCGGTCATATCGCCGCCTGGTCGTTCTGTCAGGACAAGATTCTCACCACCGGCGGCGAAGGCGGCATGATCACGACCAATGACCCCATCCTCGCGGCACGCGCCTGGTCCTACAAGGATCACGGCAAAAGCCGCGAAGCCATGTCGCGCTCGGGCACCTCGGGCGGCTTCCGCTGGGTGCATGACGATTTCGGCACCAATGCCCGGATGATGGAGGTTCAGGCCGTCATCGGCCGCATTCAGCTGCGTCGCCTGCCGGAATGGAGTGCACGCCGCCGTCAGAATGCCGCGCGCATCTGGGAAACGGCAGCGGCGCTGCCCGGCCTGCGCGTGCCCAGGGTGCCGGATCACATCGTGCATGCCGCCTACAAATGCTATGTGTTCGCCGATTTCGAGCAGCTCAAGCCCGACTGGGGCCGTGACCGCATTCTCGGCGCCCTGCTGGCACGCGGCATCCCCTGCTACACGGGGTCTTGTCCGGAAATTTATCGTGAGAATGCCTTCGACGGCACCGGCTACCGCCCCGGCTGTCGCCTGCCCGGCGCCCAGGCCCTGGGTCAGAGTGCCCTGATGTTTCTCGTTCACCCGACGCTGCGCGACGACGAGATCGAGCGCTGCTGCGAGGCCCTGCGCGAGGTGCTGCAGGAAGCGGCCTCGCCCCGGCCCACGCGGTCGGGCAGCGTCTCCGCCCCACGCAACACGGTCTCGACCATTCAATGAGGCTACGCTCGGCAACCATCATGTGGCGAAATCGTCTCTCCGTCCTGCACAAACAAAAATTCCTGGGCCATGTCGCAGCCCTGATGACCGGCTCTGTGATCGCCCAGGCGGTTCCTGTCCTGCTGAGCCCCGTTCTCACCCGCCTGTTCTCGCCCGATGATTTTGCCGCGTTCGCCTTGTTCATGGCGGTGAACGGCGTGATTTCCGTCGTGGCGGCGGGCCGATACGACCAGGCCATCATGTTGCCGGCCGACGATGCGAATGCGGCCAGCCTGGTGGGCCTGTGCTGGCTGATCCTCGGCACCGTCTGTCTGATCCTGACCTTTCTGGTGGTCATCTCGTATGGCCGACTCCCCGAGGACTGGCTCAGAATCCTGCATGGCGAATGGCTGTATCTGCTGCCGCTGGCCGTCTTCGTGACGGCGTCGTTCCAGATTCTCTCCAACTGGAACAATCGTTGCGGACGCTTCCCCCAACTGGCCATGGCGCGGGCTTCGCAGGGGGTGTCCACGGGGGCCGCCCAATGCGGCCTGGGCTATGGTGGCCTGCACGCCACCGGTCTGATCTGGGGCTGGGTGGGCGGCCAGTGCGCAGGGCTGGCGCTACTGGTGTCCAAGAATCTGGCCTCGTTGCGGGAAGCGGGTGGGCAGTTGAATCGGGCCGGCATCTTCTCGGTCGCCCGGGAATACCGGCGCTTCCCGCTGTTGTCGACCTGGGGCGCGGTGTTTGACAGCGGAGCGCTGATGATGGTGCTGCTCATCATCAGCCACACGTTCTCCTCCACGGTCACCGGTCTGTTCAGCTTCACCCAGCGTGTGCTGGCCATCCCACTGTTTCTGATCTCGAGTGCCGTGGCCCAGGTTCTGCATCAACGCATTGCCCGTCTCAACCACGAAAACGCGGCGGACATCCTGCCCACCATTCTGCGCGCGGGCGCCACACTGACCGCCATCGCACTGCCCTTTGTCGGCATTCTCGCCCTGTTTGGCGTCGAGCTCTTCACCATCGTGTTCGGCCAGACCTGGGCAGAAGCCGGGCGCTATGCGGGCCTGCTGTCCCTGGCGGTGGGCATCCGCTTCATCGTCAGCCCCCTGACCGTCATCATGGCGCTCAACCACAACGTGAAAAGTGGAGTGCAGTGGCAGATCTTCTACTTTTTCAGCGTGGCGGCCACGCTGTGGCTGGGCCGCCACCTCCCCATCGAATCTTTCCTCAAGCTCTACGTCGCTCATGAGCTGCTGCTGTATTCCCTGTATTTCCTCGTGATCGTCAAGTGTGCCCAGCGACGCCCGGAACCGGTGCCGTCGCCCGTGCCCGACGAAGTGATTCGCTGATCCTTTCTCAAGGAGTGTTTCATGTGTGGCATCACTGGCGGATGGTGGTCCGTCCCCCCTCTTGATCTCGAACGCCGCATGGAGGCGTCCCTGCATACCTTGCGCCTGCGGGGACCCAACGACCGGGGCTGCATATACAAGGAAGCGGCGGGCGGTCGGCTGGCACTGGGCCACACGCGGCTGGCCATCATCGATCTGAGCGACGCCGCAAACCAGCCCATGGTCTCGCCCTGCGGTCGCTACTGGATGGTGTTCAACGGCGAAATCTACAACTATCGCGAGCTTCGTCGCGAGCTCGAGACACTGGGTCAGCGCTTCACCACGCAATCGGACACGGAGGTGCTGCTGGCCGCCTGGATACAGTGGGGCGACCGCTGCCTGATTCGCCTGGAAGGCATGTTTGCCTTCGTTGTTCATGACAGCCGGCGGCAGATCCTGAGCGCCGCCCGGGATGCCTTCGGCATCAAGCCCTTCTTCTATTCCCACCGCAACGACCGCCTGCTGTTTGCGTCGGAACTGCCGGCCCTGCTGGCCCTGCGCAGCGGCGAAAAACCGTTGGCCAACTGGCAGCGCAGCTATGACTATCTCGTCCATGGTGATTTCGACACCACGTCGGAAACCTTCATCGACGACATTCTGGCCCTGGCCCCGGGCCACCGGATCGAGGTCGACCTTCATCGCACAGGACGCATTCAGCAGCAGTGCTGGTGGAAGCCCGATCTCAGGGAAGCGGCCCCGCTGAGTTTCGATGAAGCGGCCGAAGCGGTCCGGGAGCAATTCCTGCACAGCGTCGCCCTGCATCTGCGCAGCGACGTGCCCCTGGGCGCCACGCTGTCGGGCGGGATCGATTCTTCCGCCATTGTCTGCGCCATGCGCAAGCTCGAGCCGGATCTGCCCCTGCATACCTTCAGCTACGTGGCGGCGGACGACCCGCGTTCGGAAGAGAAATGGATCGACATGGTCAACCAGCATGTCGGTGCCGTGGCGCACAAGGTGGTCGCCAGCCGCGACGAGCTGGCGCGCGACCTGGAACGCCTGATCGCCCTGCAGGGGGAGCCCTTCATGAGCTCCTCGGTCTACGCACAGTATCGGGTGTATGAGCTGGCCCGCGAAAATGGGGTCACGGTGACCCTCGAGGGACAGGGTGCGGACGAGCTGCTGGCCGGCTATGCCGGCTTTCCCGGCGAACGCATGCTGAGCATGCTGGAACAGGGGCGGCTGCTGGAAGTCCAGCGCTTCGCCTATCAGTGGTCGCGGTGGCCGGGCCGCAGCTATCGGCGCGCCTGGCAATATCTGATGGCATCCGCCCTGCCCGACCGGCTCTTCCACATGGCCCGCCACTATTCCGGCCGCACCCCGGTTCCCGCCTGGCTCAAGGGCGACCTGCTGCGCGAAGCCGAGGTGGATCTGCATTATTCACGGCTGCAGCGCAGCCCCGGCGCGCGCGGCCGAAGGGTGGTGGAACGCATGGCGCATGCCCTGCAACATCGATTCCTGCCGGGCTATCTGCGCGAGGGCGACCGCAATTCCATGCATTTCTCCGTGGAAAGCCGGCTGCCTTTTCTCACCCTGCCCATGGCGCAACGGCTGCTGTCCCTGCCCGAGGAATATCTGATTTCCCCGGACGGGCAGACCAAACACGTATTCCGCGCCGCCATGCGCGGCATCATCCCCGACGAAATTCTGCAGCGGCGCGACAAGATCGGCTTCGAGACGCCGGAATTCACCTGGCTCAAGGGCATGGCCGGCACCGTCCGTGAGTGGCTGGCACACGGCGCCGACATTCCCTTTCTCGATCAGAAGGAACTGTTGCGCCAGTACGACGCGGTCATGGCCGGGCAGCGCCCCGTCAGCAACCAGCTCTGGCGCTGGATCAATTTCATCAAATGGCATGAACAGATGGGCGTTCAGTGACGCCCCGCCACCCCCATGAACAGGAGGTCCAGATGCATTCCATCGCCCAAGCACCGACCAGCGATCGGCGCGGAAGAAAACCCGGCATGTCCGTGCTTCTGCGCGACCGCCTGCTGGCGCTGCCTCGTGTCAAGAAACGCTTGCTTCAGGTCGGGGTGGACACCGCTCTGATCTGGTTCTCGCTCTGGCTGGCCTTCTTCCTGCGCCTGGATGATCCGGGCGCGGCCCGACCGCTGAGCGGGCACCTTTGGCTGTTTGTCGCCGCCCCGCTCCTCACCCTTCCCCTGCTCGCGCAAGCCGGTCTTTACCGGGCGGTGCTGCGCTATCTGGGGCCGATCACCCTCTGGCGCCTGGCAGGCGCCCTCGGTGCCGCCGCCATTTTGCTGGCGGCCGTCGTATGGTTCCGGGGCAGCGGCGGTCCGGCTCTGGTGCCGCGTTCCATCATTCCTATCCACGCCCTGCTGAGCCTGCTCTTTCTCGGTGGCATCCGGCTGCTGGCGCGCAGCTGGTTCCAGGGGGCTGCCCTGCCCGTTCCGATGCGTCAGCCTCAGGATGCGCCCATTCCCGCGCCCCGCCCGGCCCACGTTGCCATTTATGGCGCCGGCATTGCCGGCAATCTGCTCCTGGCCACGCTGGAAAAAGACCGCAGCCGCAAGGTGGTGGCCTTTCTCGATGACAACCCCGACCTGCAGGGCCGCACCATCGGCGGCGTGCCGGTGTACGACCCCGCGCGCATCGGCAGCCTGGTCGATACCCTGGACCTGCGCGAAGTGCTGCTGGCCCTGCCTTCCGTCAGCCGGGCACGCCGCAACGTCATCATCGGCCGTCTGGCCCTCTACCCCTTCACCGTCCGCACCGTACCGGGCTTCCGCGACCTGGCCAATGGCACGCTGAAGGTGGACAACCTGCGCGAAGTGGACATCACCGACCTGCTGGGACGAGAACCGGTCGAACCCCATGTGGAGCTGCTCGAACGATGCATCCGCGACCAGGTGGTGATGGTGACGGGGGCAGGCGGCTCCATCGGCTCGGAGCTGTGTCGGCAGATTCTGCAGAACGGGCCTCACACGCTGATCCTCTACGAGCACTGTGAGTACAACCTTTACTCCATTCAGACCGAGCTCGAGGAAAACATCCGCCGCGCCCACCTGGACGTGCGTGTCGTGCCCATCCTGAATTCCGTGCGCGACCAGCAGCGCCTGTTCGACGTGATGTCGGCCTGGAACGTGGACACGGTGTACCACGCCGCCGCCTACAAGCATGTGCCCATGGTGGAATGCAATATGGCCGAGGGCATTCTGAACAACGTCTTCGGCACGCTCTATTCCGCCCAGGCCGCCCTGCGCGCGGGCGTGCGGAACTTCGTGCTGATCTCCACCGACAAGGCAGTGCGTCCGACCAACACCATGGGCTGCACCAAGCGACTGGCCGAGCTCATTCTTCAGGCCCTCGCCTGCGAGGCAAATCCGATTCCCTACGGCGACCAGAGCGGCATCGCCCTGCCCAACCGCACCCGTTACACCATGGTGCGCTTCGGCAATGTGCTGGGTTCCTCCGGTTCGGTCGTGCCCCTGTTTCGCAAGCAGATTCAGGCCGGGGGCCCCATCACCGTGACCCACCCCGAGATCACCCGCTTCTTCATGACGATTCCCGAAGCGGCTTCCCTGGTGATTCAGGCCGGCTCCATGGGCACGGGCGGCGACGTCTTCGTGCTCGACATGGGCGAACCGGTCAAGATCCGCGAGCTGGCGGAGAAAATGGTGCTGCTTTCCGGGCTGACCCTCAGAACCCCCGAACAGCCCGACGGCGATATTGCCATCGAATACGTGGGGCTGCGCCCCGGCGAAAAGCTCTATGAAGAATTGCTGATCGGCAATGACGTCACCGCTACGCCCCACCCCATGATCATGCGAGCCAGCGAAAATCGTCTGAGCTGGGAAGCGTTGAAGACCGTGCTGGATGCTCTGGCGGTGGCCATTGCCGACGACAACTATCCGGCCATGCGCGAACTGTTCGCCCGCGTGGTGGACGGCTACCGGCCAGAATCGGAAATGGTGGACTGGATCCACCTGCACCACGCGGCCGCCTGTACCGGACCGTAGCAGTTTGAAGCGTTTGCAGGCACGGCCCCAACAGTTCTGAAACGCCTGATCGGCCACAATGGGTCGAACGACCTAAAGGGGGCCTGTCATGAAGAAACGACTTTTGTTGGGTGTGGTGCTTGCTTCGGGTCTGTTCGCCCTGCCTGCCAGGGCGGACGTGGATGCTCGAATCGGAATGGGAACGCCACAGGTGATGCTGGTGGGCGGCAAACATGCCCATTCGCACCACCGACATGTGCACCGACACCCGCCCGTGCGCCATCGGTATGCCCCACCCGTGTACTACCCGGAACGGGTCTACCGCCATTCGAAGCGCCATCGGCATTTCCACGGCGCCAAACCCTTGCCGCCTTCGATGACGCGGCATCACCTGCACCGTGGGACGCGGCCGCTGCCACCGCCCCACGCACACGCCTACGGCTGGCGCCGCTAGACGCCCGCCGCCACGCGCTTACTCGGGCTTAAGGACTTCCAGCCCGGCCATATAGGGGCGCAGCGCCGCCGGAATGACGACGCTGCCGTCCTCCTGCTGGCCGTTTTCCAGAACGGCCACAAGCGCACGGCCCACGGCGAGACCGGAACCATTGAGGGTGTGGACGTATTCTGGCTTACCCTTGCCACCCGCGCGGAAGCGGGCCTGAAGGCGCCGCGCCTGGAAGGCTTCGCAGTTGGACACCGACGAGATTTCGCGCCATGTGTTCTGCGCCGGCAGCCACACTTCCAGGTCGTAGGTCTTGGCCGCGCCAAAGCCCATATCACCGGAACACAGCAGCACCACACGGTACGGCAGCTCCAGTGCCTGCAGGACGGCTTCCGCGTGGCCGACCATTTCTTCCAGGGCTTCGTAGGATTTCTCCGGGTGAACGATCTGCACCATCTCGACCTTGTCGAACTGGTGCTGGCGAATCATGCCGCGTACATCACGCCCGCCACTGCCCGCTTCGGAACGGAAGCAGGGCGTATGGGCGGTAAGGCGCGTGGGCAGCGCCTCGACGGGAAGAATGGCATCGCGCACCGAGGCCGTGAGCGTGATCTCGGACGTGGAGATCAGGTAGAGGTCTTCACGCTCTTCGTCGGCGTCGTCGGCGCCCCCCTTGGTCACCCAGAACATGTCATCCTTGAATTTGGGCAGCTGGCCGGTGCCCAGCAGGGTTGAAGCATTGACGATGTAGGGCGTGTAGCACTCCTGGTAGCCATGCCGGGTGGTGTGCAGGTCGAGCATGAACTGCGCCAGGGCCCGGTGCAGCCGCGCCATGCCCGCACGCAACATCATGAAGCGGGAACCGGACAGCTTGCGCGCGGTTTCGAAATCGAGACCGAGCGGCTCGCCCACGGCAACGTGGTCGCGCACCTCGAAGGCCAGGGCCGGCGGGTTGCCCTGGGCATCCGCCTGCATGCCGGGGGGCAACCAGCGCCGCACTTCGACGTTGTCCTCTTCCGACTTGCCCTCGGGCACGCTTTCGTGCGGGAGATTGGGAATGGTCAGCAGCCAGCCCGACAGTTCCTCCTGAATGGCCCCCAGCCTGGACTCCAGCTGCTTGAGCTGCTCGGGAATGGCCTGCGATTCGGCCATCACCGCCGAGGCGTCCTCGCCACGCGACTTGAGCTGCCCGATCTGCTTGGCCAGTGCATTGCGACGCGCCTGCAGGGCCTCGGTTTCCATCTGAACCGCCTTGCGCTCGGACTCCAGGCGGTTGAAGCGTTCCGTGTCGAAGGACAGCCCGCGCAGGGACAAGGCTTTGACAACGGATGGGAGATCTCTGCGCAGCAGGTTTTGGTCTAGCATGGATGAGCCAAGAAAGAGTGGATTCGGTTGGACAAAAACTGCAGCCTCCGCTTCAGGAAACGGGCTGCTGCAGCCGCAATTCAACGACAGGGGAAACGCTTCAGCGATTCCCGCCTGACTTGTGCGCTTCATCGAGTTCGCGCAGGAAAGCCAGCTTTTGCTGGATTTTACCTTCCAGCCCGCGATCTGTCGGCTCGTAGAAGGTCGCGTCCAGCCCGTCGGGGAAATAACGCTCGCCGGCCGCATAGCCATGAGGCTCGTCATGCGCATAACGGTAGGCGCGCCCGTGGCCGAGCGTTTTCATGAGCTGGGTCGGTGCATTGCGCAGATGCAAGGGCACCGGCGCGCTGCCATGCTGCTCCGCGTACCGCCGCGCCGCCTTGTAGGCGTTGTAGACGGCATTGGATTTGGCGGCGCAGGCCAGATAGACCACCGCCTGGGCCAGGGCGAGTTCGCCCTCGGGGGAACCGAGCCGCTCGTAAATGTCGGCCGCGTTGAGCGTCAGTTGGGTGGCGCGCGGGTCGGCCAGACCGATGTCTTCCACGGCCATGCGCACCAGACGGCGTGACAGGTAGCGGGGGTCGGCGCCCCCGTCCAGCATGCGACAGAACCAGTACAGGGACGCATCCGGGTCGGAACCCCGGACGGCTTTGTGCAAGGCACTGATCTGGTCATAGAAGGCGTCGCCCCCTTTGTCGAAGCGCCGCAGACTCTGCGAAAGCGCGGTTTCCAGCCACGACGGGTCGACCTGCTCGCGTCCCGCATTGCGCGCCGATTCAGCCACGACTTCCATGGCATTGATCAGGCGACGGGCATCGCCATCCGCCCAACGGGCCAGCTGGTCTCGGGCCGCCTCGTCAAAATGCAGGGGCATCTGGCCGGGCTCGGCATTCAGGATCTCGAGCGCGCGGTCGATCAGCTCGCCCAATTCTTCCAGCGACAGGGCCTGCAGTACATAGACCCGCGCTCGAGACAGCAGCGCGGAGTTCACTTCGAAGGACGGGTTCTCGGTAGTGGCCCCGATGAAGGTGAACAGCCCGCTTTCCACATAGGGCAGAAAGGCGTCCTGCTGAGCCTTGTTGAAGCGATGGACCTCGTCGACAAACAGAATGGTGCGCCGGCCTCTCGCCTGGGCGGCCTGTGCCGACACGACCGCATCGCGGATGTCCTTCACTCCGCCCAGCACGGCGGAAATGGCGATGAAGTGGGCGTCGAACCCTTCCACCATGAGGCGGGCCAGCGTGGTCTTGCCCACGCCGGGCGGGCCCCAGAAAATCATGGAATGGGGGCGGCCCGACTCGAATGCCACCCGCAGCGGTTTGCCGGGCCCCAGCAGATGCTTCTGCCCCACCACCTGGTCCAGGGATTTCGGTCGCATGCGCTCCGCCAGGGGCGCATGCACGGCGACACCGCCTCCCTGATCGGAGAAAAGATCGTTTCCCATGAATACCGAACCTACTGCACCCTCACGACATCGACGTCGGCAGGGACTTCAAGATCGAAAATACCGGAGGCCAGCTTGGGGTTCGCCGTAATGTCGGACAAGCCGATGCGGGTGGTCTGGCCGAAGGCATCCAACAGTTCCAGACGACGGGGCAGGCCATCGAGGAAGCCAATGTCGACGTGAGCAAACCCGGCATCGCCGGTACGGGGACGGGCGCGCAACCAGGCCAGCCCGTCACGGTCGGGCTGTTGGGTGACTTCGAACGCCTCGTCGAGGCTGCCGGAACCGAACAGAATGGCTGCCGGCGAGGCGCCGATGGATTCCCCCACCGGGCGCTCGGTCACCTGGGCCAGGTCGGGATCATACTGGCGCAGCAGCTTGCCGTCGGAGACCACCAGCTGCGCGTAGGGTTTCACGGTCTGCCAGCGGAACAGGCCGGGCCGCTGGAAAGCGAACTCGCCGCTCTGCGACTGGCGCAGCTGCCCACGGTCATCGGCGACTTGCTGGGTGAAACTGCCGGTGGCCGATTGGACCTCGGCCACGAAGCGTTCCAGCTGCTGGCGGGCATCGGCCGCAGACGCCGGCAGCGTTGCCAGCGCCAGGGTGCCGGCGGCCAGCCAATTCAAGGCGGTGCGCAGCCCTGATTCAATCATCTTCACCTCCCTTCCCAGCGGGAACCAGGATTTCACGATTGCCGTTGGATTGCATGGGAGAGACCAGCCCTGCCTGTTCCATCTGCTCGAGCAGCCGGGCGGCCCGGTTGTAGCCGATGCGCAGATAACGCTGCACGGACGAGATGGAAGCACGCCGGTTCTTGAGCACCAATTCGACCGCCTGATCGTACAACGGGTCGGATTCCGCGTCTGTAAAACCTGTAACCGAGCCCACGCCATCGCCCGTCTCGCCGCCTTCCCCGCCTTCCAGAATGCCATCGACATAATTGGGCTCGCCCTGCTCCTTGAGCGCGTCGACCACTCTGTGCACTTCGTCGTCGTGCACGAAGGCGCCATGGACGCGCACCGGCAGGCCGCTGCCGGGTGGCAGGTAGAGCATGTCGCCCAGGCCCAGCAACGTTTCGGCGCCCATCTGATCGAGAATGGTGCGCGAATCGACCCGCGAGGACACCTGGAAGGCAATGCGGGTGGGAATATTGGCCTTGATCAGCCCCGTGATGACATCGACGCTGGGGCGCTGTGTGGCCAGAATCAGGTGGATGCCCGCCGCACGCGCCTTCTGGGCCAGCCGGGCGATGAGCTCCTCGATCTTCTTGCCGACCACCATCATGAGGTCGGCAAGCTCGTCGATCACCACCACGATATAGGGCAGCGGCGCAAGCGGTTCGGGGGCATCGGGCGTGAGCGAGAAGGGGTTCGGAATGGTTTCCTCGCGCTTCTGCGCCTCGCGGATCTTCGCATTGAAGCCGGCCAGATTGCGCACGCCCAGCTTGCTCATGAGGCGATAGCGCTTTTCCATTTCCGCGACGCACCAGTTCAGGGCATTGGCCGCCTGGCGCATGTCGGTGACCACCGGCGCCAGCAGATGCGGAATGCCTTCATAAACGCTCATTTCGAGCATCTTGGGGTCGATGAGAATGAGGCGAACTTCGTCGGGCCCTGCCTTGTAGAGCAGGGAGAGAATCATGGCGTTGATGCCCACCGACTTGCCGGAACCCGTGGTGCCGGCCACCAGCAGGTGGGGCATTTTGGCCAGGTCGGCCACCTGCGGATTCCCGGCGATGTCCTTGCCCAGGGCAAGCGTCAGCAGCGATGAATTGGCGTGATAGACCTGCGACCCGATGATTTCCGACAGGCGCACCACCTGCCGTTTCGAGTTGGGCAATTCCAGGCCCATGAGATTCTTGCCGGGAATGGTCTCGACCACCCGGATGCTGACCAGGCTCAGTGCGCGGGCGAGGTCCTTGGCCAGATTCACGATCTGGCTGCCCTTCACCCCGGTGGCGGGCTCGATTTCGTAGCGGGTGATGACCGGGCCGGCCTGGGCCGACACGACGGTCACGCGCACGCCGAAATCCGACAGCTTTTTCTCGATGAGCCGGGAGGTGTATTCGATGGTGTCGGCGCTGACGGGTTCCTGAGACTCGGTGGGTGCATCGAGCAGACCGATGGCGGGCAGTTCGCCGCCAGACGGATCGGGCGGAAGGGAGAACAGCGTGGTCTGCTTTTCTTTTTCGGCGCGCACCGATTTGGGCACCCGCGTGACGGCCGGCTCGATACGCACCGGTTGTTCGTGCACCAGTTCTTCCTGCTTGGCAACCACCACTTCCTCGCGGCGGGCCTTGCTGACCTGGCCCACCTTGCGGTCGTCACGCGCCGCCTTCATTTCCATGACCTTGACGAAGGCGCGTTCAACCCACAGGCCCACCCGCTCCGAGACCTGCAGCCAGGAGAAGCCGAAGAACAGGCTGGCGCCCACGGCCACCAGCACCAGCAGCCCCAGGGTGCAGCCGGCCACGCCAAAGGACGAAGCCAGCAGCTCGGCGAGCACCCGGCCCAGTTGCCCGCCCGCGCCGGCGGGAAGGTCAGCCCCCAGCTGCCGCATGTGCAGGGCTTCGATGCCCATGCAGCCAATGAAGAGCATCGTGAAGCCGATGCCGGTTTCCCATCTCACCCTGGGCAGGGGCTCGGACTCGGAATGGTGAGACAGCGAGCCCGTGAGGCGCAGAAACCCCACCACCACCCGGTGACTCAGCAGCACCACCCAGAGCCAGGTGGAATAGCCGAAGAGGAACAGCAGGAAGTCGGCCACGTGAGCGCCGAGGATGCCGCCGCGATTCTGCGTGACGGAAGAATGCACGGAATGCGACCAGGCCGGGTCGGCCGGGTCCCAGGTGCCCAGCACCAGCGCCAGCCAGGCGGCCAGTGCGGCAAAGACGATCCAGCGCGCTTCGCGAGCCAGGCCCGACAGACGGGTCTGCAGCGGGGATGGACCGTTTCTGACATTGCGGGAGGAGCGGGACGGGGTCGCAGGTAGCCTAGCCATGTGGCCCATTATAATTGGCTGTTGTTCAACAAAGGGTGCACAGCAATGACCACAACTCGCCACGCCAAAGTTCTCATTCTGGGTTCCGGCCCTGCCGGTTACAGCGCCGCCATCTACGCAGCGCGGGCCAATCTCTCGCCCATGCTGATCACCGGGATGGAGCAAGGCGGGCAGCTCATGACCACCACCGATGTCGACAACTGGCCCGCCGATGCCATGGGCGTACAGGGCCCGGAGCTCATGCAGCGCTTCCTCGCGCATGCAGAACGCTTCAATACCGAAATTGTGTTCGACCAGATCACCGAGGTCGATCTTTCGAAGCGCCCCTTCACGCTCAAGGGCGACAGCGGTACCGTCTACACCTGCGATTCCCTCATCATCGCCACCGGTGCGGCCGCCCAGTACCTGGGTCTGCCATCCGAACAGGCCTTCATGGGCCGCGGGGTGTCCGGCTGCGCCACCTGCGACGGGTTCTTCTACAAGAATCAGGATGTCGTCGTGGTGGGCGGCGGCAATACGGCCGTTGAAGAGGCCCTCTACCTGGCCGGCATCTGCCGCAAGGTCACGCTCGTGCACCGTCGCGACAAGTTCCGCGCCGAACCGATTCTGGTCGACCGCCTGATGGAGAAGGTGGAAAACGGCAATATCGAACTGGCCCTGTTTGAAGAGCTGGACGAAGTGCTGGGCGACGATTCCGGCGTCACCGGCGTCCGTCTGCGCAACAACCAGACGGGCGAAACGCGTGAACTGCCCGTGATGGGCGTGTTCATCGCCATCGGCCACAAGCCCAACACCCACCTCTTCGAAGGCCAGCTCGAGATGGAAAACGGCTATATCGTCACCCGCAGCGGGCGCCACGGTCTGGCCACCATGACCTCCGTCCCCGGCGTGTTCGCAGCCGGCGACGTGCAGGATAACGTCTATCGGCAGGCCATTACCAGCGCCGGCACCGGCTGCATGGCCGCGCTCGACGCACAGCGCTGGCTGGAGAATGCGGCGGAATAAGCTCGGGCTGGCCGATCTCAAGAAGCTCAAGCAGCCCGATCCGCCACCCGACGCCACTGCCTCTGCCACGCGGCCCGAACGGGTGGCGCGCAAGCGCGCCCCCTTCCTGCCGCCCTCACCCGCCCCCCTCATGCCCAAGGCCAGCGGTGCTGCCGCTGCTGCCTCCAGGGCCAAGGGGGCGTCCCCTGTCTCGTCCAAGGGCTCGGCATCAAAGGCGGCCGGGCGGCCCGGCGCTGATGTTGAGAAGCCGGCGTTGCAGGCATCCGGGGCCCGGGGCACTTCCGTTCCGCCCACACCGGTTCTGGACGAATCCGACCGTCGCCTCTTTCTGAGTGCGGTGCGTTCCGTAGAGCGCATCAAGGATCCGGGCCGGGTCGTGCTGGCACCGGTACCGCTCGCGCCCGATGCCATTCTCGAGGAACGGCGCAAGCGCGCGGCGGGCCTCACCACCGAGAAACCCGCCCGGCGCAAGCCGTCATCGGGCCAGGATGGGGCAGCGGCCACACAGAAGGCGAACCCCGGCCAGAAGGCAAAGCCCGGTCTCCCCGAGGCGGGCAGCCAGCGACCGCTTTCCGACGCCTATGTTCCGGCTGCCCACGATGCCGACGACCGCCAGTATCTGCGGCCGGGGCATGGCAGCGACATCCTGCGCGACCTGAAACGGGGCAAATGGCCCATCGGCGCCAGCCTGGACCTGCATGGCAGTACGCTGGAAGACGCCCGCGAGCGTTTCGAGCGGTTTGTCGATTCGTGTCTGACACACGACGTGAAGTGCGTGCGCATCGTGCACGGCAAGGGCTATGGTTCCCGCAACGGCGATGCCGTGCTCAAGTCCAGCGTGCGCCGGTGGCTGGTGCAGATGAACGAGGTGGTGGCTTACGTGGAATGCGCCGAAGCCGATGGGGGTTCCGGCGCGGTGCAGGTCTTGCTGAAATAAGGGGTCAGGCGGACGCCCAAATGACTAAAGGCCGACACACCGTGCCGGCCTTCGTGCTTTCTTTTTCTTCTGATACCGCTTTATTTTATAGTTATCGATTAAGCCCGATCGTATCGGTTTTTCGCCCATGCAGAGCCTGTCTCCTCACCTGCATGTATGAAATTTTGCATTAAATAATGCATTTCATCACTTAGGGAATGCACTAACACGGTGCACTTTTCCCCATGCCATGCCCGATCTCGGAGCACAATGCCTCCTTCATGTTTCAGGAGACAAAGAATGAATCTCGAGCTTGAAGGCAAGGTGGTGCTGGTCACGGGCGGCAGCAAGGGCATCGGGCTGGCCTGCGCCGCTGCATTTGCCCGGGAAGGGGCCCAGGTGGCCATCGTATCGCGCAACCCGGAGAACCTGGAAGCGGCGCGGCGGCAACTGAAAGCCGCCGGGCACCGGGTCCACCCGGTCGCGGCCGACCTGCGCCAGTCGGAGGCCGCCGAAGCCGCGGCCGACGAGGTCTGTCGGACACTGGGCACGATCGACGTCCTCATCAATTCCGCCGGCGCCGCACAACGCCACGCACCGGCCGAACTCAATGCCCGGGCGTGGCGCGATGCCATGGACGCCAAGTTCTTCACCTACATCCACATGATGGATGCCGTGCTTCCCCGCATGGTCGAGCGCGCGTCGGGCGCCATCGTCAACATTGTCGGCATGGGGGGCCGGGTTGCCAGCCCCGTGCATCTGCCGGGCGGGTCGGCCAACGCGGCCCTGTTGCTGGCGTCCGCCGGCCTGGCCAATGCTTGGGGCCACAAGAACATCCGCGTGAACGCCATCAACCCCGGGCCGACACTGACCGGACGCGTGCAGGGGCGTCTGGAAGCCGAGTCGGTCTCGACCGGCAAGCCGGTGGAACAGCTCCGCCAGGCCATGGTGGGCAGCATTCCCCTGGGCCGCCTGGCCAACCCCGAGGAAATCGCCGATGCCGCCCTCTTTCTGGCCTCGGCCCGAGCCAGCTATGTGACCGGGGCCTGCCTGGACATGGATGGCGGCCTGCATCCTTTGGGCGGCTGAGCCGGCTAATTAATCAAATAAATTGCTCAATCAACAATTTATTTTTATTTCACAAATATATGCAGCTGAGGCACACTGGGACTTTCATCAGCAACTCTGTCGATCCGTCCAATGAACCCCACGCCTTTCACCGCTCCTGCTCATTACTACCGTCCTAGCCGTTCCCACGCCGTGGTCGTGGGCGGTGGCACCATGGGTGCGGACGTCGCCGTCGTTCTGTGTCGGGCCGGCTGCCACACGACCGTGGTGGAATCCAATGCAGAACGGCGTGCCGGCCTGCCCGCTCGCGTGGAAAACGGCCTGAACCAGCTGGATGCCGCGTCGCGCATCGACCGCCTGCACACGGCAGCCAGTCTGGAAGACGTCGATTGGCAGAAAGTCGATGTGGTGATCGAGTGCATTCCCGAGCGCCTCGACATCAAGCAGGCCCTGTTCGCCCAGCTGGAAACCCTCGCTCGGCGCGACACCCTGCTGGCCAGCAACAGTTCCAGCTTCCCGATTTCGGCCATCAGCGAGGGCCTGGAAACGGCCGACCGCATGATCGGCCTGCACTTCTTCATGCCCGCTCACCTCACGCCGCTGGTGGAAGTGGTCTGCGGCGAACGCACCGACACCGATCACGCGCGCAACCTGTACAGCTTCATGCGCCAGTGCGGTACCGTGCCCGTGTTCGTCAAGCGTGATCTCCCGGGCTTCCTGGCCAATCGCCTTCAGCACGCCCTGGCACGCGAAGCTTTCGCCCTGATCGATGCAGGCGTGGCCAGCCCGGAAGATGTCGACGCCGCCGTGCGTTTCGGCTTTGGCTTCCGCTTCCTGGCAGCCGGTCCGGTGCTGCAGCGCGACCACGCCGGCCTGGAAGTCCATTGTGCCGCCGGTGCCACCATGTACCCATCCCTGGCCGCCAACACCGAACCGGCAAAATGTCTGTCTGAACGCGTGGCGGCGGGCAAGTTCGGCATGAAGACCGGCGAGGGCTTCTTCAAATGGACGCCCGAGACCATTGCCGCCGAACGGGCACGCTACCAGAACCTGCTGCTGGCGGGGCTCGACCTGCTCAAGCAGGAACTGCCACCCGTGCAGGACGCCGCAGAAGCATGACGCAAGGATCCCTCATGAATGCAATCACGCCCCTGATTCTCACGGTCGCGCCCAATGGCGCCTACAAGACCCACGAACAACATCCTGCGGTGCCGCTGACCGCGGATGCGCTGGCCGACACCGCCAGGGCCTGCCTGGACGCCGGCGCCGCCATGATCCACATGCACGTGCGGCGCCCCGATGGCCGCCACCTGCTGGATGCCCAGGCCTACCAGGAGGCCACGGCCGCAGTGCGACGCGCCGTGGGGCAATCCTTGGTCGTGCAGATCACCACGGAAGCGGCCCAGGTGTATGAGCCGCCGGCACAGATGGCCGTCGTGCGCGACACCCGTCCCGAGGCAGTGTCCGTGGGCCTGCGCGAGCTGCTCAAACCGGAGGTGTCGGAAGCGGACCTGCACGGCTTCTTTTCATGGCTGGTGCAGGAAGGCATCATGACCCAGGTCATTCTCTATGACGAACAGGACGTCGCCCATTGGCAACGCCTGCGCGCCGACGGGGTCATCCCTGAAGCGCCCTGGTTCCTGCTGTTCGTGCTGGGCCGCTACTCCGCTGGCCAGACCTCCAGCCCCACCGATCTCCTGCCCTTTCTAAATGCCCATGACGGTCAGTATCCCTGGGCCATGTGCGCTTTCGGTCCTCAGGAAAATGCCTGCGCCATCACGGCGGCCGGCCTGGGTGGACACGTGCGGGTTGGTTTCGAGAACAACCTCTTCCTCAAGGACGGCAGCGTCGCCCCCGACAATGCCGCCCTGGTGGCACAAGTCGCGGAAGGGGCCCGTGCATTGGGCCGGCCACTGGCCACGGCGGATGACATCCGCAAGCAGTTCGGCCGCGCCTGAGGCGCCCGGCCTGCCGCGCCAGGGCCCCCGGTCAGTCGCCCCGGGGACGCTGGCGCCGCGCCCGGGACAGCGCGAGGTAGCGGTCCCGCGAGGGAAGCAGATGCCCGTGCGCCAGCTGGATCAGGGCGTTCCGGTCTCCATCCTGAAGGGCCCTGAGGATCTCATGATGCTCGCGCATCGATCGCTGTTGCTGCTCCGGCGTGGACAAGGCGCCGAAGCGGATGGCGTGCGTGCGCCGGGCGTATTCATGAATGGCCTGGGCCAGCACCTGGTTTCCGCACAGGCCATAAAGCGCCTCGTGAAAGGCCTGGTTGCTGCGGAACACGGCGCGCTGGTCGTCTTCGGCCACCGCGCGGTCGTGGGTCGCCTGAATCGCCTGCAGGGCGGCCAGGGCCCCGGCGTCCACCGGCAGCGGCATGCGGCGCATGGCTTCGGTCTCGAGCAGGCTGCGCATCTCGTAGAGGTCGATGACTTCCTGGTCTTCGAAACCCCGCACCAGCGCCCCGACATTGCGCCGGCGCTCCACCAGCCCCATCTGCTC
>JAJUFT010000123.1 GCA_029263615.1 Alcaligenaceae bacterium | reverse complement strand
GTGCAATGGGTCGGCCGCGCAGTCGCTGCTGACCGCAGACGAGGCGGAGGCCGCCCGCATTCTGCAGATCTGCAATGCCTGCCGCTATTGTGAAGGCTTCTGTGCCGTTTTCCCGGCCATGACCCGTCGCCTGGAATTCAACAAGGCGGACATCAACTACATGGCCAACCTGTGCCACAACTGTGGCGCCTGTCTGCACGCCTGTCAGTATGCGCCGCCGCATGATTTCCAGGTGAATGTTCCCCAGACCATGGCGAAGGTGCGCGCCCAGACATACCAGGAATTCGCCTGGCCGCGCCCGTTGGGCGCGCTGTACAAGCGCAATGGGCTGGCCGTGTCCCTGGCCCTGGCAGCCGCACTTGCCCTGTTCCTGGTGCTGGTCGTCGCCATGACCGGCTCCCTGCGGCATGAACCGCTGGCCGGAAACTTCTACGCCATCTTCCCGCACAACCTGCTGGTGGCCATGTTCGGCAGCGTCTTCCTGTTTGCGGTGCTGGCGCTGGGCATCGGGGTGCAGCGCTTCTGGCGCCAGGCCGTTCCCGGGCCGCGCAGCGGCGAAGCAGTGGTCGAGGCAGCTCAGAACGTGCTCACGCTGAAGTATCTGGATGGGGGCCACGGCAAGGGTTGCAACAATGAAGACGACGCTTTCACGCAGCGCCGCCGTGTCTTCCACCACTTCACCTTCTACGGATTCCTGCTGTGCTTTACCGCCACCAGTGTGGCAACGCTCTATCACTATGTGTTCGGATGGGAGGCTCCCTACGCCTACACCAGCCTGCCCGTGGTGTTGGGAACCCTCGGCGGCATCGGCCTGCTGATCGGGCCGGCCGGGCTCTTCTGGCTGAATCTGCGCCGGCACCCCCTGCAGGGTGACAGAGAGCAACGTCCCATGGACCTCGGCTTCATCGCGCTTCTATTCTTCATCAGTCTGACCGGTCTGGCCCTGCTGGCGCTGCGCGACACTTCCTGGATGGGCGTGCTGCTGGCCGTGCACCTGGGGACGGTCATGGCGCTGTTCCTAACCATGCCCTACGGCAAGTTCGCTCACGGGATCTATCGTTCCGCGGCCCTGCTCAAGTGGAACGTGGAAAAGCGTCAGCCCCTGAACCTGAATCTCGGTTCCGACTGATTCCCGCCGATGCGGCGCCGCCCCATGCGACGCCGAAAATAATCATGGCGCGCACCGATCTCTCGATGCGCGCCATGTTCCTGTGCGCGCGGCGCTCACTGTTGAGCTTGCACGGTGCCGTTCAGCAGTGACGCACGCAAGCGGACCGATGCCGTTTACTTCGCGGTGGGCATGACGAATTCAGCCCCTTTGGCGATGCTGTCCGGCCAGCGCTGCATGATGCTCTTCTGACGCGTGTAGAAGCGCACCCCTTCTTCGCCATAGGCATGCATGTCGCCAAACAGGCTGGCCTTCCAGCCACCGAAGCCGTGCCACGCCATGGGCACCGGAATCGGCACATTGACGCCGACCATGCCCACTTCGATGCGTCGCCCGAACTCACGAGCCACACCGCCATCGCGGGTGAAGAGGCTGACGCCGTTGGCATACTGGTGAGCGTTGATCAGATCAACGGCTTGGGCAAAGCTGCCGACGCGCACGCAGGACAGGACCGGGCCGAAGATCTCGTCACGGTAGATGCTCATCTCGGGCGTGACATGGTCGAACAGTGTGCCGCCCAACCAGAAGCCCTGTTCGCAGCCCTCGCCAGTGGTGGAGGGGTCGAAGTCACGTCCGTCCACGACCAGGGTGGCCCCTTCCTGAATGCCTTTCTCGATGTAGCCGGTGATGCGCTGCAGAGCGCCGGCATGCACGATGGGGCCCATCTCCGCTTCCAGATCCAGGCCATTGCGAATCTTGAGGGCACGGGTGCGTTCGGCCAGCACCGGCATCAGGCGGTCGGCGACGTCCCCCACCAGCACGGCCACGGAGATGGCCATGCAACGCTCGCCCGCGGAGCCGTAGCCAGCGCCGATCAGGGCATCGGCGACCTGTTCGAGGTCGGCGTCCGGCATCACCACCATGTGGTTCTTCGCACCACCCAGGGCCTGGACGCGCTTGCCGTGGCGTGCGCCGGTCTCGTAGATAGAGTGGGCGATGGGCGTGGAGCCCACGAAGGACACGGCCTTGATGCCGGGGTGCGCGAGAATGGCGTCGACGGCTTCCTTGTCTCCCTGCACCACATTGAAGACGCCGTCGGGCAGACCGGCCTGCTTGAGCAGATCGGCCAGCATCAGCGAGGCGCTGGGGTCGATGGGGCTGGGCTTGAGGATGAAGCAGTTGCCGGCGGCAATTGCCACCGGGAACATCCACATGGGCACCATTGCGGGGAAGTTGAACGGCGTCACGCCGGCGACCACGCCCAGCGGCTGGCGCAGCGTCCAGTTGTCGATGCCGGTCGACACCTGGTCGGTGAAGTCGGACTTGAGCAGTTGCGGGATGCCGCAGACGAACTCGACGATCTCGATGCCACGGGTGACTTCGCCTTGCGCATCGGTGAAGACCTTGCCGTGCTCCTTGGTGATGGCGCGTGCCAGGTCGTCCTTGTGCTGGTTGAGCAGCTCCAGGAATCGGAACATCACACGTGCGCGGCGGATCGGGGGCGTGTCGGCCCAGGCGCGGAAGGCGGCCGTGGCGGCCTGGACCGCCGCATCGATCTCGGCGGCACCCCCCAGCACCACCTGCGCGCTGACCTGGCCGGTGGCGGGGTTGTAGACCGGGCTGGTGCGCTGCGCGCTGCCCAGGTCGGTGTGGCCGGCGATCCAGTGTGCCACGGTTTGGGTCTGGCTGATGCTGTCGTTGGGGTTGCCCATGGAGGATCTCCTTGATCTGTGTCTCGTTGAGCCGGCAGGGTGGCGCCGGGCGCCGGACTTGCCTGCGAAGATTTTCACTCAGGCAGTCTATTGCGTTCCCCCACTTGCATCTACCGGCCGCACTTCAATACAGTGTTCAAAAATTTAGACGAATGGAATCGATATGAGTGCAGGATCGACGACACCTTTCTCCGACATGCACCTGCTGACCGTACTGGCCGAGACGCAGAGTTTCGTGCAGGCCGCCGATCGCCTGGGGATCTCGCGTTCCTCGGCCAGCATGCGAATCGCCGCCCTGGAAAAAGCGGCCGGCGTGCCACTGGTGCGCCGTTCCACCCGCCAGGTGTCCCTGACGGAAGCGGGGCAGCAGCTGGTGGCCGAAGTGTCCCCTGCCTTCGAACGGATCCGCGCCAGTTTCCACGCCGTGCACGACCTGACCGGTGCCCCGCGCGGCACTTTGCGGGTGACGGCCCCCGTTGCCCTGGGTCGTCAGCACATCAGCCCGTCCCTGGGCGCCTTTCTGCTGCGCTATCCCGAAGTGAGGCTGGAGCTCGAACTGACCGACCGTCTGGTGAATCTGGCCCACGAGGGCTTTGATCTGGCGATCCGCCACGCGCGCCACATTCCGGACAACTACGTGGTCTGGGAATTGGCGCGCAGCGAATCCGCCCTGGTGGGCAGCAGCGAGTATCTCGACCGCAGGGGGCGCCCCATGCATCCGGCAGACCTCGCCCAGCATGACTGCGTGATGTACATGGGCAGCCCCAGAAACCTGGCCTTCCAGCGCCAGGGCCTGGAAGGCGAGCCGGTGTATGTCGATGTGCAGCCGCGCTTCACGGCGAACAACAGTGAGGTGCTGCGGGAGATCGTGCTGTCGGGTGCTGGGCTGGGGCTGCTGCCGGACTTCAGTCTGATCGGCCACGAGCAGGGCGGGCTGGAGCGAGTGCTGTCCGACTGGAAGATCCAGGGCTACTTCGGCAGCCACATCATTGCCGTCCGGCCGTTCTCGCCCAAGGTGCCTCTGGCCGTGCACTGTCTGATCGAGCACCTGCAGTCGGTTTTCGGGCGGCGCTAACCGCCCGTTGTCGCCGAGGCATCCAGGGTGGCGCCCAGCCAGCTGCCCTTCTGGACCCGTTCGATCGCGACCTTGCGCATCACCACCCGGGCCGCCAGGGCGGCAGGCGACATTTCTTCATCGGACAGGCTGACCAGTAGATTGCGCCGGTTCAGCCCCGGTTCGGCCAGTTCGGCCATCTTGAACTGCTTGTGACGCAACCGGGCCAGGGCCGCGCCCGGCTGCACGGTGGCGATCAGGCCGGCACTCACGGTTTCCATCAGAATGGCCAGGGAGTCGATTTCCAGTGACACATTCGGGGTGACATTCAACTGGCGGCCGACTTGGGCCAGCAGCGCGCGCAGGCCGTGCATGTCAGTGGGCATGGCCAGGGGAATGTCGCCAATGTCGCGCATCAGAACGGGACTGCCGGCCGGAAAGGGTTCGAAACCGGTGGCGGCAATCAGAAAGAGCTTCTCCTCGAGCAGCGGCTCGATGGTCCAGCGCCGGCCCACTTCGGCATTGAAGACGATGGCCAGGTCGAGCTGGCGCGCATTCAGCATGGTTGTGAGATGCCCGGACAGAGCTTCGACCAGGTGAAAGCGCACGTCGGGGTAGCGCTCGCGCATGGCCTGTATGAGGGGCAGGGCCATGACCGAGGCCGTGGTCGGTGCCATGCCC
>JAJUFT010000084.1 GCA_029263615.1 Alcaligenaceae bacterium | reverse complement strand
GCGTTACATCAGCCCTGGATGGGGCGGGGAGCGACGACTTGCGTCATCAGGTCGTGATCCAAATCACCTTCCACCACCACGTGCCCGTCTGCGCCCAGCTCGAAGGCCTCGATCAGGTTGTGGTTCACGTAGGCATAGACGCCCGGCTGCTTGAAGGTGTAGATGGCTGCAGCCGAAGCACCCCCCGGGATGAACCAGGTCTCGATGTCCCGAACCGGCGTATTGGAGAACTTGCCCAACGGCCAGAACCAGTCGGCGTGACCCCCGATCAGGTGAGGACGCGTGTCGCGGTTGCACTGACCGTGCACGAAGAGCACCGTTTCGCCCACCTTGGCCTTGAGGGCGTTCTCACCCGTCAGGGCTCCCACCTTGCCGTTGAACACCACATGGGTCGGGATCAGCTTGCGCATGGCTTCCGTGGTGTCACCGTAACTTTCGATCAGGCTGTTGTACTTCTTGTAGTTACCGTTTTCATCCTTGGGCACATACAGGTCGTGTTCGCCGATCGTGTAGATGCGGTCGTAGTGCAGGGTGTTGCCATAGGCGTCCTTCAGGCCGTCGCGCGGCAGAACCAGCAGCGTGCCGTTCATGCCCGTCACCACGTGCCAGGGCACCATGCCTTCCGGTGCGCAGTGATAGATGAAGGCGCCTGCGCGGTCGGCCTTGAAGCGCAGCACCACTTCCTCGCCCGGATTGACATTGGTCAGCGCGGCACCGCCCAAGGCGCCCGTGGAGCCGTGGAAGTCGATGTTGTGTGGCATGTGGTTGGTCTTCGGGTTCACCAAAGTCAGCTCGACGTAGTCATTCTGGTGCACCACCATCGTCGGGCCAGGCATGCTGCCGTTGAAGGTCTGTGCCCAGATGGTCGTGCCCTTGTCATCGATCACCATTTCCTTCTCTTCGATGACCATGCGGAACTCGACGATCTTGGGGCCGCCGGAAGCGATCTGCTCGTGCTCGTGTACAAACGGAGGAGCGACGAGATCGACTTTCACGCGAGGCAGTTTCGCGATTTGATCGGGTGTATAGGAGGTGGTCGGAGGCGGCGTCAGGCTGACGGGCTTGGCACCCTTGACGGCAGCCCCGGTGGAGGCAACTGCTGCTGGAGCTGCAGCGGCAGCAGCGACAGCCAATGAACCCGATACTGCACCAAGGCCAGCATTTTTGAGAAATGAACGACGTTCCATGATCAGCTCCATTCAGAGTAATGAGATGTTTCTTATTGTGTGACGACTCTATTTAACCCTGAAACATTTGGTGGTTCTTTGCTTCAGCACAAACTGGAGAACAGATAGTTCGCGGCTCTGCCTATAATTGGATGACTTACAACACTCTACTTTTTCAGGATTTGTCATGGCATCGGCTGCGGATACGAGGATCAAGGTCGGAATCGTTGGGGGAACGGGGTATACGGGCGTGGAACTGCTGCGCCTGCTGTCTCAGCATCCCAATGTTGAACTGCGCGCCATTACATCCCGCAAGGAAGATGGTCTGCACGTGGCCGACATGTATCCCAGCCTGCGAGGGCGGGTCGACATCAAGTTCCAGACGCCCGACGCTGCCGGCCTCGAGCAGTGCGACGTCGTGTTCTTCGCCACACCGCACGGCGTGGCCATGGCACAGGCAGAATCCCTGCTGGCTGCAGGGGTGCGCATCATCGACCTGGCGGCCGACTTCCGTCTCCAGGATCTTTCCAGCTTCGAGCGCTGGTACAAGATGCAGCACATCTGCCCCGAAATTCTGAAGAATTCCGTCTATGGCCTGCCGGAACTGCACCGCGAGCGCATCGCCCAGGCCAAGGTGGTCGGCAATCCCGGTTGTTATCCCACCACCGTTCTGCTGGGCGTGGCGCCTCTGTTCAAGGGCGGCAAGGCACTCATCGACACCGACAGCATCATTGCCGACTGCAAGTCGGGGGTGTCCGGCGCCGGTCGCAAGGCCGAAGTGGCCACCTTGTTCTCTGAAGCGGGTGACAACTTCAAGGCCTATGGTGTGATGGGCCACCGTCATCACCCGGAAATTTCCGAACAACTGGCGCTGCTGGCCGGCGGCCCGGTGGGGCTGACCTTCACTCCGCACCTGGTCCCGATGATTCGTGGCATGTTCTCCACCCTGTACCTGCGCATCAGGCCGGAAGCGCTGGATACGGATTTCCAGGCATTGTACGAGCAGTTCTACGCGAACGAGGCCTTCGTGGACGTCATGCCGGCGGGCAGCCTGCCCGAAACCCGCAGCGTGCGTGCCTCCAATTTCCTGCGCATTGCCGTGCACCGTCCGGAGGGTGGGAATCAGCTGGTCGTTCTGGTCGTTCAGGACAACCTCACGAAGGGGGCCTCGGGCCAGGCCGTGCAGAACATGAACCTCATGTTCGGCCTGCCGGAAACCACGGGTCTGGAACACGTCGCCATTCTGCCCTGAGGCTGGCGGGGCGGGAACTCAGGGCGTGATTCCGGGTCTGAAGAGACTATGGAGCAGCCACCCCACGCGCGCCCGGAAGGGCCTCCCGCCACTTCCACCAGGCGACCCGACGATTCTGTCGCGGGTCGCGCCTGGGTCCGAGGGGGTGCCGGCGTATTGTTGGTCGTGGGCGCAATGGGGGTTGGTGGGCTGGTGGCCCATGTTGCCCTCGAAAAGCCGGCGCTGGAGGCGGCACAAGCGCGTGTCCGGCATGTCGAGCACGAGCTGGAATCCCTGCGCGCCCGCTTGAGCGATTCCCATCGCAATGTGGCTGCGCTCGAGGGGCAACTGATGGTGGAGGAAAGCACCCGCCGCGGCCTCGAGACGGCCTTGCGAACCACGCAGGAAGAGCTCGGCCGTGCGCGCGATGCGGTGGCTTTCTACGAGCAGCTCATGCCACCGGGGCCGCAGGGTGCCATTGCCATCCGCGCGCTTGATGTCGAGCGGGTCGGCCCCCATCTTGCCTACAGGCTGCTGTTGATGCGCAGTGGCGCGAGCGACAAACCCTTCCAGGGTTCTCTGCAATTTCTGGCAGAAGGGCTGCGTGATGGCGAGCTGGTGAGCTTGGCGATCCACCCCACTGTGCAGGGGCCTGATGACGTCAAGGGCGCCCCCCCTGACGGTCAGGCTGCGGCCAATGACGCCCTGCTGGCGGTGGAGCTCGAGAACTTCCAGCGGGCCAGTGGGGTGTTGGCCCTGCCGGCCGACTTTCAGCCGCAGACGCTCATTGTGAATGTGCTGGAGGGGCGCAGTATTCGTGCCACCCGGCGCGTCGAGCTTACTTCCGGTGACTGAACGGCTGTCTCTGTCTCGGGCACCGGGTGCTATAGTATTGAAAGAACCTTTTTGTGCAGGCTTCAAACCCTGCCGGAGTTGTCCATGAGCAATATCATTGAATCCGTCGATCTCCAGGCGCCCCCTTCACCCATCATCTTTTCAGATGCCGCAGCGGCCAAGGTGAAGCAACTGCTGGCGGAAGAAGCGAACCCCGAACTCAAACTGCGCGTCTTCGTGCAGGGGGGCGGTTGTTCCGGCTTCCAGTACGGCTTCACCTTCGACGAAACCGTCAACGACGATGACACCACCATCGTCAAGGCGGGTGTCGAACTACTGGTCGACCCCATGAGCTTCCAGTATCTGGTCGGTGCGGAAATCGATTACAAAGACGACCTTGATGGCGCCCAGTTCGTGATCCGCAATCCGAACGCCACCACAACCTGCGGCTGCGGGTCTTCATTCGCACCTTGACGCGGGCGCCCTGACAGGGCGGCCCCTTTGTGTGAGCACCTCCCCCCACGGTGCTCACCGCATTCTCCCCCAATGCTCAGGCTAGGTATTTGCACCCCAGGATGCTGGGGTGCCGCGCGCCCGTGACCGCCGGCAGACCGGCCGGAATGCGATGCTCGTAACACCAGGCCAGCCAGGCGAAAGCGGCAGCCTCCACCCACTGGGCTGGTAACCCGTAGCGGCCGGTAACTTCCACCGGACAGCGCAGCGCGCCGCGCAGGGCGGCCATCAGCGCCTTGTTGCGGGAGCCGCCCCCACACACCAGCACTTCCGTTGCATCAGCCGCATGCGTGCAGATGGCCGAGGCCACGCTGCGCGCCGTCAGCTGCAGCAAGGTTGCCTGAACATCGGCGGCGTCAGGCCAGGCTTGCGGGTCGTCGCCGAAGGCCTGACTCAACTTTCTTTCTAGCCACGTGAGGTTGAAGTCATCACGCCCCGTTGACTTGGGGGGTGGCAGCCCGAACCAGTTTTCCTGAAGCAGGCATTCCAGCAGGGGTTCGATACACTGGCCCGACGTCGCCCACGCCCCGTCGGCGTCGTAGGGCTGCTCCAGACAGCGCTGGATCCAGGCGTCCATGAGCATGTTGGCCGGGCCCGTATCGAAACCGCGAATGCTGCCGTCGGCTCCCAGCAAAGTGATGTTGGCGATGCCCCCGAGGTTCAGCACCACACGCGTGCCCTTGCCAGCGAAAAGGGCGGCATGGAACGCCGGCACGAGCGGGGCCCCCTGGCCGCCGGCCGCCATGTCGCGGCTGCGGAAGTCCGCAATGACATCGATGCCGGTCAGTTCGGCGAGCAGCGCTGGGGCGTTCAGTTGCACGGTGTAGCCGAGATCCGGGCGATGGCGCACGGTCTGGCCGTGGGCGCCGATGGCCACGACCTTCGAGGTGGGCAGCCCTGCCGTGCCCAGCACTTTTTGAACCGCTTCGGCATAGACGCGCGCCAGATGCCGGGCTGCAAGGGCTGCGCGCCCGAGTTCGTCTTGTGCGGGGGTGTTGAGCTTGAGGAGTTCGTCGCGCAGTGCGGCCGGCAGTTCGACGGACTCGCCGGCGATGACTTGTGCCCGGCCTTCGGGCGGCATATGCAGCGCGACGGCGTCGACCGCGTCCAGGCTGGTGCCGGACATCAGGCCGACATAAATGCCGCCGTGCTGATTGACCATGCGATTCAGTTGCTGGCGAGCAGGGGGGCGTCGCCGTTCAGCAGCTGGATGTGGTCACGATACTGTGCCAGCACCGTGTCGAACTGCTTGCGTTCGGCAGGGCTGAGGGTGCGGGCCACGGGGAGGTCGACGGAAAGCGGATCGACCGGCTTGTTGTTCACGCGGAACTCGTAGTGCAAGTGCGGCCCGGTGGACCAGCCGGTGGAACCGACGTAGCCGATGTGGTCGCCCTGGCGGATCTTCACGCCCTTCTTGATGCCCTTGGCAAAGCCCTTCTGGTGGGCATAGAGGGTAGTGATGTTGTTGTGGTGTTCGATGATGATGGTGTTGCCGTAACCGTTCTGCCACCCCGCGAACTTGATGACGCCGTCGGCCGTTGCGTGGATGGGGGTGCCGCTGGGGGCAGCGTAATCGACCCCGGCGTGCTGGCGCCAGCCGCCATGGACCGGATGGCGGCGCCCGCCGAAGGTGGAACTGATGCGCGTGAACTTGAGCGCATTGCGCAGGAATGCGCCTTGCAGGCTGCGACCATCGAAATCGTAGTACGCGCCCGAACCCGATTCCGGCGCAAACCAGACGGCGTCGTATGTCTTGTTCTTGTTCTGGAATTCTAGGGCGAGCACCCGGCCCGCGCCGACGTCGCGGCCTTCGCTGGCATAGGTTTCATAGACGACGCGGAAACGGTCGCCCTGGCGCAGATCGCGCATGAAGTCGATCTTGCTGCTGAGGATTTCCGCCATCTGCAAGGTGATGTGGTCCGGGATGCCGGCGGCGTCGGTGGCACCAAACAGCGAATTGACGATTTCACCTTCAGCAATGCGGATCTGGGTGTCGGCCACCTGCTCGCGTTCCTCGGCTTGGAACCCGCCCTCGCCGTCGGGCGTGACTTCCAGCCAGCGGCTCACGAAACGGCCTTCATCGCGCGTGCCGGGGGTGTGATCGTAACGCAGGGAGACCAGGCGACCTTCGTGATCGAGGGCGGCGCGAATGAGGCGGCCCGGGTACAGCTTGTAGATGGAGCGTGCGGCTGGTTCCTGGATCAGGAAGGTCTGCAGGCCCGATTCCTGCACATGCAGCCGCTGCAGCAGCGCCGCCAGGGTGTCTCCACGGCGGATCACGGTTTCGCTGATGAAGGGGTCGCTGCTGACGGTTTCGGACAGCACATCAATGCTGGGCAGGGGCAGGACGCTTTGCTCGGTATAGACGGCCGGTTTTTCCAGAGGTTCGACGACGGCCAGTGCACCTGCTGTCGCGAACAGACCTAGAGCCACCAGGAGCAGGCCCTTGCGCATGAAGTGGAAGGGTTTGCGGTGAGCGCGCATTGCGTCGCGCAAGGAGGGGGCTTCGGGGATCCCTTTCTCTGACATGAGTACAAAACCTGGATGATAAGATGCAGCGTTGCCGGCGAGCATGACCCTGGCCGAATGCAGGGTTGCATTTAGCACGCTATGCTATCCGATTACCGAGAGGTTTTCGAGACCTTTTGCACTTTTTAGCCTCACATCGATATTCTTTCCATCTGTCTTCCCAGACATTTCAATCTATGGCGCCCAACGAAGCCCCCATCACCCCGGAAGTCGAACACGATCTGAAAGTGGTCAAGCGCGGTTGCGATGAACTGCTGGTCGAGTCGGAGTTCATACGCAAGCTCGCCCGCAGCCGGGCAGAGAACAAGCCCCTGCGCATCAAGCTCGGCCTGGACCCCACGGCCCCCGACATCCACCTTGGGCACACCGTTGTACTGAACAAGATGCGCCAGCTCCAGGATCTCGGTCACACCGTCATCTTCCTGATCGGCGATTTCACGGCGCTGATCGGTGATCCCAGTGGCCGCAACACGACCCGGCCTCCGTTGACGGCCGAGCAGATCCACGAGAATGCCAAAACCTATTACGAGCAGGCCAGCATGATTCTGGACCCGGCCCGCACCGAGATCCGTTACAACTCCGAATGGTGCGACAAGCTCGGTTCGCGCGGCATGATCCGCCTGGCCTCGCGCTATACCGTGGCCCGCATGATGGAGCGCGAGGATTTCACCCGTCGATTCAAGGGCGGCATCCCCATTTCCATTCATGAATTCCTGTACCCCCTGCTGCAGGGGTATGACTCGGTCGAACTGAAGGCCGACCTCGAGATGGGCGGCACCGACCAGAAGTTCAACCTGCTGGTCGGGCGCGAGCTGCAGAAAGAATATGGCATGGAATCCCAGTGCATTCTGACCATGCCGCTGCTTGAAGGCACAGACGGTGTCGACAAAATGTCCAAGTCCAAGGGCAACTACATCGGCATCACGGAATCGCCCGACTCCATGTTCGGCAAGCTCATGTCGATTTCGGACACGCTGATGTGGCGCTATTATGAGTTGCTGTCCTTCAAGCCGATGGAAGACATTGAAGCGCTGCAGCGGCAGGTGAACGAAGGACTGAATCCGAGGGAAGCCAAGGTAGCGCTGGCCCAGGAAATCGTCGAACGTTTCCATTCGCGTCAGGCCGCGATTGACGCACTGGCCAATTTCGAAGCGCGTTTCCGCGACGGCGCCATTCCCGACGACATGCCGGAAGTCACGGTGGGCAAGGGGCCCATGGGTATACTCAAGGTGCTGCGAGAGGCCGGCCTGGCAGCGTCCGGCTCCGAGGCCCAGCGCAACGTCGAACAGGGCGGTGTGCGGGTCGATGGCCAGCGCATCGAGGACAAAGCCCTGCAGCTGCAGGCCGGAACCTACGTGGTCCAGGTGGGCAAGCGCAAGTTTGCCCGCGTAACGCTAACCGAGTGATTCTCAGGAGTTCGCGATGAAGCTTATCAGTGAGTCGTTTACCGATCAGGGCAACATTCCCGAGCGCAATGCCTTCGCCAAGCCCGACGGCCATACGCACGTGGCCCTGGCCGGCAACGCGAATCCGCATCTTGCATGGTCTGACGTCCCGGCCGGCACGAAGTCCTTCGTGGTCATCTGTCACGACCCCGACGTGCCCAGTCAGCCCGACGACGTCAACCAGGAAGGCCGCGAGATCCCGGATACCTTGCCGCGCGTGGACTTCTATCACTGGGTGCTCATCGACATTCCCGCTCATACCACGCAAATCGCCGAGGGTTCGTATTCCAGCGGCATCACGCCCCGCGGCAAGGCAGGCCCCTTGGCACTTGATGGCACGCGCCAGGGCCTCAACGACTACACCGGCTGGTTTGCGAACGATCGTGACATGAACGGCGACTATTTCGGCTACGACGGCCCCTGCCCGCCATGGAACGATTCCATCGTGCACCGCTACGTCTTCACCGTGTATGCGCTCGACATTCAGGAGCTGCCGGTGGAAGGGCGGTTTACGGCGAAAGAGGTGCTGGAAGCCATGCAGGGGCACATCCTCGCGCAGGCTTCCATCACGGGCCTCTACACCCTCAATCCGCGCCTGATTCAGAATCAGGGCTGATCGGTTGTTCACCCGGTGCCGGATCGGGAGCTGATTGCAGGGGAAAAGGCTAAAATGGCCTATTCATGTCTTGTAATGCAAGGATCGCCCCATGTTTGACCGCTCCCGAACCCTCGACCAGGTCGATGCCGAAATCTGGGCCGCCGTTCAGAAAGAGAACGAGCGCCAGGAACAGCATATCGAGCTGATCGCTTCCGAGAACTACACCAGCCCCGCCGTCATGCAGGCCCAGGGCACCCAGCTGACCAACAAATATGCGGAAGGGTATCCGGGCAAGCGCTACTACGGTGGCTGCGAGTACGTCGATATCGTCGAGCAGCTGGCCATCGACCGGCTGAAGCAGATCTTCGGTGCCGAAGCGGCCAACGTGCAGCCGAACTCCGGCTCGCAGGCCAACCAGGGCGTCTATATGGCGGTGCTCAAGCCGGGCGATACCGTCCTGGGCATGAGCCTGGCCGAAGGCGGTCACCTGACTCACGGTTCTCCTGTCAATGCCTCCGGCAAGCTGTACAACTTCATTTCGTACGGCCTGAACGAGAAAGAAGAGCTCGATTACGACCAGCTCGAGCGGCTGGCGCGTGAACACAAGCCGAAGCTGATCGTGGGCGGCGCGTCCGCCTATGCCCTGCGCATCGACTTCGAGCGCATGGCCCGCATCGCACACGAAAACGGCGCGCTGTTCATGGTCGACATCGCCCACTACGCTGGCCTGGTCGCCGGCGGCGTCTACCCCAACCCCGTCCCTCACGCCGATTTCGTCACCTCCACCACCCACAAGTCGCTCCGCGGGCCTCGCGGCGGTGTGATCATGATGAAGGCCGAGCACGAGAAAATCATCAACTCCGCCATCTTCCCGGGAATCCAGGGCGGCCCGCTCATGCACGTTATCGCGGCCAAAGCGGTTTCGTTCAAGGAAGCGCTCTCGCCCGAGTTCAAGGACTACGCGCAGCAGGTCGTGAAGAACGCCAAGGTGCTGGCCGAGACGCTGGTCAAGCGCGGTCTGCGGATCGTCTCCGGCCGCACCGAAAGCCACGTCATGTTGGTCGACCTGCGCGCCAAGGGCATTACCGGCAAGGATGCCGAAATTGCGCTGGGCAAGGCACACATCACCGTCAACAAGAACTCCATTCCGAACGACCCCGAGAAGCCCTTCGTCACGAGCGGCATCCGCCTGGGTTCGCCTGCCATGACCACCCGTGGCTTCAAGGAAGCGGAAGCGGAGCTCACGGCCAACCTGATCGCCGACGTGCTCGACAACCCGAACGACGACGCCAATCTGGCGGCCGTTCGTGAAAAGGTCAACGCTCTGACGGCGCGTTTCCCCGTCTACCGTTGATTCACATCGCAGCGGCCCGGCCATGAAGTGCCCCTACTGCAATCGCGCCGACACTCAAGTGATCGACACACGGGTGCAGGATGAGGGCGACGTCATCCGTCGCCGGCGCCGCTGTCCGGCCTGCGAACGCCGTTTCACCACCTACGAGCGGGCGGAGCTGCTCATGCCCGCCGTGGTCAAGCGCAATGGCACGCGTGTCGAGTTCGATCTTGCCAAGTTGCAGGCCAGTTTCAAGCTCGCCTTGCGCAAGCGGCCAGTCAGCACCGACCGCATGGATTCCGCGGTCGAACGCATTTGTGATCGCTTGCGTCACAGCGGTCAGAAAGAAGTCACCTCGCGTTTCATCGGCGACCTGGTCATGGCGGAATTGCGCGAACTTGATCAGGTGGCTTATGTGCGCTTCGCATCGGTGTATCGCAGCTTCGAAGACGTCGGGGAATTCGTCAAAGCCATTTCGGAATTCCAGGCGCCGGGAGTCGAGGAATGACGAAACCGGTGGAAGATGACGCACGCTGGATGCGACACGCACTGGCGCTGGCGGAAACTTCCCTCACCATTACCGCCCCCAACCCGCGCGTGGGCTGTGTCATCATCCGTGATGACGAAGTGCTGGGACAGGGCGCCACGCAACAGGCTGGCGGCCCGCATGCGGAAGTGATGGCTCTGCGCGATGCCCGGGCCAAGGGCCACGATGTGCGCGGCGCGGTGGTTTACGTCACCCTGGAACCATGCAGCCATCATGGGCGGACTCCGCCATGTGTGGACGCTCTGGTGGAGTCACAGGTCGCGCGTGTGGTCATTGCCCTGTGCGATCCCAATCCCCTGGTGGGCGGCAAGGGGATCAACCGCCTGCGGGAAGCCGGTATCGCCGTCACCATTGGTCTTTGTGCTCAGGAAGCCCTGGCGATGAATGCAGGGTTCGTGTCGCGCATGACGCGTGGCCTGCCATGGGTCTGGATGAAGTCCGGCGTTTCGCTCGATGGCCATACGGCGTTGCCGGGCGGGGAATCCCAATGGATCACCGGGCCACTGGCCCGCGCTGACGGGCATCATTGGCGCGCCCGCAGTTGTGTCGTCCTGACGGGCATCGGCACCATCCGCAGCGACAACCCCCGGCTCAACGTGCGCGAAGTGGAAACGCCTCGCCAGCCGATTCGGGCCGTGATCGATGCACGATTCGAGATTGACGAGCACGCGAATCTTTTCGACGGCAATAAGGTCTGGTTGTTCGTGTGTCGCATCGACGAGGCCAAGGCCGAACGGCTCGCCCGGCGCAACGTCGACGTGGTCGTGATGCCCAGCACGACGGCAGGCGTTGACCTGCCCAGCGTCTTGCGATGGCTGGCAGCGCATGAAATCAACGAAGTGCATGTCGAAGCCGGTGCACGCCTGTCGGGTGCCATGCTGGAAGCGGGCTGCATCGATGAACTGCTGGTGTACATGGCGCCGCTGTTACTGGGCAAGGGCAGGGGAATGGCTGAGATGCAGGCCATAGCGCGGCTCGATGCGGCCGAGCGCTTCGAATTCATCGAGGCATTGCCGGTCGGCACTGACATGCGCCTGCGCCTGCGTCACGCGGGCCACTGGGCCGAGCTGACCCAGGCGGTCGATCGCATCGCGCAACGCCACCTCGCTCACTGATTTACTTTTACCAAGAGAAGTCCATGTTCACAGGTATCGTCTCGGCCATCGGTCGCATTGTTCAGGTCATCCCTTTGGCACAAGATAGCCAGGATGCGGGCGTCAGGCTGCAGATTCAGGCCCCGGGCTTCATGCGGAGCGACAGCAAGCTGGGAGATTC
>JAJUFT010000160.1 GCA_029263615.1 Alcaligenaceae bacterium | reverse complement strand
GTGCCCGCGCCCGCCACACGGGCAAACCACGCGGCACGCCGCTTGAAAGCGAAGCCCGCGGTGAGGCCCACGGCATGTAAGACCAGAGTGCTCAGCATGAACCCCAGAATGAAAAGCATAGCGCTACCGCCCGGCGGCAGTTCGGCGCCGTGCGCCAGGCCGTGGAAGAGCGCGAAGGCGCCTGCGAGTGCGGCGCTCGCCGTGCGGGGCAGCCTCACTTGCGCCGCGAGCAACAGCCCCAATACGAGCAGCGACGTCATGATCATGGGCTCTACGGCAGGCAGTGCAAGCCCGCTGATACCGGCGAGCGCACCGATGAACAGAAGGCACGCGAAGCTAATCGGCATCGACAGCGCCCGCGACAGTGTGGGTTGTGTTGTCGCGGCCCACATGCCCACGGCCAACATGGCAAGAAGATGGTCCACGCCCGTAAGCGGGTGCAGCCAGCCGGCGGCGAGCATTCCGGCCGCTGTGTCATGGAGGTGCCCCGGATGGGCGAAAGCGCTGCCGCTGATCAGTGTCAGGAGTAAGCCGGCGACTGATGTCCGGCGGCGCGTAGCGGGTGGTGTGGGCGAGGTCATGGAAACTCCGAATGAGTCATTCACTGAAATGGGGGGGCGGCTAAACGACGGGGTGGTGCACGGTCACGAGCTTGGTGCCGTCGGGGAATGTGGCCTCCACCTGGATGTCGGGGATCATCTCGGGCACCCCTTCCATGACGTCGTCTCGCGTCAACAGCGTGGTTCCGTAATGCATGAGTTCGGAAACGCTCCGTCCGTCGCGAGCGCCTTCCATGATTCCGGCCGTGATCAGGGCGATGGTTTCGGGGTAGTTCAACTTCAGGCCACGCGCTTTGCGTCGTTCGGCCAGCAGGGCGGCAGTGAAGATCAGCAGTTTGTCCTTCTCGCGGGGGGTCAGATCCATGTTGGGTTCCTTGTAGGGCGTCAGGTGTTCCAGAGCCGCAAGGCGGCACCGGGCGTACGCAATACCAGAGGGCGCAACTGCATCCATAGCGTGATGAGCAGTTGCTTGACGTGTTGCACATGCAGCCCCAGAACACGCACCAGACTCAGCCCCTGTCCGGCTTTCTGGGGCAGTTGCGTCATGCCGGCACGCAGGGTCTGCGTCCACGGCAGAGAGGAAGCGAGCGTGTCGATGTGTTCGTCGCTGAGCGCGGGGCCGAAGGCCCATAGGGTTGCCATGACGGGGAAGTCGGCCAGCCCGTTGTGGCTTCGGCGAAGGGGGCTGTCTGCGTCGAGCTCGCCGGATTCCAGCCAGATGACGTCGCCGTCGAGCGTCGCGCGCGAGTCGAGCAGAACATGGCCTTCGTTCCAGTGGCCAGCCTGACCGATCCGCCCCAGTTGTGTGATGTCCCACCCGATCGCACAGGCGCCGGTGTGAATGTCGAGACAGGTGTGGCTGGCGGCGTCGGCATGTTCGAAGAAGATGTTCTCTTGTGGCAGCCAGTCCAGGCGCGCATTGGTATCCAGGCGCAGGGTGACCCGCTGCGTGGCGGGATGCCCGTTCGACTTGTACCAACGTGTGGCGCCGGGGGTGCTGAGTACGGCATGGCTGCCTTGGGCAAGCCCGATATCCATGGAGAGGTGGTCACCACCGGCAATGCCAGAGGGTGGATGCAGGATCGTGGCGTGGCAAATGGCCGGCCCTTCGGGGTACAGGGCCTTCTGCACCAGCAATGGGCCTTCATGCCGGTTGCGCGCCAGCACCGTGCGCC
>JAJUFT010000053.1 GCA_029263615.1 Alcaligenaceae bacterium | reverse complement strand
GATGTCCGACGCCCATTACGCATTGGATATCCGGCGCGCGCATGAACTGTTGGGGTGGTGGCCGCAACATGACCTGAAAAACACCTTGCCGGACATTGTCGCGGCCCTGAAGCGTGACCCGCTGCGGTGGTACAAAGCCAATGGCATGACGCCGCCGCCGGCTGTCGCCGAAGCCGCCGAAAAAGGGCACGACAGCGAAGCGCTGCGGGCGCAAAACGAAGCCGTCTATCGGGCTGAGCACGCGGAGAACCGATGGGCCCACTTCGTAAACATGGCACTGGGCACCTGGCTGCTGGTGCAGGCGCCGCTGCTCGGCTTGGACGAGCCTCTGCTGCGGTGGGCCGAATTTTTACTGGGAGCGGCGCTGATTCTTTTTGCCGGCCTGTCGCTCAGCTGGCAAATGAACTTCGCGCGCTGGCTGTGCGCGGGCATCGGGGCACTGGTAATGGCCGCCCCGTTTGTGTTCTGGACACAAAGCGCGGCTGCGTATTTGTCCGACACGTTGGTGGGCGGGCTGATTATCGGTTTTGCTGTTGCCACCAAACCGGAACCAGGCCCTAGCCCGCTGGCACGACTGACCGGCCCCTACATCCCGCCGGGCTGGAGTTACAACCCCTCGGCGTGGACCCAGCGCGTGCCCATCGTCGCACTGGCGTTGGTCGGCCTTTATGTTTCGCGGTATCTGGCAGGCTATCAGCTGGGACACGTCGACCATGTGTGGGAGCCTTTCTTCGCAGGCCTCCCCGGCGACCCCCGCAACGGTACAGAGCAGATCATCACTTCCAGTGTCTCGGAAGCCTGGCCCGTTTCTGACGCCGCCCTGGGCGGCTACACCTACATGCTGGAAATCATCACCGGCATTATCGGTTCCCGGGCGCGCTGGCGCACTATGCCCTGGCTGGTGCTTCTGTTCGGCCTTCTGGTCGTCCCGCTGGGCATTGTGTCTATCACATTCGTGATTATCCAGCCCATCGTAATCGGTACCTGGAGCACCCTGGCGCTTATCGGCGCCGCCGCCATGCTGCTGCAGATTCCCTATTCCCTGGACGAGCTCCTGGCGGTGCTGCAGTTCTTGCGTCGACGGATGAAGGCGGGCAAAAGTTTGCTGCGCGTCTTTCTCTTTGGTGACACCGACGACGGCGAGCGCGAACGGCCCGGCGACGAGTTCGACCGCCAACCCGGACCTGTGCTGGCGGAAGTCGTGCAGGGCGGCGTCAGATTACCGTGGACACTGTGGCTCGCCGCGCTCATTGGTGTGTGGCTGCTGTTTACGCGCGTGACCCTGGGTGCAGAAGGCGCCATGGCCAATGCCGACCACCTGATCGGTGCACTGGTGCTGACCGTGCTGTCGGTCGCGGCGGCAGAAGTCGCGCGCGCCGCACGCTTCCTTCTCATTCCTTTGGGCGTGGCTCTATTGGTGACACCCTTCCTGCTCGATGCCCAAGGCCTGCATCTGGGTGCGAGCGTAGTAGCAGGGCTGGCGTTGATCGCCCTGAGCATTCCTCGGGGCAAGGTAAGCGGAAGCTATGGAAGTTGGGACAGAATGATTGTGTAAACGTAGGACAGACTCGCTTATATTGACGCACTGTCATACGTTTTCATCATTCCCCTTTTCCCTTACTGAGAGTCACTCATTATGGAAGTTACACGTTCGCTGCCCCGGATTGCGTTGATCGGCACCGGGGGCACCATGTCTTCGCTGGGTACGTCTTCGCTGGATCTGATGGACTACCCGGAATACGGCACCAAGATTTCGCCGGATGAAGTGTTGCAGCGGGTGCCCGAGGCGGCGCAGGTGGCGGATATTCAGACCGTGCCGTTTCGCTCGGTTGGCAGTACGGCACTGACTCCGGCCGACTGGTTCGGGCTGCGCGCCCGTATCCGCGAGCTGGCACGCGAACAGCCGCAGTTGGCGGGCGTTGTGATCGTACACGGCACAGCGACGCTGGAAGAAACGGCCTTCTTTCTTGATCTGACTCTGGACCTGGATCTAACCGTGGTGCTGGTGGGCGCGCAGCGGCCGATCAGCGCGGTGGGCACCGACGCCACCATGAACCTGATTGGGGCGCTGCGGGTGGCGGCCGACCCCGCATCACGCGGCCGTGGCGTGCTGGTGGTGCTCAACGACGAAATTCACGCGGCGCGTGATGTGGTGAAGGCGTCCACCCTGCGTCTGCAGACTTTCCGCTCGGCGGACTTCGGCATTCTCGGGGTCGTGGACCCGGATGGCGTGCATTTTTATCGCCGGGTCGATCGCGACCGTTCACCCCACGGTCTGTTCAGGCAGCTGCCGGACGACACGGTGGTGCCGCGAGTGGATATTCTGTATTCCTATGCGGGGGCGGATGAAACCTTTGTCGAAGCGGCCATCGCGAAAGGCGCCCGTGGCCTGATCTCTGCAGGGTTGGCACCCGGAATTCCCGCCAAGGCGGAACATGCAGCACTGCTTGCGGCGCTGAAACAGGGCGTGGCGGTGGTGCAATGCAGTCGCTCGTCTTCCGGCCGGGTCGCGGCCCGCCGCCATTTGCGGGAAAACGGCATCATTCCAGGCAGCGATTTCAGCCCACAGAAGGCGCGCATATTGCTCGCGTTGGGCCTGTCCGCCGGGCTGTCTCACGAAGAGCTGGTGGCAAACTTCACTCAGTGCTAATAATCATTAGCTTTTAACTGTATTTGCTAATTATCATTATCTTATTGGCTTTCGAAGCGCCGGGTGCTATTCTTAGTTATCTATTAGATTAAAAAGATAACCATCATGAGCAATTTGCCAGAGCAGTTGGCCCAGGCTCGGTCGGCCGCCGGTCTAACCCAGGCGCAGCTGGCCGAGCGGGCGGGCCTCAGCCGTATGGCGGTTCAGAAGGCAGAGTCCGGCAATACCGACCCGCGCCTGTCCACGCTGCAGGTCATGGCGCGGGCGCTGGGCATGGAGCTCATGCTGGTGCCTTCCGTCTTGCGCGCCGAATTGCAGCAGTTTGTGCAATCGGGCGGGCGCGTGCTCGGGCAACGCGCGGGCATCGAGGCGCCGGCTTCCGTCGTTGACGACATCCTGCAGCGCGGCAAGCCATGAGCACCTTCATCCGTTACTTGCGGATGTATCTGCATTCCGTAGAAGGCGATAAGCGCCCCATCGGGTATTTGTCTCAATATGGGGATATTCTGCGTGTCTCCTTCGATCGTGATTACATCGAAGACCGGCAGCGGCCCACCCTGTCGCTGAGCTACCGGGGGGCCGACGACGCTGCTACGCGGGCCATTCTGTCTGCCGCACGCGACGCCCGGCTCACCCGCGCCGACGGCAAATGGCCCAACTTTTTTCAGAACCTGTTACCCGAAGGCCATAACCGCGAGCGCCTGGCCCGTGAGCGGGGCTGTTCGACCGAAGACGAATTCGAGCTGCTGGCGGCCGCCGGCCACGATCTCATGGGCGCGTTAGAAGTTGAGCCCGTGCCGGCCGAAGAGGGTGTGCCCGACGCGGTGCGGTTGTGGCACACCGCCATGGGGCTGGACGTGCTGGAGCCCGGCTTCGTGGAGTGGCCGGTGGAAGACGCTGCATCCATTCCCGGCGTTGTGCCGAAGTTCTCTGCCGTCAAAGAAGGGCGGCGCTATACCGTGCGTCGTTCCGGGGCGGCAGGTTCGCATATTCTGAAGCTGCCTTCGGCGCGTCACCCGGACCTGGTCGCGAACGAATACGCCGGTTATCAACTGGCGCGGGCGCTGGGCTTGAATTGTGCGCCGGCCGAGATCATATCCCGCGACGCGGCCGATTTGCCCGAGCAACTGCCCTTCGATGAAATTTTGGTGGTAGGGCGCTTCGACCGTCTGCCCGGCGGGCGGCGCCTGCACATGGAAGAGTTCGCGCAAATCCTGGGCTACGAGCCGCGCCAGAAATACGGCAAGGGCATTTTCGAAGATTACTCGGCCATGCTGCGCATTATTGACCGGCTCTCGGCCAACCCCGCACAGGACGTGCAAGAATTCACCCGCCGCTTCGTCGCCTTCATTCTCATGGGCAACACCGATGCGCACCTCAAAAACTGGGCCATGACATATCCCGATGGTATTCGCCCGGTTTTGGCCCCCGTGTATGACCCGGTCTGCGTCACGGCCTTTTTTGAAAGCGTCCCCCCAGCTGACTACGCCGTGAATCGCGCCATCGACGCGCGGCTTAAAGCATTTTCTTGGGACGACCTGGCCACTTTGCTGAAGCTCGCCCAGGTGCCCCGCGCCTCGCGCCTCTTGCAATTGGCACGCAGCACCGTGGCGGATGCGCAGCGGCTCTGGCCGCCTCTGCTTGAGCCGGCGCCGGATTCCATGCGCAGGGTGGTTCTGGAACGCCTGCAGGGTGGGGTGATGCTGACGCGGGAGTGATGATATGGTTTAGCCTTCTCACTCGCCGTCCCGGCGGGATCGTCAACCTGTAACTGATGAGCGAATCCATGTCTGAAACCCTATCCGGCCGTGTTGCCGAGCTCGGCTACACGCTGCCCGACCCCTCCAGCCCCGCCGCAAACTACGTCCCCTGGGTGCGCAGCGGTAACTTGATCTTCATCTCCGGCCAGGTGCCTCAGAAAGACGGGCAATGTGTCTATGTCGGCAGGCTGGGCGACGATGTGGACGTGGAAACCGGGCAGAAGGCCGCACAGCTGTGCGCCCTCAATATCCTGGCCCATCTGTCCGGCGCAGTGAACGACGATCTGTCGCAGGTCGTGCGCTGTGTGCGTCTGGGCGGTTTCGTGAACGCGGCACCGGGCTTCGATAAGCAGCCGTTGGTGATCAACGGCGCCTCCGACCTGATGGTGGAAGTGTTGGGCGATAAGGGCCGCCACAGCCGCGCAGCAGTGGGCGTTTCCTCACTGCCGCGCAATGCCGCGGTCGAAGTCGATGCGGTCTTCGAGGTGAAGTAAAGACAGCAGCTGCCGGTGCCCCGGCGATCCGGGGTGCCGGCTAGCGGATCACAAACGGGTTGCTCACCGGTGTTTCATCGTAGGAAAGCCAGGTGCTTTTCTGCTCCAGAAACTCGTGGATGGCGCCCAGCCCGCTTTCACGCCCGATCCCCGAGCGCTTCATGCCGCCAAAAGGCATCATGTAGCTGATCGCGCGATAGGTGTTGACCCACACGGTGCCCGCCTTGATTGCTTTGGAAACCCGCATGGCGCGGCCGATGTCGCGTGTCCAGATACCGGCGGCCAGACCGTAGATGGTGTCGTTCGCCATGGCAACGGCTTCGGCTTCATCCTTAAAGGTCAGGATGGACAATACCGGCCCGAACACTTCTTCGCGAGCAATCCGCATATCGGGCGTGACATCGGTGAAGATGGTGGGTTCCACGAACTGGCCGCCCGGCAGATCTTTATCGGTCGCGGGGCCGCCACCCAATATGCAGCGGGCGCCTTCCGCCTTCGCAATATCGATATAGTCCAGCACTTTTTTGTACTGCGGCGGCGTGGTGACGGGGCCAATATTGGTGTCCGGCTGCATCGGGTCGCCTTTTCTGGCGCTACGCGCATATTCCAGAATCCTCTCCACCAGGGCGTCCTTGATGCTTTCCTGAACCAGCAGCCGCGAACCCGCGATGCAAGTCTGGCCGGTCGCCGCGAAGATGCCGGAAATCACGCCCGCCGCCGCCTTTTCCAGGTCACAGTCGTCGAACACGATATTGGGCGACTTGCCGCCCAGCTCCAGCGAAACCCGCTTCATGGTGCGCGCCGCCTGCGCGTAGATCTGTGCGCCGGTGGCGTCCGACCCGGTAAAGGTGATCTTCGCCACGTCGGGGTGATCCACCAATGCCGCGCCAGCTTCGCCACCCATGCCTGAAATTACGTTGAACACGCCGTCGGGGAAGCCCGCTTCGCGGGTCAGCTGTGCGAACTCCAGGGTCGATGCCGATGTGAATTCCGACGGTTTCACCACCACTGCGCAGCCCGCGGCAATAGCCGGCGCGCACTTCCAGGCGATGAAGAGCAGCGGCGAGTTCCAGGCGGTCAACACGCCCACCACACCCACAGGCTCTTTACGGGTGAAGGCAAAAATGTCTTTCTTGTCGATGGGAACGACACCCCCTTCGATCTTATCGGCTAATCCCCCGTAATAACGCCACCACTGGGGGTGGTAGGCCAGCTGGGCGCGCATTTCGCTCAGCAGCTTGCCGTTGTCTCTGACTTCCAATTCGGCAAGCCTGTCCACATTGGCTTCCACCAGGTCGGCCAGTTTGTGCATCAGTCGCCCGCGCGCGCTGGCCGTCATTTCCGCCCAAGGCCCGCTGCTCATTGCGCGTTGCGCCGCCTGCACGGCTTTATCGACGTCTTCTGCGCCACTGCGCGGCACCTGTGCCCAGGGCTCGCCGCGATAGGGATCGGTGGTCTCCATCCACTGCCCACTCAGGGGATCCACATACTGCCCATTGATGAAATTCTGATATTTATGCATCGGTTTGTCGCCTCACAGGTAAGAGGAATAGGCTTGGAAGTAGGGAAAAGGGCATGGGCATCAGGATATTCCGGCCTGGCGTAAATCGTCCACATGCACCATCAACTCGCGGGCCAGTCGTTGAGCCGGGTATTGATGCAATACAGCCTGCCAAGCCGGCGCACTCAATAGCTCAGGCCAGAGTGGTGTAAGAATCCGGGTATCGGCATGACCGCTTGCGGCCAGGGCGCCGGCGAACTCCAAGCACTGTGGCGCGCTCAGCAGTTGCATCCGGGCGGCGGCATTTAGCAGACGCGGTTCTTTGTCGGGGGAGTCCGTGCTGCAGTAAAGCACCCAGTCATGCAGCGGGTCGGCCTCTGTGGGCAGGGCTTGCAGCGATGCACCCCGCAGGGGCATCACCCCTTCGCGCGTCTTAAATAAGTAAACCTGGTCGGCTTGCGCCTGAGCCAGCAAACGCAGCCCGCGCAGCAAGCGTATGAAATCCGTGCCGGCGGCATCGGCAGAGGCCTTGGCTTCTACCAACAGGCATACATCCCATGAAGCGGCAGCGCTGCCTCCCGCAGGCTCAGGAGCCTTGCGCAGCAGCACGGCATCCCATTCCGTTTTGGCGCCTTCCTGCCGGTTAGGGAAGGCGGCCGGCACATACATGGCGGTAACGACGCGGTAGGGCAGGGCGCCGGCCAGGGAGTCGCTACGGTTCAGACGATCCGCCAAAGCTTGCAGTGCTTGCTTAGCCAATGTCTCTACATCCATGCCGCGTTGCCGCGCGGCGGCACCTTCCGTGGCTGCGGCGTGGCTGTTGGCGGCCGGGCCTTGCAGCTTGAGCAGATGTTGGTATTGCTGAATTTCAGGGTGCTCTAGAAGGCCCTCCAGTCGGCGCAGACGCTGCAAGGCGGGTTCTTCCCTTAACTGTGTCAGCATGTCGGCCGGGCCCGGGTGGGACTGAATATCCGGCATGGTTTCCAGCAACTCTGCGGCGGCCAGCATGGCCGCCCAATGTGAGTGCGTGGCGGCTTGCTGCAGGCGTTCCAGGGTATCGCGCATCGCTCCAGCGGCCACGCGCCGCAACTTGCCAGGGTGGGCGACCGCGTTCACCAGGTTATGGATGCGTCGCCGGTCGCGATGCTGTTGAGCGCTCAGCTCCAGGTATTCCCGCACCGGCGCCGAGTGGTGCCTGAGCACCATGGCCTGGAAGGCCGGGTCACCCGCGTTTGGCTGCATGGCCTCATGAATCAGCGCCACCATCGCCTCGATGAAGCGCGGTTCGAGGGCCGGGTCGGGTGGCTTGCCGGCTTCCAATGCGCGGCGCGCGGTTTCGATAATGACAGCCAGCGAGGTGGAAGGCGACCCGGGCAATGCGGGTAACGCGGGCAAGCGGTAGCGGCGCGGAATCTCACGCAAAAGGGCTTCGAGTCGCAGGGTCGTCATGGGTTCGTTCATATCGTTCCAACCCTCCCGCGGCAGGCCGACACATGCGCCTGTCTTCAGGGCATCAGGTTCCCACTTTCAGGGGTGCTGCAAGTTTGCGTAGTAGCGCCAGTACGCTCAATGCCGTGATGCGGCTGGTTTTCGGGTTCTCGGACGGCAGGTTTTCGATCTGCATGGTCAATATCGCCGAATCCGACACCACTTCCACGCTGTGCGTGTTCCGGGTCACGCCAGGGTCGGCCCAGACTTCCAGCGTGGTCCTGTCCGGCCCGATGCCGGCCAGCGACAGGGCCACGGCGACATTCAGATTCGACGGGAAATCCCTGGCCGCGTCACGGGCGCTGCCTTCAAAGAGCTTTAACGGCGCGCTGAGATTGTCCAGGTCTATGCCGCGCTGCTCTACTAATGGTGCGCCTTTGAAGCCGGCCGGCGGCTTGCGTGTTGTCAGCTTCACTGATTGAATTTCGCCTTCGGCGGCAGCCGCGATCGCATCCAGACCCAACGCCGCGCCGGTCGGCACCAGAATGCGCCCCGGCCCGGCCGTGGAAGGGGCCATCAGATCGGGATGGCTTAGCAAGGCCCCCACCGAAAGCACCACCACCGTCTTGCCCGCGGCCAGAGTCGGTGCCGCCACGTTCAGTAGTTGGCTGGGCGGCAGGCATTCCACCACCACATCGGCGGCTTCGTGCAAACGATCCAGCGGCAGTACGGAAACCGTGTTCTTCAATTGATCCAGTCGGGGCTGTGCAGCGCTCGCATCGCGCACCGCCACCGCGCTCAGTCGGCAGCCGGGAATGCGACCCGCATCCAGCGCCTGTGCCACCGGCCATCCCACGGCCCCCAGGCCGGCCACCGCGACCTTCACTTCATGCGTCTTCATTCTTGTTACGTTCTCCCGACGGTAATCGCCCAAAGCGTGCCAAGCGCACTCGACCGATGGTACAACATGGCTGGTCAACAGCGATCGGGGTGCTCTATGCACAATATCGACCATTTCATGATTGCGGCCAACGATCTGGATCGCCTCAGTGAATACTTCATCACGATCACCGGCCTGCCGCTCGCCACAGGGGGCAGCCATCCCGATCTGGGAACGCGCAACAAGCTGATTGCCACCACCACCGACGTCTATCTAGAGCTGATCGCACCGGATCCGGCGCTGAACGCCACCAGCGACTTGCGCGAAGCCATCGAGCAGATAGAAGATCCCGTCCTGCATCGGGTGATTGCCCTGGGCAGCCTGGAGCGCTTTCCCCAAATCGTAGACGCCTATCAGCGTGCCGGTGTACCCGCCGTGGTGCGTCCCTTGAGCCGCGAAACCCCTTCCGGGGACATCCTGCGCTGGCATTTGCTGATGCCCGCAGCGCGCAATGAGTTCGGCATTTTCGCCCCCCTGTTCATAGACTGGGGTCTGACCCCACATCCGTCGCAGACGCTGCCGTCCGCCGCCTGCACGCTGGTGGATTGCCATGCCGGTCACCCGGAGCCTGAACGCATACGCGCCCTGTGGCATGAGATTGGTTTTGATCTGCCGCTGGCGGAAGCAGCGGAACCGCATCTGAGCATCAGACTGGACACACCCCGTGGCAGGGTGCAATTGTGTTCGGCCTGACCGCTTCAACGCTTAGGGCGCAACCCCAGATAATCGCAAATAAACGCTGCGACGGCCTTTGGGTCGTTCAGCGGCAGATGCGGCAGAGGGGTTTCCAGCAGTGCGTCTTCGGGAGCCGCCACCGCCACAAAGCCGCTGCCCGCTTCGGTATGCAGCGGGTCGGTTCCGGCATCGGGCCGGTAGACCTCCAGGCGCGGGATCGCTTCGCGCTTGAAGCCTTCCACCAGGGTCAGATCGGCGGGCGCCAGGCGGGCCAGCTGTTCCGCCAGGGACGGTTCCGGCTGCTCGCGCAGTTCGTGCATGATGGCAAAGCGGTAGGGTGAAGCCACCATCACTTCGTGCGCACCGGCCTGCCGGAATCGCGCACTGTCTTTGTGCGCGGGCTCCAGCATTAAGTCGTGATGGCTGTGCTTGATCACATTCACGCGCAGGCCGAGCGCGGCCAGTTCCGGTAGCATGGCTTCGATAAGGGTGGTCTTGCCGTTACCCGAGCGACCGGCAATGCCGAATACACGAAACGAAGAAACCGCTGACATCGCGCCGGCCAGGCTTAACCGCCGGTCTTGGCCATGACGCGAATAATGCGTTCCGGCGCTGTGGTGAATTCGTGGCGCTCCGGCTTGGCCGCGATGCCGGCCAGAATGAGGTTGCGCAGTTCGGCATCTGAGGCGCCGGCGCGCAGCGCAGGGCCCAACGCCACACTGTTTTCCTGACCCAGACACAGGTATAACGTGCCATCCACGCTCAGGCGCACCCGGTTGCAGGTCGCGCAGAAGTGCTGCGACATGGGGGTGATCAGGCCCAGCGCGGGGATGTTGTCGTGCGTGACCCAGTAACGTGCCGGCCCCGGCCCGCGGTATTCCACGGTAGGCACCAGCCCGTAACGGGTGGCCAGGCGGCCGCCCATCTCGTTGAGGTCGACGTGTTTGTACTGCCGCCCGCTTGCACCCATGGGCATGGTTTCGATGAGCCGCAGAATGAAGCCCTTTTCCATGGTGAAGTCCAGCAGCCGGGCGACGTCTTCCTCGTGCGTCTTGTGGTGCACCACGCAATTGATCTTGATGGAATCGAAGCCCACCTTATGCGCGGTGTCCAGCCCTTCCAGCACATCCGGCAGGCAATCGCGGCGGGTGATTTCCTTGAAGGTGGCGGCGTCCAGGGTATCGAGGCTGACATTCAGGCGGCGCACGCCGGCCTGGCGCAGATCGGCCGCGTGCCTGGCCAGCCGCGTGCCGTTGGTGGACATGGCAAGGTCGGTGACCCCGGGCAGAGCCGACACCATGGCCGCCAGTTCGCTGACGCCACGGCGGGTGAGCGGTTCGCCGCCGGTGAGCCGGATCTTCTGCACACCCAGGCCCACGAATAAGCCGATGATTCGTGCCATTTCAGGGTGGGTCATCCAGTTTGCGGGCTCTTCAAAATCTTTGAAGCCTTCGGGCAGACAATACTGGCAGCGCAGGTCGCAGCGGTCGGTGACTGAGACCCGCAGGTAATCAATACGGCGGTTGAAGCTGTCGATGAGGGCTTTCGATTCGCCGGACACAGGCACGGCACCCCCTGACGACTTGCTGGTAGTGTGTGTGACCGACGTGGACATAGGCGGTGACCCTGGCTGCGAAGATGAGGCTGCCGGTGGGGCGAGCACCGGGACTGCTGATTCCAATACTACACCACTATTATCACCGGTGCTTACGGTTTCACAGGGTGTTCAACAGGGTTGATATACTGGGCGATACACATGGCCCGGCTGTCTCAGGGCGGCAGATGCACTTGGTTTTCCGCATATGATCACCATCACATATTTCGGTTCCCTGAAAACGCTGCAACCCACGGGTAGCGAGCAGCTGGCGTGGTCGGGCGGTAGTACAGACGACCTGCTCCAGCAGCTGCGTGCGCGTGGCCCCGATTGGGAAGAGGCTCTGCGCCCGGGGCGCGTCTTCAAGCTGGCGCTCAACCAGCAATTGCTCAATGGTGCCGCGGCGGTCAAGGCGGGCGACGAAGTCGCTATCCTGCCACCGGTCACTGGTGGCTGATGGCATGTTCAGCGTTCGCATTCAGCAGGCGCCTATTGATTTCGCCGACCTGAGCGGCCCTGCCCGGGAAGACTGCGGCGCTAAGGTGCGCTTTGTGGGCACCGCCCGCAACGACGCGCGCCATGCGCCGGTGTCGCACCTGTTCCTGGAGCACTTCCCCAGCGTCACCGAGGCCGAAATCGAACGCATCATCGGGCTGGCCAGGGAGCGTTGGGCGCTGCAGAAAGCGGTGGTCATTCATCGAGTCGGCCGTATCCCGGTGGGCGACGACATCGTCGTGGTGGAAACGGCCAGCTCGCATCGCAAAGACGCCTTCGAGGCCAACATTTTCATTATGGATTACCTCAAGACCCAGGCGCCATTCTGGAAGCAGGAATGCTTTGCAGACGGCACCGAACACTGGGTCGAGGCCAAGGTCAGCGATCAACACGCGGCCGACCGTTGGGCGTCGGGTGGGCAAAATTCTTTACCGGCTGCTGCAGCGCCACAGCGGGTGGGCGCGCTGATTCTTGCCGGCGGCCAGGGTCGGCGCATGGGGTATCGCAACAAAGGCCTGCAGCTTTTTCGGGGTAAAGCGCTGGTTGAGCACGTGGCAGATACCTTGCGGCCGCAAGTCGCGTATCTGGCCATCAGCGCCAACCACGACATCGAACAGTACGAAGCGCTGGGCGTGCCCGTGTTTGCAGACGACCCCGCCTATGTCGGCCAGGGGCCGCTCGCCGGTATCGCCAGCGCACTGCCGCAGTTCCCCGCCGGGTTGGATGCCCTGCTGGTCGTGCCCTGCGACGTCCCCCTGCTGCCCGCCGACCTGGTGCAACAGCTGGCACAGGCCTTAGCCGACCCGGACATCGCCTGCGCCATCGCCGCCACCGACGGCCACGATCACCACGGCATCTTCCTATGCCGCCCCGGCATGCTGCTCAGCCTGCTCCCCATCCTGCGCGACCAAACCGACCTGCGCCTGCGCAGCTGGCTGCAACGCCACCCCTCCACCACCGTCCACTTCCAAGACCCCCACCCCTTCACCAACATCAACGACCTCCAAACACTGAAACTGGGGTCTGACCCCACTTTTCAGGTAACCGGGGTCTGACCCCACTTTTTACATATGTCCGATCTGCTTGATTACCACGTTGCGCTGAATACTTTGCTGGAGACGCACCGGCCGCTTGATGGCGAAGAGGCGGTGCCGCTGATGCAGCTCGATGGGCGTGTGCTGGCGCGCGATGTCATGGTGCAGTACGACGTGCCTGCCTTCGACAACAGCGCCATGGACGGCTATGCCATCAACGGCAACGAGTGCGAAAGCTGGCAGGTGGTGCAGCGCATCGCGGCGGGCGACGCGGCCGATGGCACACTGCAGCCAGGCCAGGCCGCGCGCATTTTCACCGGCGCGCCGATCCCCGCGGGCACCACGGCGGTACTGATGCAGGAGCGGGTGCTCGTCGATACCGACAACAAGGTGATTTCCCGCAGCCCGGAACTCGGCCGCGACCCCATTGAGGAAGGCCTGAATATCCGCCGCCAGGCCGAAGAGCTTCGCAAGGGAAATACGTTGCTGGCCCGCCATCAGCGCATCACCCCGGCCACCCTCGGCTTGCTGTCCGTTCAGGGGTATACCGAGGCGCCCTGCGTGCCGCAGGTGCGAGTCACGGTGTTTTCCAGCGGCAACGAGCTGGTGGAACCCGGCAAGCCGCTGCAGCCGGGCCAGATCTACGACAGCAACCGCCAGATGCTCACCGCCATGCTGCGGGCCGAGGGCTTCGTGGTGATAGACGGCGGCATTCTGCCCGACCAGCTGCAACCCACCCGTGAGGCCCTGGAGCGCGCCGCCCGTGGGTCCGACGCCATTATCTGCTCGGGCGGGGTGTCCGTGGGCGAAGAAGACCATCTCAAGAATGCGCTGGAGCAGGTGGGCGAACTCACGCAGTGGCGGCTGCTGATCAAACCCGGCAAGCCCTTCACCTGGGGCCGCATCGGCGGCTGCCGCGTGTTCATGCTGCCCGGCAATCCCGTGTCCAGCCTGGTCACCTTCCGCCAACTGGCGCTGCCCGCGCTCCAGCGGCTGGCGGGCCTGCTGCCCGAACAGGCGCGGCCCTGGCAACTGCCCGCACGCGCCGGCTTCTCGCGCAGCAAAGTCGATTCACGTCGTGAATTCTTGCGCGTCATGCTGCAGCCCGGGCCCGATGGCCTGGTCGTGAAGCCCGTCCAGCAACAGGGGTCGAACATGTTGAGCGGCGCCGCCTTCGCCACCGCACTGGCAGAGATTCCGCCGCGCATGCAGGTCGAAGAGGGCGTGGAGTTGGCGGTCTATCCGATTGCGGACCGCTTCTAAGTACTAATAAGGGGCACCAATGAGCGATGATAAGAAGCCCGACGTCAAGGCGTCCGACGATCAGCTGACGCATTTCGACGCTCGCGGGCAGGCCTGGATGGTCGATGTCGGAAGAAAAGCGGCTACACATCGTAGAGCCATTGCACAGGGTAGTATCCAACTGTCCCGCGCCGCCTTCGACGCACTGCAGAATCCGAACGACGCCAGCCCCAAGGGCGATGTGCTGGGTGTGGCGCGCATTGCCGCCATTCAGGGCGCCAAGCAGACGTCTTCGCTCATCCCTTTGTGTCACCCCCTGCCGCTCACCCACGTCAGTGTGGACTTCAAGCTGGATGCGGAACTGCCCCGCGTCACCATCGAAGTCTGCGCAGAAACCGTCGGCAAAACCGGTGTGGAGATGGAAGCGCTTACCGCCGCCTCGGTCGGCCTGCTCACTATCTACGACATGCTCAAGGCGATCGACAAAGGCATGGTCATCGAAACGGTGTGTTTGGTACGCAAGGAAGGCGGCAAAAGCGGGGTGTGGCAGCGTTAGCCTTGCTGCAGCGCCCGCAGCAGCACAGATACTTTGTCCAGCGATTCCTGATATTCCGCTTCCCAATCCGAGTCCATCACGATACCGCCGCCGCCCCAGCAGCTGATGCGTCCGTCGCGCGCCAACATACTGCGTATCGTGATGGAACTGTCCATGTTGCCGCGCACATCGACATACAGAAGTGAGCCGCAATACAGGCTGCGCCGGTACGGTTCCAGCTCGTCGATGATCTGCATAGCGCGTATCTTGGGCGCGCCGGTAATGGAGCCGCCCGGGAAGCTGCCCGCCAGCAGGTCGAAGGCGTCCAGCCCCGGCGCCAGATCGGCCTCCACGCTGCTCACCAGGTGATGCACGTTGGGGTAGCTCTCCAGGCTGAACAGCTCGGGCACGCAGACCGAGCCGATGCGGCTGGAGCGGCCGATGTCATTACGCAGCAGGTCGACGATCATCAAGTTCTCGGCGCGGTCCTTGGTGCTGGCGCACAGTTCCTCGGCCAGTTTCCGGTCAGTCTCCGCATCCTTGCCGCGGGGCCGGGTGCCCTTGATCGGGCGCGCCTCGACGCGGCCGTCCTTCAAGCGCAGAAATCGCTCAGGCGACAAGCTGATAACGCCGTTATCGCCGCCCAGACTCATATAGCCCGCAAACGGGGTTGCGCAGACGCCCCGCAGCGTCTGGTACGCCTGCCACGGGTCGCCACGATAGGGCGCCTGAAAGCGCTGCGTGTAATTCACCTGGTAACAGTCGCCCGCCAAAATGTAGTCGTGGATGCGCTCAATGGCCTGCCGGTAGGTATCCCGGCTGATGCTGGGCTGGAAGTCCGCGAGCAGGGTGAAGGCATCGTCTTCGGCGGAGGATTCCGCCTCAAAAAGCGCCACTATCTGCCGGCGCTTCAAATCCGGACAGGTGGGATGGAAAACCAGATAGCTGCTGCAACGCTGATGGTCGCTGATCAACGCCCAGTCATAAAGCCCCAACTGCGCATCGGGCAGCTTCAGGTCGTCTTTCGCATCGCCGCTCTTCGGGGCTTCCAGACGACGACCAAAGTCGTAGCCGAGATAGCCCAGCAGGCCGCCCGCAAAGGGCAGCTCGGTGCCCGCCTCGATGCTCGCCGGGCCCAGGCTGCGCAGGCCGGCTCGCAGCCGCTCGAAGAAGACCCGGCCCGATTCCCCGTCGCCCGGCGCTAATGCCATCAGCGGCCAGGCGCTCAGGATGTCGAAGCGCCCCCGATCCGCCACGGGCCGCCCACTGTCCAGCAGCACGGCGCCCGGCTGCCTGTGGATGCGGCCGAAGTAATAGGCCGGGTCGGCCTGATAGGGCAGGGCGTGTAGCGTACAGTGGGAAAGCATGGGGCTGAAGTTTACCGGCACCCATGCACACATGCAGCGTTTAAGTTTGCATGTATCATCCCGCGCAGTACTACAAACTTCAAACACCATCGGAAAGGCTTCACAGCCGCAAGATTGAATGACCTCTTCCACGCATCACACAAGCCAAGCAGTCACCGATTTCCCCGAAGCCGACCACGTTCTCAAAGCCCTGCGGTTAAACCGCACACCGGGCTGGAGCTATCCCGCGCATTATCTCGGCATGGGCTTTGAGTCCGTCACGCCGGAACAGGCCGTGATGGGCATGGAGCCGGGCACCAATGTCGACGACAAGGGTCGCCCCCTCACCGTCGCCCTGGCCGTATTCGCCGACATCGCATTGGCCGCCGCCGTACGTGGCCGCGTCGGCGCCGACCTGCGACTGGCCACCATCAGCGCCAGCTTGAGCTTCTCCGGCGTACCGGCACCCGAACAGCTCCGCGCCGTCAGCCGCTGCGGCTTACTCTCCCAACAAGACGCCATGACTGTCGGCGGCAGCACCGTATCCGTCACCTCCGGCGACGCCGTCGTATGCACCGGCAACGCCAACTTCGCCGTCTTGGAAAACCGCGCCGGCACCGCCGCCCACCCCATGCCCGGCGTGCGCGACTTCAGCCAAATCGAACCCCTGGCGCTGCACGAACTCACCGAAGCCGAACACCAAGTCCTGGCCCGCGCCCACCAAGCCTCCCAAACCACCACCACCCACTTCCTCCACCAATTCTGGGGCCTAGAAAACTGGGGTCAGACCCCAGTTTCAGTTAATAACCGGGGTCTGACCCCAGTTTCCGCGGTGGCCGAGCTGCCCTGTGGGATGCATGTGGGAAATCGGGTGGGGCATACGCAAGGGGGGATTTTGATGGGGCTGGCGATGAGTACCAGTCTGGCGGCCCCGGGGCCGGGGTGGCGCGTGCTGGACATAGCCGCGAATTTCATTCGCCCCGGCATCGGTAAATACCTGCGCGCGCAGAGCCGTGTTCTGCGCGTGGGGCGCGGGCTGGCTCAGGTGGCCTGCGACATCCACACCGACGAAGGCCGTCTGGTGCTCAGCTCGCTGGTGACGCTGCTCAGGGATTGACTTCCTTGCTCACGCTACGCACGATTTTGTCCTCGCCCAGCATCAGCCTGACGGGTTCGGTGCGGGGCAGGGCGCCATGTTCGCGCAGGGTGCTGTCTATCGCGGCCAGCATGGCGTCGCGGCACTCCAGGTCGAAGGCGTAGTTCGACACCCAGTATTTGATCGTGTAGGTGATCCCTTCCACGCTGTACGAAGAGGCCCGCACAATGGATTTCTGCGTTTCCACCATACCCGGGTTCTGCTGCGCCAGTTCCGCCGCTTCCTCCAGCAACACTTTCGCTTTCGAAGCCGGCACGGTGTGGCGCAATGTGATCTGCACACTGGCCTGATAGTGCTTGCGCGGCGCACTGTAGTTGGTCAGCATCTGCCGCGAAATCTGGCTGTTCGGCAGAATCATATACGTGTCGTCCGCCGTCAGAATCCGCGTCGTGCGCCAGCCAATCTCTGTCACTCTGCCCGTCGTCACCGAATCAAACTCCACCCAGTCACCGATCCGGAAAGGCGCCTCCAGCCCCAGCGCAATGCCCGACAGCACGTCAGCCAGCACATTGCGAATCGCAAAACCCAGTATCGCGATGATCAGGCCCGAACTTGCCAGCAGCCCACCCGATGAACGCCCGATCAACAGGCCGATCGCCAGTATCGTTGCGATCGTGAACAGCGTGACCGACACCAGCTCGGTCAGCAGCCGTGGCACCCGGCGACGACCTTTTGCCCGGCTCTTACGAGTGACGAAGGCACGGAAGGTACGCGCCAGCAGCCAGCCAAATGAATAAAAGATGGCAATTGCCGCTACATCTTCCAGATTGCTGAGCTCCATGCCCGGAAAAAGCGCATGAATTTGTGGATGGAAGACATACAGCAGCACCGCCGCCGCGCACCAGATAAATGGCCAGGGCGAAAGCCCCAGACCCTTCTTCTTGCGGGCCTCAGCGTCCGTTTTGGTAATACGTTTTTTCTTGCTTTGCGTGGTCATGGCTGTTGCGTCGGAATAAGCCTCAAGCGTGTCGGCTTTCCTTACCGTTGTCAGATGGAAGGGCCGCACCCACGATGATATGCTTTTTCCATGCTGCCCAAGCGCATACTCCGTCTTTCGCGCCACCTTTTTGCCGCCGGCCTCATTGGTATCGCCGGTGCGTCGGGCTATGGCTACAGCCAGCTGGACGAATGGCAGCGTCAGCGCATATTTTCAGTGGAAGAAAGCCAGCGCTGGTGGCGCGAGGCGCCGCAGGGCACGGAAATCTTCGATCTCACCCTGCCGAACGGCCACCTCGTAAGAACCTGGTATTGGCAGCACCCCGACCCCAAAGCGCCCACCGTACTGTATCTGCATGGCTCGCGCTGGAACCTGCACGGCAGCGTGTTTCGCATGGAGCGCTGGATGGACATGGGCTTTTCCGTCCTGGCCATTGATTACCGCGGCTTCGGCGATTCCACCCAGCTCTTGCCGTCAGAAAAGACGGCCTACGAGGACGCCGTCGAGGCCCTGCACGAACTGGCCCGCCGCCAGCCCGACCCCGCACGCCGCTTCCTATACGGCCACAGCCTGGGCGGCGCGATCGCCATCGACCTCGCCGCGCGGGCGAATGATGTCTCGGTGGCCGGCATCGTCATCGAATCCAGCTTCACCAGCATCCGCGACATGATGGGCACGCTAAGTTGGGGCGACATCCCCGGAGCCGGCCTGCTCGTCACCCAACGCTTTGCCTCGCGCCGCAAACTCGCCTCCATCACCACGCCGCTGCTCATTCTGCATGGCACCGCCGACCGCGTGGTGCCGCACACCATGAGTGACGAGCTTTATGCTGCGGCCACCAGCGTCCCGAAGGAGCTGCGCCGTTTGGTGAAGATAGAAGGCGCCTCGCATTCGGGGTCGGTGCGTAGCCCGCAGTATGAGCCGGCAGTCAGCCGATTCACGGAAGACGCCATGCGATATGCGGAAGAGCGGCTCGCTAGAAAATAGTCAGCGGCCGGCGCAGCTCTTTCCGCCGTCTACCGGTAAACACACGCCGGTGATGTATTTGGCTTCGTCGGAAGCCAGAAAAAGTGCAGCATGAGCCACATCCCAAGCGTCGCCCATTCGACCCATCGGTGATGCCGCATGCCGTTTCGCACGCATTTCTTCCACGTCCTGAAATTGACCGGAAATCTGCCGATAAATCAGTGGTGTATCAATTACACCGGGCAGTACGGCATTGACTCGTATACCGCGCGCTGCGTATTGCACGGCCATAGAACGGGTCAACTGATTCAGT
>JAJUFT010000105.1 GCA_029263615.1 Alcaligenaceae bacterium | reverse complement strand
GAACTCTGGGTCAGCTGGGTCATGAAGACCATGGCGCTCAAACCCACCTATATCAGCATGCTGCGCGGCCGCGCCTAACCCAGGCAAAGGAAGCTGTCTATGAAAGAACTCGACCCTCTTATTCTGATTGCCGTCTTCCAGGAGATGCTGGGGCCCCTGCTATGGTTGCTGCTGGCTGTTGTGCTGGTCGGCACCGTGGCGTTTCTGGCGCTGCTGATACGCGAGCGTAAGCTGCTGGCCCGGCGGCTGATGTGGTCGCAGGCAGTGGGTCTTTTCGGCGGCGTAATGTCGCTTGTTATCATGGCTAAGGTCTCGGCCTCCGGCTATACCGACGCCGTGGGCCCCGCCGACTGGATCCTCATCGCCGGTGTGTTTCTGGCCGGCGCCATCGGCACCACCATTCTCGTTTACACGCTACTGGGCTGGTTGGGCAGCATCGTGCGACAGCACGCTGCCTGAAGCCTGCACCTTCCGCCGCATCATGGTGCCGGGCACTCCGGCACCGTTATTGCAATGCAGCAATCAGCGGCTTTTCCCGATACAATAAGTTTCATCATGCCCCTGCGCGGCCTCTGAGGACGGCACGCGGGGCCGGAGGAATTCATGCAGAAATCCGACGACGCCAAGCGTCCTACCGCAGAGCTGGATATACAGGCCCAAGCCATGCTGGCCCGCCTGACCGGCTCAGTGTCACCGCAATCCATCGCCCTGGCCTGGCTGGACTGGGCTTCGCATCTGGCCACATCACCCGGCAAACTCACGGAACTCACGCAGCTTGCCATGGAGCAGGCCAACGCACTGGGCAACTATGCCCGCGAAAGCATGGTGGCAACCAGCCGCCGGGCGTTGTCCGCCGATAGCGAAATGCCGGCACCGCCTCTGCCCGACCGGCGCTTCAAAGACCCGCTCTGGCAGCAATTCCCCTACAGCGTGATGCAGCAGGCCTTCCTGATGAACCAGCGCTGGTGGGACGCGGCAACCCGCGACGTGCGCGGGGTCAGCCCGCATCACGCGAACGAGGTCAACTTCATCTTCCGCCAGCTGACCGACCTGCTCTCACCGGCCAACCAGCTGCTCACCAATCCGATTGCCGGCAAACTGACGGTGGAACAGCGCGGGGCCAATCTCGTGCGCGGCATGCAAAACTTCCTGGAAGACCTGCGCCACCTGCGTAAAGGCCTGCCCCAACCCGGCACCGAAGCCTTCCAGGTCGGACGCGACGTTGCCGTGACGCCGGGCAAGGTGGTGTTGCGCACCCCGGTCATGGAACTGATCCAGTACACACCGCAGACGGACAAGGTGCATCCAGAGCCCATACTGCTGGTGCCCGCCTGGATCATGAAGTACTACATCCTGGACCTCTCCCCGCATAACTCGCTGGTGCGCTATCTGGTGGAAAACGGCCACACCGTGTTCTGCATTTCCTGGAAAAATCCGGGTCCGGAAGAGCGGGATCTGGGTATGGACGATTACCTGGAACACGGTTTTAACGCGGCCCTCGACGCCGTACAGGCCATCGTTGCGGGGCGCCCGGTGCACGCCACCGGCTACTGCCTGGGCGGCACGCTGCTGGCCATCGGCGCGGCGGCGTTGGTGCGCGACGGGCAAGCCGATCGTCTGGCCTCGCTCACGCTCCTGGGCGCCCAGACCGACTTCACCGAACCGGGCGAAATCAGCCTCTTCATCGATGACAGCCAGGTAAGCATGCTGGAAGCCGAGATGGCACAGTCCGGTTACCTGCGCGCCGATCAGATGGCGGGCGCCTTCCAGATGCTGCGTTCTTACGACTTGCTGTGGTCGAAGATGGTGCAGGAATACCTCATGGGCGAACGCCGCGAGATGTTCGACCTGATGGCTTGGAACGCAGACGCCACGCGCATGCCCGCCCGCATGCACGCCGAATATCTGCGCCGCCTGTTCCTGAACAATGAACTGGCTTCCAGCCGCTATCCGGTGAACGGGCGCCCCGTTACGCTGCTGAACCTGATGCAGCCGGTCTTCTGCGTGGGAACCGTGACCGATCACGTGGCACCCTGGCGCTCTGTGTATAAGCTGCACAGCCTGAGCCCGGCAGAAATCACGTTCGTACTCACCAGTGGCGGCCACAATGCCGGCATCGTCAACCCACCGGAAAATTCGCGGCGTCGTTACCAGGTGGCAACGCGCGCCGCAAACGGCGGTGTTCAACTGCCCGAAGAATGGCAGGCCGACGCGCCATTGCATGAAGGCTCGTGGTGGCCGGAATGGCTTGCCTGGCTCAAAGCGCGTTCCGGTAACCCCGTCAAACCGCCGGCCATGGGCGCGGCGCGCAAGGGCTACAAGGTGCTGGACGCCGCCCCTGGGCGCTATGTCCTCGAACGCTAAACCGGCCCTCAACCTCTAACAACACGAAAAGGAAACCCATGACTCAACGTTGCGCACTGATCACCGGCGGCACCAGCGGCCTGGGCGAAGCCATGGCACGCAGACTGCATGATGCCGGCCACACCGTACTTGTTACGCATATGGCCGGTACGGACGGCGCTGACCAATGGCTGCAGGAACAAGCGGCTTCGGGATACCGGTTCAAGGTCTACGAAGTGGATGTCGCCGATTACGACTCCTGCGAGGCCATGGCCCGGCAGATCGAGGCCGACGGGCACCAGGTCGACATCCTGGTCAATAATGCCGGGATCACGCGCGACGGCACCTTCCGCAAGTTGGTCAAAGAGAAATGGGACGCCGTGCTGCGCACCAACCTCGATTCCATGTATAACGTCACCAAGCACTTCGTGGAAGGCATGAATGCCCGTGGCTGGGGTCGCATCGTGAATATTTCGTCGGTCAACGGCACCAAGGGGCAGTTCGGGCAAACCAACTATTCCGCGGCCAAGGCCGGTATTCAGGGTTTCACCAAGGCCCTGGCACTGGAAGTCGCTCGCAAAGGGGTGACGGTCAACGCGGTGTCCCCGGGTTATGCCGATACCGCCATGGTGGCGGCGGTAGACCCGGAAATCGTTGAAAAACAGATCATTTCGCAGATCCCCATGGGCCGGTTGGGCAGGCCCGAGGAAGTGGCGGCCACAGTCGCCTTCCTATGCAGCGAAGACGCGGGCTACATCACCGGTGCAAATATCGCCGTGAACGGCGGCATGCACATGTATTGATTTCGCAGCCGGGGCGTTGATTCGCAGCCTGGGCGGAGCGCGGCTACGCTGTTCCCGACCCGGCTTCTGCACTATGCTTTCTCGTGACGCACACAATCACGGGAGCAATGCATGCCTGCTGCAACTCATTACGACTACGCCGTGATCGGTGCCGGCATGGCGGGGGCTTCGGTCGCCTACCGCCTCGCGCTTGCCGGTGCATCGGTGGTGGTGCTTGAGCAAGAATCTCAACCGGGTTACCACGCCACGGGCCGCTCGGCCGCCATGTTCATGGAAACCTACGGGACGCCCCATACCCGGGCGTTGACCCGCGCCAGCCGGGAATTCTTCATGAATCCGCCGGCCGGCTTCAGCGAACACCCTATTCTGACCCCGCGCAGCGTGCTGTATATCGCGCAGGAAGGGCAGGAAAGCCTGCTGGAATCCGCCTATCAAGCCTATGTGAACGAGGGCTTGGAAGTCAGCCGGCTGAGTGCCGAGCAAGCGCTCGATCTGGTTCCCTGCCTGGCGCCGGATACCCTTGTAGGGGCCATTCTAGACAGCATCGCCAGTGATATGGACGTGCATGGCCTGCACCAGGGTTTCCTGCGCGGGATGCGTGAACACGGTGTTGAGTTGCTATTGAACAGCAGGCTGGAAGGGGCGCAGCGGGCGTCGGGGCTGTGGACGCTGCACACTTCCACTCAGCATACGGTGCAGGCCGGGCATATCGTGAATGCCGCCGGTGCCTGGGCGGACGCCGTGGCGGAACGCTGCGGGGTCGCGCCACTGGGCATTGAGCCGCGGCGCCGCTCCGCGTTTCTTTTTCCCCCGCCGGAGGGCATGGACATCGGCCAGTGGCCCACTGTCCTGGCCGTGGACGAAAGCTTTTACTTCAAGCCCGACGCCGGCATGTTACTGGGGTCGCCCGCCAATGCCGACCCGGTGCAACCCCACGATGTCGCGCCAGAAGAGCTGGATATCGCTACCGGCATCTATCGCATCGAAGAGGCCACCACCTTGCACATCCGGCGCCCCAGCCACGTCTGGGCGGGCCTGCGCTCCTTCGCTCCGGACGATGAGTTCGTCATAGGCTGGGAGCCTGAGTCCGAGGCCTTCTTCTGGTTGGCCGGCCAGGGCGGCTACGGTATACAGACTGCGGCCGGCGCCTCGGAATTGGCCGCCACTCTATTGCATGGGCTACCCATGCCACAATCACTGCTGCAGCACGGCGTCTCAGCCGCCACCGTCGACCCTGCACGCTTCAGGACCGCCACATGAGCAACATGAGCAATATGAAAGAAATCATCAGAATCGCAGGGGCGTTTGTCGGCGTGGTCGTCGGCGCGGGGTTCGCATCCGGCCAGGAAATCATGCAGTTCTTCACCAGCTTCGGCATGTCGGGCATGACCGGGGTGGTGGTAAGCAGCCTTTTCTTCATCTTCCTGGCCATGGCGCTGGCTACGCTGGGTCAGCACTTCCATTCGACTTCCCACAAAGATGTCATTCACGCCATCTGCGGCAAAGTGCTGGGCACGTTTGTGGACGCACTGATCACCTTCTTCATGTTTGCCATCACAGTCGTCATGCTGGCGGGAGGGGGCGCACTGTTGGAGCAGCTGGCGGGTATCCCGCGGCTGTGGGGCAGCATCGGTGTAACGGTCCTGACCGTGGGCATCGTATGCCTGGAAATCCGCAAGGTGATCAGCTTTATCGGCTCAATCACCCCGGTGCTGATGTTCCTGGTGCTTTCAGTTGCCGTCACTGCGATTGCAGGGCGTGACGCCAGCCTGGAAGCGCTGGAAACCGCGGCGGCACAACAGCCTCGTGCGGCGGCTCACTGGCTTATCGCCGCCCTACTGTACGTGTCCTACAACATCATGGCGGGCGCGCCCTTTTTGGTGATCATGGGCGGCCAGGCCGCTCACCGCAAAACGGCGCTATGGGGCGGGGTGCTGGGCGGCGCACTGCTGGCCGTGCTTATGTTGCTGATCGCCGGCGGGATGCTGGCACAGGTCGATAAGCTCGAGGGGGTCCCACTGCCCATGCTGCTGATGGCCTCGCAGACGGCACCCTGGCTGGGAATCATCATGGGCGTAGCCATCTTCGGCATGATTTTGAACACCGCCGTCGGCGTCCTGTATTCCTTTTCCGCACGGCTGTTCGAACCCGGCACCGCCCGCTTCCGCTCAGGCACCATCATCGCAGGCCTGCTCGCCTTCCTAGGCAGCCTCGCCGGCTTCATCCAACTCGTCGGCACCGTCTACCCCTTCTTCGGCTACCTCGGCTTCATCCTCATCGCCTGCACCGTAGCAGGCTGGCTCCGCCACCGGAAAGCGGGGAAAGTGGGGTCAGACCCCAGTTAAGCGTAACAACTGTAACAACTGGGGTCAGACCCCAGTTTCGGTCTATCTGTAGCCGACGCCCATGACGTAGTCGCGCAGGAGTTCTTCGGTGTGCTCGGCTTCCTTCAGCAGCCACTGCAGCGCGTCGTTGGCGTACAGGACGCCGAGCGGGCGGGATGCCTCGTCGCTAACCGGAATCTGCTTCAGTGTGCGCGCCCGCATGACATCCCAGACATCGCGCAGGTCGTCTTGCGGGCTGCATTTAACGACGTCGCGGGTCATGATGTCGGCCACGCCTTCCGTGCAGCTGCAGCCCGTGCAATGGCTGATCTGCCGCACGATATCCGCCTTCGTGAGCACACCGGACATCGTGCCGCCGGTATCGCAGACGACGATCAGATGCGTTTCAGGGGCGCTCAGCAGCCGGGCCGCTTCAATGACCGGCGCCCCCACGGCCAGAGTGACCAGACGCTCGCGCGCCTTCGATAAAGTTTCACTCACCCGCATAGGCCTTCCCCTAAGTCAAGCTGCAACCCTTCAAGCTTAGCAGCCTTTGCGGAAACTACGACCGAAAACCGGGGTCAGACCCCGGTTATTGGAAAACTGGGGTCTGACCCCGGTTATTGATTCGGCGGACGATGGCGGTGAGGGCGAGGCCGTATAAGGGGACAAAGAGCAGTAGGCTGACGGTGAGTTTGATTACGTAGTCGACCCAGGCGATTTCGCCCCAGTTGGCGGCCATAAAGGGGTCGGTGCTGCGCCAGAAGGCGATGCTGAAAAAGGCGAGGGTGTCCAGGCCCTGGCCGAAGACGGAAGAGGCGGCAGGAGCGATCCACCACTGGGCGTAATTCCGCCGCATGCGGTCAAAAACCTGGACGTCCATCAGCTGGCCAAGGACATAAGCGGCGAAGCTGGCGAACGCAATGCGAAACACGAAGGTGTTGAATTCACCCAGCGCGCCT
>JAJUFT010000080.1 GCA_029263615.1 Alcaligenaceae bacterium | reverse complement strand
TGAAGGCGCCGATGCGGCCATTCTCTGTGACGGAGTGGCTGCGCTGAAGCCGGAGGCCTGGCAGGCGCTTGCCCCAGGACGCACGCATACGGTGCTCAATCTACATCTGGCGCCTCCGTCCGAATTCACCCAGGACACCGAAGCCGTTCATGATGGAAAGCAGGTGATCGCCCTGCTGCAGGAACGGGTGGGCAGCGAACACCTGCACACGCTTGATGCACATGGCCTGGCCATGCAGCACCAGGGCGACGCAATTCTGTCGAACATGGTCATGCTGGGTCATGCCTGGCAACGCGGTGCCATCCCCGTGAGCGCCGATGCGCTGGAACAGGCCATCACGCTCAATGGGGTGGCCGTGGACGCTAACCTGCGCGCCTTTCGGCTTGGCCGCCTGTCTGCCTGGCGGCCGGATGCCCTGCAGGAAACCCTGCACGCGGCAGGGAACGACGACCTTGCGGCAGAAACCCTGGGCGAAATTCTGGCACGCCATCGCAAAGCGCTGGAAGCGTATCAGGATTCCGCCTATGCGCAACGCCATGTGCAGACTATCACTCGTTTGTCCAGCGCCGAACGACGTGTGTTTCCCGATCGGCCACCGCGCCTTGCCATCGCAGCCGCACGCTCCCTGTATCGTCTCATGGCCATCAAGGATGAATATGAAGTCGCCCGGCTTTACACGGACGGGCGTTTCCGCAGGCAGCTGGAAGAACAGTTCGAAGGTCCCTTCACCCTGAGCTATCACATGGCGCCACCCCTGCTCGCCCGCAAAGACCCGCACACCGGCAGGCCGCGCAAGATCACGTTGGGCCCATGGCTGGAGCCCGTGATGCGGATCCTCGCCCAGGGCCGCCGAGTGCGAGGCACGCCTTTTGACGTGTTTGGCTGGCAGCGCGAACGACGGATGGAGCGTCAGGTGCTTAGAGAGTTCGAGGCCCTGCTCGCCGACATCTGCGAACAGCTCACCGCCGACAACCATGCCACGGCCCTCGCGCTGGCGGAATTGCCCGGCATGTTGCGCGGTTTCGGGCCGGTCAAGGAGGCCAACCTCCAGCGCTACAACACGGAAATGGCACGCCTGCGACCTGTCTTTGAAAAGGGGCGTCGTGTTCCCACCGTGTTGCGTCGCGCACATTCATGAGGAGGCCGATGTCCAACGCAACGTTTTGACGACAGGAAGACGCCAGACACCCCTGATATCAAGCGCTTCGCGGAATAAAGCTTTGACGTGCCTGAGCCATAAGTTAGACTCTAAACCGACTCACACTTCAAGGAGCACTACCATGGCTACAGCCAAAAAGGCCGCCAAAGTAGCAAAGAAATCCCGTGGCACCAAGACTGCAGGCGCTCAGGAGGCACAAGTGACGAGTCCGGCTCCTGAGCCGGCGGCCAAGTCGGCGAAAGCAGCCAAGGCGAGCAAGAAAGCAGCCACCCCGTCCAGGACGGCTTCCGGCGCAACGAAAGCCGCAGTGAAAGAAACCCCCGCGAAGAAAACCGCCGCCAAAAAGACCGCCGCCAAGAAAGTGGCTGCGAACAAGGCGCCGGCCAAGAAAACTTCGGCGAAGAAAGCGGCTGTCAAAGAAACGGCCGCGAAAAAATCGAGTGCGAAGAAGGCCTCGGTGAAGAAGGCAGCGACCAGGAAAACGGGCGCGGCGTCTGCACCGGCTCAGACCGCACCCGCCACAGCGGCGAAGAAGGCAGCGAAGAAAACCGCGAAGACCACGGCCGCCAAGACAGCGGCGAAGTCGGCGTTAAAATCGGCTGCCAAGAAGGCCGCCAGCAAGTCCGCTGCGGCTGAACCCGTTTCGACTTCCGCCGTGAAGAAAGCCGCTGCTCCCAAGAAGGCTGCCAAGAAGGCAAGCCCAGCCGGCAAAAAAGCGGCGAAGTCATCCAAGAAGGAAGTCTCGATGACGGATACCACCGCCAGCAAATCCGCGAAAAAGGCAGATGCACAGGCGACCGCAGCCAAAAGTGTGACCAAGGCTGCCGCCAAGGCCGCCAAGAAATCAGCCGAAGCCACCCCGGCCAAGAAGACACGCAACCCCGCTGCTTCCTGGCCCTTCCCCACAGGCAACCGGCCCTGATGCCGAGGCCGGCCAGGCCGGCCCGGTTTCAGACGGCGCCGCTCGGCCACCTCTGTTCACCCCGAAAGCCGGTTTCCCGTCTGCGCTTTTGGGGTGAATGATTTGGGCGCGTGCGCCAGCCACTCATTTCCGGCCCCGGGCTCTCATGCGACAATGTCGCCTCCTGTATTTACTGTGTAGGCAATCATGTTCAGCGATGTCCTGTATTTCGTGCTCAATGTCCTGTTCTCATTGTTTGGCATCGCACTCATCGTCAGGGCATGGATGTACGCCATCCGCTTGCACCCGTTCAACCCGTATTCCCAGGCCGTGCTCCGCGTCACCAACTGGCTGGTCACGCCCATCCGCAACTTGATCAAGCCCTCGAATCGCATCGATTGGCCCAGTGTGGTTGCCTGCTGGCTGACGGCACTGGTTTACCTGTTGTTGATGTGGCTGTTGCTGACCGGGCGGTTGCCCTCGGCAGAAGGCATGGTCCGCTCACTGATCGCAGCGGTCATCACCATGGCCAAATGGGCATTCAATGTCTTGTTGTGGGTCACCCTGATTCAGGCGGTATTGTCATGGGTCAACCCGATGGCCCCGGTCATGCCGCTTCTGAACACCCTCACTGCGCCGCTGCTCGATCCGATCCGCCGCATGCTGCCGAATCTGGGTGGCCTGGACCTTTCGCCACTGGTGCTGCTGCTGGTGGCCCAAGTGGCCATCATGATGCTGCAGCGGCTGTCGTTCTCACTGCTGGGGGTTTGAAGCCGCTGCCCCGGGTGGGGCCGGTTGCCCGCCACCCGCCCCGGCGCGCCCCGCATGCCGGCGCATTGCGCGCCGGCGGGGCATCACTTACATGGGCGTGACGCGGGTCGGGCCGCCGCCACTCACCACTCGCACGCGCTGGCCCACGTTGAAACCGACATCCGCTTCTTGCGCGATCACGCGAGTTTCTCCGTTGTCTAGCCGGACGGTGATTTCCAGACCGGTCTTCTTGCCCATCTGGTGCTCGATGCTGTCGCCAGCCATGGCGCCCAGCAGCCCGCCGCCGATGGCCGCCAGCACTTGCCCGCGGCCACCGCCAATCGCGCTTCCCGCGACACCGCCCAGCGCGGCGCCGGCTAGCGTGCCCGCACCGGTCGTGCGGTCATTCTGAATCACGACCTGGCGCACGGACTCCACCGTTCCCAGCCGTACGATCTGTTCGCGTTGGGCCTGCCCATAGGTGTAGACCGAGCTGGATGCGCTCTGATGCGCACAGCCCACCAGCACGGACAGGGAACCCACCACAGCCAGAGCGGCCAGCAGGCGCCGGGGCGCATGGCCGCCATTCAATGCAAAGCTTGATTTCATCAGATGCTCCTGAACAGTATTCCCGCTACAGCGCCAGACCGTAGTGGGCTTGTAGAATGGCTTCAATCTCGCCAAGCGTGGGCCGATGGTTTTGCGGCCCGCGGGAAGCCACTTTGAGGCTGCCCATCACGTTACCCAGTTTACATGCGTCGGCGAGACTCCACCCGCGAGTCAGCCCATGGAGCAGGCCGGCGCGATGCGCGTCGCCGCAGCCGGTGGGGTCCACGACGGCCTCGGCGGCCACGACGGGCACGCGCTTGCTGTCACCCTGTTCATAGACGACCGAATCGTCGGCGCCGTGGGTGACGATCAGCCCATCGACACGCTCGGAAAGCTGTTCCAGGCTCAGGCCCGTGCGCTGGCACACAACGCCGGCTTCGTACTCGTTGACACAAAGAACCGACGCCATGTCGATCATGCGCAAAATGTCCTCGCCGGCGAACAGGGGCATGGCCTGCCCCAGGTCGAAGATGAAGGGAATGCCCTGGGCATGCATGCGACCGGCATGGGCGAACATGCCGTCCTTGGAGTCGGGCGCCACGATGCCCCAGGCCGCTTCATGCCCGGTGATGTCGTTTTCCGCCGACTTCAGCATGGCGCCCGGGTGGAAGGACGCAATCTGATTGTTGTCGAGATCGGTCGTGATGAAACACTGCGGGGTATACATGTCGGGCAGCACCCGCACCAGGCTGGTGTCGATGCCCAACTGCTGCATGTAGACGAGGTAATCGGCCGCGTCGCTGCCGACGGTGCCCACCGGCACCGGATTACCGCCCAACAGTCGCAGGTTGTAGGCAATATTGCCTGCGCAGCCCCCGTACTCCTTGCGCAAACTGGGCACAAAGAACGAGACGCTCAGAGACTGAATGCCGTCCGCCAGGATGTGGTCCTTGAAGTGCCCCTCGAATACCGCAATGGTGTCGAACGCGATGGAACCACAAATCAGGACTTTCTCAGACATATCCGCATCTCAAGAATCAGGGAAAAAATTTATCCAGCTGGTAGCCGTTGGCCTGCAGGCCACGCACGGAGACGGGAAGCTGCACACGCACTTCGCTGCCCGCCGCGAACGGCCCGTTGCGCAGATCGGCCGGCACCCATGCATCTGGCGCCAGGTTGCGTCGCACCACCACGGTGCCGGAGGCATCCTTGAGGTCGAGAACCAGAGTGGGCCACTCTTGCGGGCGGTCGTAACTGTTGCGCATCGTGACCTCGAGCATCAACTGCGAAACTTCGCCACCCGGCGGGCCACTGGATCGCAGGGCAGAGCCGGTGATGGCGATCGCTTCGATCTTGCGGTCGTAAGGCACGCTGCAGTGAAGCGGCTCACACGCGCGTTCCAGAAGTGGCCTGAACTCGGGGAAGGTGTTGGCCAACTGCGCACGGTACACATATACACCCTGGGCCCCCAACAGCAGCAGGCCGCAGAGGGAAAGCACGGCCCATATCGGGGTCATCCAGGCACGCCGGCGGGGTGCCACCATGAACTCGGGCTGACAGCGGTCGGAACGCCGCGTGGTACGCGGTTCGACGTAAAGGTAGTCGTCGGCTTCCGTGTCGCGGGTGGATTCGAGCGGGTCGCGAACCCACACTTGGGGTTCGTCGCGCCGTGCCTCACTTCGCTCGCCACGATCGGAAATGGTGAAGGGCTCGAATGATTCCGATGGTTCGGGTGCCGGTGCACGACTCGCACTGATGGAAAAAGGCCGCGCGGGTTCGGGAGCCGGCGTGCGATCCGCTCCGATGGAAAACGGCTTGACGGGTTGAGCGGGTTGCGCCGGATGAACGGACGCGTACGGGCTCGCGGGCGGGAGCTCACTTGCCGCGGCAGGCCCCTTGCCCAGACTGTGCTCGACCGAGCGCGGGCCGTCAGCTGGCACCGCAGCCTCGAAACCGTCAAAAATGTGCGCGCACTGGATGCAGCGGATATAGCCCTTGCGAAGCTGAAGCTGCTCCAGGGAAACCGGAAAGATGGTTTCGCACTCGGGACAACGTGTGGTCAGCTCCATGGTCTCACCCGTGCTCAATCAGCGCTGCGCCGACCATGGAGACAGACCCAGCCGTCGCGGGCCTGCCAGACATTCATCTTCAACCACGGGGCATAGGCCGCCGCCACTTCTTCCGCCTGCCTTTCCAGCACGCCGGAAAGCACCAGACTGCCCCCCGGCAGCACCCGGTTGGCCAGCATGGGCGCCAGCATCTTCAAGGGGTTGGACAGGATGTTGGCCACCACCACCTGATACTGGCCGGGGCCGAAATCATCGGGCAGGCAGGCGTAGATGCGCACACGGTTGTTCAATGCATTATCACGCGTCGCCTCGACCGCCTGTTCGTCAATGTCGACGGCGTCCACGCTGGCCGCGCCCAACATGGCCGCTGCGATGGCCAGAATGCCCGAGCCGCAGCCGTAGTCCAGCACGGTCGCGTCGGACGGAAGGCACTCAGCCAGCCATTCCAGACACAAATGCGTGGTGGGATGACTGCCGGTGCCGAAGGCCAGCCCGGGGTCCAGTTCGATGCGGACGGTACCGCCCGGGTCGGCAGTGTTCTGGGGCAGGCTCGGATCGCCGGCATGCCAGCTCGGGATGATCCAGATTCGCTCGCCCACCTGGATGGGGCCAAATTGCGATTGGGTCAGACGCACCCAGTCTTCGTCGGGCACCTCGCGCAGAAACCAGTCATCGTCCAGTGCCCGTCCCGTCTGGCCGGCGGCCTGCTCGAGCACCTGAGCCGGGTCCAGGCCATCGGGCAACAGCGCAACGACGCGGTTGTTGTTCCACGCCTGGACTTCAGGTTCCAGGCCGGGCTCGCCATACAGCGGGGCCTCATTCTGGGTATCGCTGTCGGCGTCCTCGACGGACACGGCCAGGACACCCGCTTCCAGTAGCGCATCGGAAAGCAGCTCGGCTTCCGATTGGGGACACTTCAGGACCAGTTCACGCATGTTTTGTTCCGTGACAAAGCCCGGGGAACGCCCGGGCTTTCACCATCTTTCCAGCCCGCTCAGGGCCTTTGCGACAGTTTATGCTCAAGATAGTGAATGGAGGTGCCGCCCTCGACGAAGCGGGCATCTACCATCAGCTCCCGATGCAGGGGAATGTTGGTGTGCACCCCTTCCACCACCATTTCCGACAAGGCAATGCTCATGCGGGCAATGGCCTGTTCCCGCGTATCGCCGTAGGTGATCAGCTTGCCGATCATGGAGTCGTAGTTGGGCGGAACGCGGTAGCCGGAGAACACGTGGGAGTCCATGCGCACACCCGGGCCGCCCGGCACATGCCAGTTGGTGATGAGACCGGGGCTCGGAATGAACTTGAAGGGGTCTTCAGCGTTGATGCGGCACTCGATGGCGTGACCACGGAACTGCACGTCACGCTGGCGCAGAGTGAATTTCTCGCCCGCGGCGATACGGATCTGCTGTTGCACGAGGTCGATGCCCGTGATCATCTCGGTGACGGTGTGCTCCACCTGGATGCGGGTGTTCATCTCGATGAAGTAGAACTCGCCGTCCTCGTAGAGGAATTCGAACGTGCCGGCGCCACGATATTGCATGCCGCGGCAGGCTTCGGCACAGCGTTCCCCGATGCGCTCGATCAGGCGACGTGGAATGCCTGGAGCGGGCGCTTCCTCGATGACCTTCTGGTGGCGCCGCTGCATGGAGCAGTCGCGCTCGCCCAGCCACACGGCATTGCGGCCGCCATCGGCCAGCACCTGAATCTCGATATGGCGAGGGTTCTCGAGGAACTTCTCCATATAGACTTCGGGGTTGTCGAATGCCGCCTGCGCTTCGTTGCGGGTCAGGGCCACGGCGTTGAGCAGCGCGGCCTCGGTGTAGACGACGCGCATGCCACGCCCGCCACCGCCGCCCGCTGCCTTGACGATGACCGGGTAACCGATCTCGCGGGCAATACGCACGATTTCGGCCGGGTTATCGGGCAGGCCGCCTTCGGAACCGGGCACCACGGGCACGCCGGCCGCAATCATGGCCTGCTTGGCCTTGACCTTGTCACCCATCATGCGAATGGATTCCGGGCGCGGCCCGATGAAAACGAAACCGCTTTTCTCGACCCGTTCAGCGAAGTCGGCGTTCTCGGCCAGAAAGCCGTAACCCGGGTGGATGGCCTCGGAATCCGTGACTTCCGCCGCGGAAATGATGGCCGGCATGTTCAGATAGCTGTCCCGGGGCGATGCCGGCCCGATGCAGACGGACTCATCGGCCAGACGCACGTACTTGGCGTCACGGTCGGCTTCCGAATGCACCACCACAGTCTTGACACCCAGCTCGCGACAAGCCCGCTGAATGCGCAGCGCGATCTCGCCACGGTTGGCAATGAGGATTTTTTCGAACATGGATCAGCCAATGACGAACAGGGGTTGACCGTACTCGACCGGTTCGCCGTTCTCGACGAGAATTTCCTTGATGACGCCGGCCTTGTCGGCTTCGATCTCGTTGAGCAGCTTCATGGCCTCGATGATGCACAGGGCGTCGCCTTCCTTGACGCTCTGGCCGACTTCCACGAAGGGGGCGGCACCCGGGTTGGGCGCACGGTAGAAGGTGCCGACCATCGGCGCCTTGACCACATGCCCGGCAGGCTCTGCCGGTGCGGCCGGTGCAGCGGCGGCAGGCGCCGCAGCGGCTGCGGCCGGGGCCATGGCCACCGGGACCACCTGCTCCTGTACAGGCACGGGCTGAGTCTTCTCAGAGAACTTGACGATTCTGACCTTGCCATCGCCCTCGGTAATTTCAAGCTCGGCAATACCGGACTCGGCAACCAGATCGATGAGTGTCTTGAGTTTTCTTAGGTCCATACCAACTTTCCGTGACATGGCCCCGCCAGTTGACTGCAGGGCCCATGCATAATGTTTGAAAAAGGAAACGCCTCTGCCTATGCGGTCAGGGCGTACTGCAAAGCTGCCTCGTACCCAAATGCCCCCAGGCCGGCAATCACCCCCTGGGCCGTGCTGGACAGATAAGAATGGTGGCGGAATTCCTCGCGCTTGTAGACATTCGAAAGATGCACTTCTACAAAAGGAATGGCGACAGCGGCCAGCGCATCCCGAATGGCGACACTGGTATGCGTGTATGCAGCGGCGTTGATGATGATGTACTGCGTGCCGTCGCGGCCTGCTTCCTGGATTCGGTCAACCAGCGCACCCTCATGATTGCTCTGGAAGACGGCCAGCTCGGCACCCCGTTCAGCCGCCAGGTGTTCGAGACGTTGATTGATGTCGGCCAGGGAAAGCTTGCCGTAGACCTCGGGCTCGCGTGTTCCGAGCAGGTTGAGATTGGGGCCGTGCAGAACCAGAATGCGCTGCGCCATTATGGAAATTTCATGAAGACAGACCGCCTTTTTACGCCAAAAAGGCCTGTTTGTCCATTAAGTCCAACGGATTGCGCGCGTTCAGAGCGATGCAAGATAGCTGTCGAGATCGGCCGGGTCGACTTGCCCGAGGATCTCTCGTGACTTTCTCGATTGCGCGTCAAAGATCACCGTATAGGGCAGGCCGCCATGCCGGTTGCCCAGCTGCTTCATGGTTTCAATACCACCGTGGCCCGCCACCAGGAGCGGATACGACACCTGCACCTTCTTCAGGAAGCGTTCGACGTTCGGCCTGGTGTCGATGGCGATGCCCACGAAGGCCATCTCGCCGTATTTTTTTGAAAGCGCGTCGAGATCGGGCATTTCCTTCACGCAGGGCGCGCACCAGGTGGCCCAGAAATTCACGACCAGGGGCCGGCCCGCATAGCCCGACAGCGCGACCTCTGCCCCTTGCAGATCGGGATACGAACTTGCCAGAAATCGGGCGGTGGGGTCGGAGTCGGCCAGGGCGGCCAACGGGAGGGCGCCGGAAGCGGCCAGTGAGGCCAGCGTCGCGTGACGCAGGAAGTCTCGCCGGTTCATGACGGTTTGCCTATATATGGAGAGGACCAGGATTGATCATAGCACCGCCCACCGACTCCGCCGGGTGTGCGGCCCGTGTCCCGGGGCCTGGCCGGCGTCGACTTCAGTGCCACTACAATAAGCCCCGGAGGAAAATCATGCACCTGCACATCATCGGCATTTGCGGCACATTCATGGGGGGTCTTGCCCTCATTGCCCGTGCTGCCGGCCACACCGTCACCGGCTGCGACGCCGGCGTCTACCCGCCCATGAGCACACAGCTCGAAGACCAGGGCATTGACCTGATCGAGGGCTTTGACGCCGACCAGCTGGCCCTGAAGCCCGATCTGTTCGTGGTGGGCAATGTGGTCACGCGCGGCAACCCGCTGATGGAAGCCATCCTGAACCAGGGCCTGCCCTATGTGTCGGGCCCCCAATGGCTGGGCGAGACCATTTTGCGCGGGCAGCATGTGCTGGCGGTCGCCGGCACGCACGGGAAGACGACCACCTCGAGCATGTTGGCGCATATCCTGGAAGTCGCCGGGTTGTCGCCCAACTTCCTGATCGGCGGGGTGGCGGAAGACTTCGGCATTTCCGCCCGCTTCGACGCCGGGCGACCGCATTTCGTCATCGAAGCCGATGAATACGACACTGCCTTCTTCGACAAACGTTCGAAGTTCGTGCATTATCGGCCGCGCACGGCCATTCTCAACAACCTCGAGTACGACCACGCCGACATTTTCCCCGACCTCGCGGCCATCGAAACGCAGTTCCACCACCTGGTGCGCATCATTCCTTCAGAGGGGCGCATCATTCTGCCGGCAGACGACGAAGCCCTGCAGCGCGTCATCCAGCGCGGGTGCTGGGCCCCGACAATCCGGTTCGGTGGCGCGGGCGAATGGCAGGCGGAAGGTGACCCTCATGCGGGCCAGTTTGACGTGCTGCATCACGGCACCCGGGTCGGGACCGTGGCATGGCCGCACTCCGGCGCCCACAACCAGCGCAATGCGCTCGCGGCCATCGCGGCCGGCCGGCATGCCGGGGTGTCGCCGACTCAGGCCATTGAGGCGCTCAACCACTTTCGCGGGGTGAAGCGACGTATGGAAGTACGCGGCACGGTCAACGGCATCACCGTCTATGATGATTTTGCCCATCACCCCACCGCCATCGCCACCACCCTGGCAGGCTTGCGCCATCAGCGTCCGGAAGGGCGGATCCTTGCCGTCATCGAACCTCGCTCCAACACCATGAAGCTGGGGGCCATGGCCGCCCGCCTGCCGGGCTCCCTGGAAACGGCCGACCTTGTCTTCTGCTTCGGCGAGACCTCCGGCAAGCACGCGCTGGGCTGGGACCCGGCCGAGGTGTTCGCCCCTCTGGGAGATCGCGCTTCGACCTGGCATGAGCTCGATAAAATGGTGGGAGCCATTGTCGCCGCCGCCCGGCCCGGCGATCACATTCTCGTGATGAGCAATGGCGGCTTCGGCGGCATCCATCAACGTTTGCTGTGCCGTCTCGAGGCGGCGAAGGGGGAACGGTGATTCTCTACCTGCACGGTTTTCGCTCCTCTCCGCAATCGACCAAGGCCACCCTGCTGGCGCAGGCCCTCCGCGACGCCGGCCGCGGTGATGACTGGCGTTGCCCGCAGTTGCCGGCCAGCCCGCAAGCGGCCCTGTCCCTGGCCACCCGCCTGATCGAGCAGGAAGTTGCACGCGGCATGCAGCCTCAGCGCGACCTGGTGGTGCTGGGCTCCTCGCTGGGCGGTTATTACGCCACCTGTCTGGCCGAAGCGTGGCAATGCCGCGCGCTGCTTTTCAACCCCGTCGTTCACGCCGCGCGCGACCTGGCCACTCAGGTGGGCGAACACACCATGTGGAAATCCGAAGAACGCTTCCATTTCCTGCCGGAATATGTGGATGAACTGGCCGACATGGCCACCGGGCGCCCCGCGCATCCGGAAAACTACTACCTGCTCGCCGCCAAGGGTGACGAAGTGCTGGACTGGCGAGAAATGGTGACGTGGTACGAGGGTTGCGAACTGCGTCTGCTGGAAGGCAGCGACCATGGCATCTCGGATTTTGAACAGTGGCTGCCAGAGGTGCTCGATCGCATTCTGCGGCCTCACTAAACACTGCCGCTGACCGCGGCACCCGATACAGACATCATGCACGTTCTTTACGAAGACAGCGGCGTTTTCAAAGCCGCAAAAATATTCTCCCGCGCCGACTCGACCATGCAGGTCGAGTCCGAATCGGGCAAACGGAGCAAGATCAAGAACGCCAGCGTGCTGTTCGAGTTCGATGCGCCAGAGCCTGCGCAGCTTCTAGCTGAAGCGCAGGCAGCCGCCGAGGAAATCGAGATCGATTTCCTGTGGGAATGTGCGCCCCAGGAAGAGTTCGAGGCCACCGTGTTCGCCGAGGATTATTACGGTCACGCGCCCAGTGCGGTGGAGAAGGCCGCACTGATTTTCGCGCTGAACAGCGCCCCCGCCTATTTTCACCGGCGCGGCAAGGGCCGCTACCGCCCCGCTCCGCCGGACATTCTCGCGGCCGCGCTGGCTGCCATCGAGAAGAAGCGCCAGCAGGCCGAGCAGCAGCAACGCTGGACCGACCAGCTGCTGGCAGGTGAACTGCCGGAAGAGATCGCGGCGGTCGCCACGTCCCTGCTGACCAGGCCGGACAAGAACACCAACGAATGGAAGGCGTTTGCTGCGGCAGTCGAACAGGCGCACACGACGCCCGAACGCCTGCTGCTGTCCGTGGGCGCATGGCCCCATCCACTGGCCCTACATCAGGCACGTTTCATGGCCACGCACTTCCCCAAGGGCAGCGGCTTTCCCGCGGTCACGGCCCCCGTCGGCTTCGACGATCTGCCCATCGCGGAGGTCACCGCCTACTCCATGGATGACAGCTTCACCACGGAGGTTGACGACGCCATCTCGGTGACCCCGATCGGCGAGAACAAGGTTCGCATCGGCATCCATATCGCCGCGCCGGGC
>JAJUFT010000005.1 GCA_029263615.1 Alcaligenaceae bacterium | reverse complement strand
GGAAGGGGAAACGGAGTACATCCGCAACTGCTTCGAAGAATACAACGCGCATACTGACCCTACCGGTCGCTATTTCACACTCTACAAACGCTGGCATCTCATCGGTCTGGAAGTGGGCATGTCGGTGGCGTCGGTGGCACTGCGCGGTGAAGCGACCGGCACACCAGCCGAATGGGTGGCCGACGTTGCGGCCACGGCCAAGCGCGCCCTGCGCGCGGGCGAGATTCTGGATGGAGAAGGGGGTTATACCGTCTGGGGCAAGCTGTTGCCCGTCGAGCGATCAATGGCCATTGGGGCCGTCCCGCTCGGCCTGGCGCATGACGTCAAACTCAAGCGGGACGTTCCGGTCGGCGCGGTCGTGACCTGGGATGATGTAGACATCAATACTGAAACGCGCGCCTATGAATTGCGCCGGCGGCTGGAAGCCGGCCGCCAGGACGCTGCCGAGGCGGTTCATTCCCAGTAAATGCGTCGGTCGTAGTGGCGGTGGAGCGTGGTCTCCGCGCTTCGATCCAGGGGTTGATCCGGGTCCAGTTCAGGGCTATTGCGGATCTGCTCCTGGGTGAGGTTGACGTAGACCAGCGAGCTGCCCCAGTCGATGCGGTCGATCCAGTGCGTGGCCACCAGCACCTTGCGCCCTCCGGGCCACCAGTTGCGGGTGTCCACCACGAAATACCGCATGGCCCAGGTTTCATCATCGAACAGGAAATCCTGCACATGGCCGATCTCCTCGTCCGTGCCCTGAATGTGATAACCCTTCACATCCTCCGCGCTGCGCAGGTGGTAGTCATCCGGGTTGTCTGACGTTTCTCGTATCAGTTCCTCGGCACGGCTGGGCAGATGGCCGCCGCCTTCCAGTTCCGTGCTGCCGAGGATCGGATAGCCGCCGGTTCCCCAGAGCTCGGGTCCAATCCAGTAATTGCCCAAGCCGTAGTACCGGGAGAAATCGCCTTCCATCTGCCGTGAAATCGGTTGGTGGGTGTCGATGTCGGGGCTGTTGCGAACTTGCTCCTGGGTGAGACGGACGGCGATGGTCTGGTCGCCGCCATTCACCTGAGAGACCAGATAGGGGGAAATGAGTACGCGGCGGCTGTTGAGCCAGCTGCCGGTTTCCACCACCAGGTAGCGGATGGTCCATTTCTCGTCATCAAAGAACACATCCTTCACCTTGCCGAGTTCGCCGTCGGTGGCAATCAGGCTGTAGCCGTTGAGATCGGTCACTTTTCGCAGCATGATCATTCCTCGTGGAGTTGAGTTGACGGCATGTGGCAAGTGTCGTTCCCATTTCCCCGCGAGCAGGGCATGACGGCCGCCCGGCTTGCTCAGCTGCTTAACCTCCACGCCAGCGCGCTGAGTGTCAGCAGCAGTACCGGCAGAGTCAGCACCACGCCGATGCGGAAGTAATACCCCCAGCCGATTGCGAGCCCCTTGCGGTTGAGCACGTGCAACCAGAGCAGGGTGGCCAGGCTGCCGATCGGCGTGAGCTTGGGCCCCAAGTCGCTACCGATCACGTTGGCGTAGATCATGGCCTCGCGCGCCGCGTCGCTGACCTGGGCTGCGTCGATGGAAAGTGCCACGAGAAGCACGGTGGGAAGATTATTCATGACCGAGGAGAGCACGGCGCTGAGCAGCCCGGTCCCCACGGCACTGGCCCATAGCCCATGGGCAGCCAGCCATTCCAGCAAGACGCCCAGCTCGGCAGCCAGCCCCCGGTTGCGCAACCCGTACACCACAAGGTACATGCCCAGTGAGAAGATGACGATTTCCCACGGTGCGCCCTTGAGTACGCGCTGCACGTCGATGTGTTTGCCGCGATGGGCAATGATGAGCAGGGCCAGGGCCGCCGTGCCTGCCATGACGCTCACGGGCACCCCCAACGGTTCGAGCACGAGCAGCCCGGCCAGCAGGCTGGCCAGCACCCACCAGCCCACGCGAAAGGTGAAGGCGTCATGAATGGCTTGATCGGGGGAGCGCAACAAGTCGGCATCGAAAGTGCGAGGCAGGTCTCGGCCATATACCCACATCAGCATGATCAGGCTGGCGAGCACGGCCACGACATTCACCGGGGCCATAACCTGGGCGTAGCGCAGAAAATCCACCGAGAAGAAGTCGGCGGAGACGATATTGACCAGGTTGGAAATGACGAAGGGGAGGCTGGCCGTGTCGGAAATGAAGCCCGCCGCCATCACGAAGGCCAGGGTCACGGCAGGGGAAAACCGCAACTGCAGCATCATCGCCATGACCAGCGGAGTGAGAATCAGCACGGCGCCATCGTTGGCAAAGAACGCTGAAATCATGGCGCCCAGCAGAACCAGCAGCACATACAGGCGCCGCGTCCGGCCCTTGCCCCCGCGCGCCACATGCAGGGCCAGCCACTCGAAGGTGCCCGCCAGGTCGAGCACCAGGGTGATGATGATGAGGGCAATCAGGGTCGCCGTCGCATTCCATACCACGGACCAAACCTCCAGCAGGTCGCCGAGTTCGACCACGCCCACCAGGAGGGCGGCCAGGGCGCCGCCGGTGGCGCTCCAGCCAATGCTCAGACCGCGAGGCTGCCAGATGACCAGCGTGAGCGTCAGGGCGAAAATGATGAAGGCAGTCAGCATGTATGAGGTACCCATGGGCAAGCGGCATGATTGAGCCCCGAAGGGGCGACCTGCCAGAGCGGGGGGCATATCCCCGCGCAGCGCGGCGATTGTACCGCCGGGTGTGCGCCGCAGGCCGAGCCGTGGCACGCAGTCGGGGCACGGAGCCAGGGCGGGCGAGCTACTTGCTCCCTGCGCCCGAAACGCCCGATAACAGGAGGAAGACATTGTTGCCGAAAAGAACAGTTCCGACACTCTGGGTGGCGTGTGGCGCCTGGGTGTTGGGCGTGCATCCCGCGGCAGCGAGCCAGGCCGCCCCGGACCAGGCAAAGGTCGAAGCGCCGCCCGCAGCCGTCGAAACGCTGCCCGCCATCGTGATCACGTCGACCCGAATGGATGCCTCCCTGCTGGAAACCCCCGCTTCGGTTTCCCTAGTGGACGGGGAAGCCATGCGCAATGCACGCCCGCGCATCAACCTGTCGGAGAGTCTGGGTGGTGTCCCGGGTCTGCAGATTCAGAACAGGGAAAATTATGCTCAGGACCTGCAGCTCTCCATGAGGGGCTACGGCGCGCGCTCCACCTTTGGCGTACGGGGTGTGCGCCTGTATGTGGACGGCATTCCCGCCACCATGCCGGACGGTCAGGGGCAGACTTCGAATATCGACATTGGCAGCATCGACCACGTCGAGGTCCTGCGCGGGCCGTTTTCAGCCCTGTATGGGAATTCTTCCGGCGGCGTGGTGCAGATCTTCACCGAGGAGGGCAAGGCGCCGCCGGAATTGAGCTCCTCGTTCGCCGCCGGCAGCCAGGGGGTGCGCCGCTACAGCATGAAGGCGCGGGGACTGACCACGACGGGAACCGGCGACCTGGACTACGTATTGAGCGTCAATCGCTTCACGACGGACGGCTATCGGGAACACAGCGCGGCGCGGCGCACTCAGGGCAATGCCAGGCTCGGCCTGCAGCTGGACGATGACACCCGACTCACCCTGTTGGCCAACACGGTCAGCGTGCGGGCGGATGACCCTCTGGGCCTGGACCGCGCACGGTTCGAAGACGACCCACGCAGCGCCGTCGACAACGCTACCCTCTACAACACGCGCAAATCCGTCGACCAGACCCAGGGCGGGCTCATCTATGAGAAGCGGCTGCCGGGCGGCGATCAATTGCGTGCCATGGTGTATTACGGCGAGCGGGACATGGTGCAATATCAGGCCATTCCCGTGGCCGCGCAGCGCAGCCCCCAGCACAGTGGCGGCGTCATCGATCTTTCCCGGCGCTACGCCGGCGCAGACCTGCGCTGGACCCGGCAACTGCGGCTGGCTGACCGGCCACTGACGCTGGTCACGGGCGTCGCTTATGACGAATTGCGCGAAGATCGTCGCGGCTACGAAAACTTTGTCGGTGAACAGCTGGGTGTGAAAGGCGCCTTGCGCCGCAATGAAAACAACAAGGTCTGGAATCTGGACCCTTACCTGCAGGCTTCCTGGGCGCTGACGGAAAGTTGGACGCTGGATGCGGGCTTGCGTTACAGCCGCATCCGCTTCCGCTCGGAGGACCATTACGTCGAGCCCGGCAACGCCGACGACAGCGGCAAGGCCACCTACCGGGAGTGGCTGCCAGTCGGGTCCCTCCGTTGGACACCCACGTCGGACCTGACCTTCTATGTCTCGGCGGGCAAGGGGTTCGAGACCCCCACCTTCAATGAGCTGTCCTACCGGAATGACGGGCTGGGTGGCCTGAACTTCGCCCTGCGGCCCGCGACCAACGTGAATGTGGAAGTGGGTGCAAAGGCCAGGCTGGCCGGCGGAGTATTGACGGCAGCCCTCTATCAGAGCCGTACGCGCGACGAGATCGTGGCCGCCGATGCAAGCTTCGGACGCACGACTTATCAGAACGCGGGTCGAACCCGCCGCAGTGGCTTCGAGCTGGCGTGGGACGGCACGCTCGTCGGACACCTCAAGGCCCAACTGGCGTATGGCTGGCTGGATGCACGGTATCGCGATGATTGCGCTACGACGTCCTGTCTCGATGCCAGCCGGCCGGACAAACAGCTGCGTGCCGGCAACCGCTTGCCGGGGGTAGCTCGCCACGCCTTCTACATGAGTCTGGACTGGCTTCCGGAGGAAGGCTTCCGGGCCGGCGTGGACGGGCGTTTTCTGAGTCGTATTCCGGTGAACGACGGCAATACGGAATGGACCCCTTCCTATTTCGTCAGCGGCGTCCATGCCGGCTATGTCTGGAAGAGGGGAGACTGGCGTCTTGCCAGCTACGCGCGGATCGACAACCTCTTCAACCGCCAGTATGCGGGTGCGGTCATCGTGAACGAGGGCAACCAGCGCTATTACGAACCGGCCGTTGGCCGAAGCTGGAGTGCGGGGCTGGACCTCACTTACACCTTCTGAACGCGCAACAAATAACCCCGAGGGCCGCAACTCGCGGCGCTCGGGGTGGCGTGCTTCGGCTGACTCGTTTACTTGACGACGACCTTGCCGCTCATGATGGCCCAGTGTCCCGGGAAGGAGCAGAAGAAGTCGTAGTCGCCGCCGGCTTCGAGAGCCGCTGTCTTGAAGGTGACGGAATCCTTCTCGCCGCCGCCGATCAGCTTGGTGTGCGCAATGATGCGAGCATCATTGGGCGGCAAGTAGTCGTTGTTGGGGCCAGCCTTGGTTGCGTCGGTGGCGACGGCCTGCTTGTCGGCCGCCTTGGTGATCACGACATTGTGACCCATGGCCGACTTAGGCAGTTTGCCCACGTGAACCAGGTTGATGGTGAAGTCTTCGCAGGTCTTGTCCACCACGATTTCTTTGGTGTTGAACTGCATCGCGTCATTGCCTTCGATGGTGACGTCGCATTGCGCAGCCATCGCGGGAACGGCCATGACGGACAACAGTGCGGCCAAAGTGACTTTTGCGAACATAAGAGGCTCTCCCACTCGTATCAAATTACACCCTTGCGAGATCAGAATGCTCCCGCTTCAAGGCGACCGTGTAATTTCCAATCGCTGAATTATGCGGCGCTCATGGTTAATACGTATTGATCTCAATCAACCTTGGCGTCAACAGCGGACGGCCCGGGATGGCCAGCAAGCCCCGGGCCTGTAAGGGGAGAACGTCAGGCTAGTGCGACGGCCAGGAGGTTCATGCCCCAGCCTCCCACGAGCAGGAAGAGGAAAAGGATGCCGGCCAGAGCAAGCGGGGCAAGGCCGGCCTGGCGGATGGCACTGGCGTGGGTACGAAGCCCCAGAGCGGCCATGGCCGTGACCAGCAGCAGCGTGCTGACCTCCACCAGAATGCGCGCCACTTCTACGGGGATCCAGCCGGTCGAGTTGAGCGCCACGACCAGTACAAAACCGACGGCGAACCAGGGCACGGCGCTGGGCGCCTTGCGCCCGTCAGCCGTATCGCCCAGCCAGCCGCGCCGCTGCGCCCACCAGGCCACCAGGATGAGGAAGGGGGCGAGCATCATGACACGCAGCATCTTGGTGATGACGGCGGAATTGGCGGCTTCAGCGCTGACGGCATCGCCAGCGGCGACCACCTGGGCCACTTCATGTACGGTCGACCCGATGAAAATGCCGAAATGATGCTCCGAGAAACCGAGAAGCGGGTAGAGCAGGGGGTAGAGGAACATGCTGATGCTGCCGAACACCACCACCGTGGCGACTGCCACCGACACCTTGTGGGCCTGCGCTCGCGCCACAGGCTCCATGGCCATGACGGCCGCCGCTCCACAGATGGCGCTGCCCGCTCCCACCAACATGCAAGTCTGCCGATCCATCTTGAGAATGCGGTGACCGACCAGCATGGCCAGCGAGAACACCGACAGAATGATGGCGGCATCCAGCACCAGACCGCTCACCCCGACGGCCGCAGCGTCCTGAAACGTCAGCCTGAAGCCGAACAGCACGATGCCTGCCCGCAGGAAGCGGTTCTTGCAGAAGTCCACGCCGGTATGGGTGAGAGGCGCAATTTTCGGGAAGAAGGTGTTGCCCGCCACCATGCCCAGGATGATGGCGAAGGTGAGGGGGCTGAGCCCCAGAGACCGAACTGCTTCCAGATTCGCCAGGGAGTAGGCAAGCGCGGCAATGCAAGTCGTCAGGGCCAGACCTGCCCACAACGAAGGGCGAGGCTTCGACGGCGTCACGGGTGCGGAAAGAGTACGGGGTTGAGATGACATAACACCAGGCTATTTGGATATGGTTTTTATTGAGGTTAATGTTAGATAGCGCCGTGTTATAAGTCGAATACATAATATTCAGACACCCATAACTTTAGGTTAAGTCCAATGAAGCTCAACCTGCACCTGTTGCGGGTTTTTCACACCGTCGTCAAGGAAGGCAGTTTTTCTGCCGCGGCGCGTGAACTGCACATTAGTCAGCCTGCGGTTTCCAAAGCCGTGTCCGAACTTGAACGGCAGCTGGATCTGGTGCTGATCGAGCGCGGCGGGACCAGGCCGGGGCAGGGCATGGGACTGACCGAGGCGGGGCGATCCCTGCAGGAACACGCCCGGGCGATCTTTGCTCTGGAACATGCCGCGGTCGCGGAGCTTCAGGCACGCAGTGGCCTCAAGCGAGGCGAACTGGTCATTGGCGCCAGCACCACCATCGCTGGCTACTGGTTGCCGCGTTACCTGCAGAAATTTGCGCAGCGCTGGCCCGACATTCTCATCAAGGTGGTGGCCGCCAACACACAAGCCATCGTCGAAGACCTGTATGACTGCCACCTGGACCTTGCTTTGGTAGAAGGGCCGGTGCATAAACAGGGGGTGGCTTATTACCCCTGGAAAGAAGAGAGACTGGCGATCATCGGCAGCCCGGCCGATTTTGCACCTTCTGCCGCCAACCCCGCGCTGCTGGGTCGGCGGACGGGCCTGGGCGGCAAGGCCATTACGGTCAGCCGATCTACGTTGCAGGATTGCACCTGGCTCATGCGGGAGCATGGCTCGGGAACGGGGGAGGTCACGGCAAGATGGTTGTCCATGCTGCATATCAAGCCACAGCGCAGCATCGAGATCGGCAGCAACGAGGGGATGGCACGCGGGGTGGCTTCCGGTCTGGGCGTCGCCATGCTGCCGGTGGCGGTGGTGGATGACCTGCTGCAGCTGGGCCGTGTGGTCGAGCTGAGAGTGTCGGACATGCCGGGCCTTTCGCGCCCGCTGTATCGACTGGAACGCAAGGACCGGCCGGCCAGTCACGCCGTGCAGGCCTTTCTGGACATCCTGAGCCGCCCGGTCTGAACCCCGTGGCCGTGTACCCGGAGGTCCGCGAGGCGCTTCGGCACCTGCCGCGGCTTCAGCACTCCACGATATTGACGGCGAGGCCGCCTTGCGAGGTTTCCTTGTACTTGCTGAGCATATCGGCGCCGGTCTGCTTCATGGTCAGAATCACCTGATCCAGGCTCACCGTATGCGTGCCATCGCCATGCAGGGCCATGCGCGCAGCATTAATTGCCTTGACGGCGGCAATGGCGTTGCGTTCGATGCAGGGGATCTGCACCAGCCCGCCCACCGGGTCGCAGGTCAGACCCAGATGATGTTCCATGCCGATCTCGGCCGCATTTTCCACCTGCTCTGGGGTGCCCCCCAGCACCGCACACAAGGCACCGGCTGCCATGGAGCACGCCACGCCGACTTCCCCCTGGCAGCCCACTTCCGCTCCCGAAATCGAAGCATTCTCCTTGTAGAGCGTGCCGATGGCGGCCGCAGTGAGAAGAAAATCTTCCAGGCCCTGCTCGCTGGCACCCTCGATGAAAGTCCAGTAGTAATGCAGCACAGCCGGGATGATGCCGGCGGCACCGTTGGTTGGCGCAGTGACCACGCGGCCGCCCGAAGCGTTCTCCTCGTTCACGGCCAGGGCATAGAGGTTGACGTAGTCCATGACCGTGAGAGGGTCCAGGCCGGCCTTGCCGCCTCGTGCCTCGAGACGGGCGAGCAATTCGGGGGCACGGCGTCTGACCTTGAAGGGCCCGGGCAACAGCCCCGTACTGCGGCAACCGCGCTGGACGCAGGCCTGCATGGTCTGCCAGATGCGTCGCAGACCTGCCCGGGTCTCTGCGTCGGAGCGCCAGTGGCGTTCGTTCGCCCGCATGACATCCGCAATGGAACAGTCATGTATCCGGCATTGCTGCAAGAGTTCCTCGCCGCTGCGAAAGGGCCTGGGAAGCTGATCGACGCCCGGCAGCTTGGGGGGCAGGGGGGTGGAGTCGGCGTCACCCTGCACGACAAAGCCGCCGCCCACCGAGTAGTAGCTGCGCTCGACGCGGACCTCGCCGCTCGCGTCATGTGCAAGGCAGCGCATGCCATTGGGATGAAAGGGCAGCTGACGAAAAGGCTTGAAGATGATGTCCTGCGCTTCGTCGAAGGGGATGTCGACACTGCCGAGCAGTGTCAGCCGGCGCGACGCACGCATGTCGGACAACATCGATTCGACGCGTTCGACATCGACGGTTTCCGGGTCATGCCCGGCCAGGCCCAGCATGACGGCGGTATCCGTGCCGTGACCTTTCCCCGTCGCTCCCAGCGAACCATAGAGCTCGACGACCACGCGGGCCGGCGTCTCGCCCTTCATCAGTGAAAGCACACTCTTGGCAAACATGCGTGCCGCCCGCATCGGGCCCACGGTATGCGAACTGGACGGCCCGATACCGATCTTGAAGATGTCGAAGACGCTGATTGCCATGGGGGCGGGCTCCTTTTCCAACGATGCCGGTATCTGATGATCTTAGCAAGCCCTTTCAGTTAGGACTACTGAATTAAAATAATCAGAACCATTAGTAAATCTTAAGGCGTCGAAATGGATATCGTCCGGTTACGCACCCTCAGGGAACTCTCCCACCGCACGACGATGGCGGCGGTGGCAGAAGCGTTGTTCCTGACGCCCTCGGCCGTGTCGCAGCAGATTGCCCAGCTCGAGGAGGAAGTCGGCGTTCAGCTCGTCGAACGCCAGGGCAGAGGCGTGCGTCTGACGCCTGCCGGCGAGCTGCTGGTGGCGCACGCCGATCGGCTGTTCGCCGTGCTGGACGAGGCCAAGGCGGACATGGCGGCCGTGTGTCGGGCCGTGTCTGGCACGCTGAGGGTGGCCGTGTTCCCCACGGTTGGCAGCTGGCTGCTGCCCGCGGCCATCCAGCGTTCGCAGGAACGGCACCCCCATCTGCACGTGATTCTGGAAGAAATGGAACCGGCCGAAGGCCTGGCCGCCGTGCGCACGCGCCGCTGCGATCTGGCCTTTGTCGACGATCTGACCACCCTTTTGCCGCAAGAAGAAAAGGGCATCGAAAAGCGGCCACTCATCGACGACGCGCTATATGTTCTGCTGCCTTCGGATCACCCCCTGGCGCAGAGGGCGTCGCTTCCGCTGGAAGCGCTCAAGAACGAACGGTGGGCGCTGGACTCGGCCTGGACCGGATTCGCCGAATTTGTGCTCGGGCTCTGTCGCCGCGCGGGTTTCGAACCCCGGGTCAACGCGCTGTGCCGCGGGTTCGAGATTCTTTCTGCCATGGTCGCATCCGGGTGTTCGGTTTCCGTGGTGGCCGGCCTGCGCCTGCGCTATTCCACCCCTGGCGTGATGGCGGTGCCGCTGCGGCCAAAGATCCGGCGCCGAATTTCGGCCGCCTTTCGGAGCGGCGAGCGCTCGCATCCCGCCATCCAGGCTTTTCTGGTGGCCCTGAACGAGGCGCGAAACCTTCAGGACGTGGCCACGACGCCCGAGTCGGCCGGCAAGGACAGGACTTCATGCGTCGCCATCATGCGCAACAACAGCTTGTAGATATCGAGATCGAACTGGGGCCGTTGCGAAGCGAGCAGGCGCTCGGCTTCTGAAGGGTCTGCCACACTGCCGTAAAGGCAGCCATTGTCGACAACATGGAAGGCACAGCCTTCCCGGATCAGCACCGGCCCCTCATGGGGCCAGGCCTGCAGCTTGAGGGAAGACAGCGCCTGTTCCAGACGATCGGCATGGGCTTCCTGCGGTTCCTTGCCCAGGCACGCCCCCTCGCACCGCCTGACCTGGTGATTGAAGCAGCGCCCGGGCGTGTGTTTTTCCAGCCCCAGCAGCGGCGGGCACAACCGGTGTTCGGCGCAGAGCTCGCGCAGCCGGGTGAGGGCGGCGCGACGGCTACGGAAGATTCCGTAAAGGGGCTGGCGCAGGGACGGATCAATGTCGACGGCCCGCACCAGGCGCAGCAGCGGCTTGCTGAAGAGGTCTTTCTCCATCTGCCAGGCACACATGTCGCGGTTGCGACGCAGCTGCCGATTGAGCGTAGGCTGCAATCGCTTGATGAGCCGTGCTTCCTCCAGCAGTGCGCCCAACTCGCCCTGGGTCACGACATGTTCGATGCGGCGGACCTGCTGGCTCATGCTCAATTCACGGTCGTTGCTGTGATCGGCGCTGAAATGCGACAGCACGCGCGTGCGCAATTGCGTGCTCTTGCCGACATAAAGCGGCAGATCGTTGTCGCCATAAAAGAGATAGACGCCGGGAAGATCCGGCAGGGCGTCCACTTGGGCGGGGTCCAGAAAGGGCGGCAGGGTGGCTTGCCCGAGCAGGCCCTGCACGGCTTCCTGCAGGGTGCCGGGGGGCAGGGTGGCATGCAGGTGCGCCCAGAATCTCAGCAGCACACGTGCATCGCCCAAGGCGCGGTGGCGGGCATCGACCTCCAGCCCGTGACGAGCAATGACGTGGTCCAGGCTGTGGCGCCGCGCTTCCGGGAAGAGGCGGCGTGAAAGCTTGACGGTGCAAAGCACGCGAGGCCGGATCGTGACCCCCATGCGCCGAAAGGCCGCTTTGAGATGACTGTGGTCGAACCGGGCATTGTGCGCCACGAAAATGCGGCCATGCAGACGGTCGAACAGCGGGTCGGCGATTTCTTCAAAACGCGGAGCGTTGGCCACCATGTCGTTGCTGATGCCGGTGAGCCGCTCGATATGAACCGGAATGCGGGTATCGGGGCGCACCAGGGTGGACCATTCCCGAACACCGGCTTCATCCGCCTGAATGACGGCAATTTCCGTAATGGAGGCACGCTGCGCGGGCCCGCCCGTCGTTTCGATATCAACGAAAGCCAGGCCAGAGGACGGAAACAGGGAAAAAGGCATCCGGGGCCACACGCAATGGGAATGAGATACTGTTTATTTTAACAGTGTATGGAGAGGAGCAGGCGCGCGATGAGGTCTGGGTGGGTAATGTGGGCCTCGTGACCGGCATCCACGTCAATCCAGCGCCAGGCGGCCTGCGATCGGGCAAGTTCGCGGGAAGACTGCAACAGTGGCAGTTGCGGGTCACGGCAATGAAGGTAGGTCACGGGCAGGCCATTGCCCACGGGGTGCTTCAAACGCAGCGGGGTCGTAGAACTGCGCAGGGGCTGAGGGGTCAGGCGTTGGCGCACCCATTCGTGAAGGGACGAACCCGCCTGCAGCCCCCAGGCCTCGGGCAAGGGGTCGGGTATCGGCACGGCCAGGCCCCCCGTGGCGCGGCCTGCAGCGGCGATGCGGCGTGCCGCTTCCTCCGGCGGGTAATTGGAAAACCCATGCTGCCCATCTTCAAGCAGCACGGCGTCGAAATAGACCACATGGGCCAGCCGCTCGGGCAGTCGGTCGGCCACGCCGGTCACGGGAACACCGCCAAAACTGTGTCCAACGAGAATCACGTCTTCCAGTTGTTCCGCCTCGATCACCTGAATCAGATCCTGGATGAAGGTTTCGAGGGTCACCGTATCGGTAAGCAGGTGGGCACGTTCCGCCATGCCGGTGAAGCTGGGGGTGAAGACCTTGTGGCCTGCAGCGCGCAGGCGCTCGGCGACCGGTTGCCAGCACCAGCCGCCATGCCATGAGCCATGGGCCAGCAGATAGTTCCGGACCGGGGGAGTTGAATTCTGCATGGCACGAGTGTAGCGCGTGTCTGCCGTAGATCGTTCACCGACTTTACATAATGTACATTATGCGGATTATGACTGGGAGTTCGACAGGCGTGTTCCCGGCGCCGCCGGTGTTCAAGGCGACTGCCCCCTGCTACGATGGCGTGAACGCGGACCCGATGGCGCGGGCCCGCCATTCGAGTGCCGCTTATGACTAATCAAGGCGCCACCGTCGCTTCATGGCGATAATAAGAAAGACACGGCCGGTATATACGATTCCGGTACCCCGGCCTTATTCAGGAGGACTCCCATGAGCCAGAACCATCCCGACCAGAATGACCGTTCAACGATGTCCACCGGTGCGCCGGCAGTCAGCGATCGCAACTCGCTGACCGTGGGTCGCAACGGCCCCATCGTGCTACATGACGTCCACTTCCTCGAACAGATGGCGCACTTCAACCGCGAGAAAGTGCCCGAGCGCCAGCCGCACGCGAAAGGCTCCGGTGCATTCGGCGTGTTCGAGACCACGGAAGATGTGTCGGCCTACACCAAAGCCGCGCTGTTCCAGCCCGGTGCCCGCACTGAAATGCTCGCACGTTTCTCGACCGTCGCCGGTGAGGCAGGCAGCCCGGATACCTGGCGTGATGTGCGAGGCTTTTCCCTGAAGTTCTATACCAGCGAGGGCAATTACGACCTGGTCGGCAACAACACGCCCGTCTTCTTCGTGCGCGATCCCATGAAGTTCCCGCATTTCATTCGCAGCCAGAAGCGCTTGCCGGATTCCGGCCTGCGTGACAACCACATGCAATGGGATTTCTGGACGCTGAACCCGGAAACCGCGCACCAGGTCGCCTACCTGATGGGCGATCGCGGCTTGCCTCGCACCTGGCGCCACATGAACGGATATGGCTCCCATACTTATATGTGGGTGAATGCCGCGGGCGAACGCTTCTGGGTGAAGTATCACTTCCATACCCACCAGGGCATGGAATTTTTCACCAACGAAGAAGCCATGAGCATGGCCGGCAAAGATGCGGATTATCATCGCCGAGACCTGTTCGAGGCCATTGCGCGGCGCGATTTCCCCTCCTGGACGCTGTCCGTCCAGCTGATGCCCTACGAAGATGCCAGGACGTATCGCATCAATCCGTTCGATCTCACCAAGACCTGGCCTCATGCCGATTACCCGCTGGTCAAGGTCGGCACGATGACCCTGCACCGCAATCCCGATAACTTTTTCGCCCAGATCGAACAGGCGGCCTTCTCGCCGGGCAATGTCGTGCCCGGCATCGGTCTGTCGCCCGACAAAATGCTGCTGGGCCGGTCGTTTGCCTACAACGACGCACAGCGCCACCGAATCGGCACCAATTTCCATCAGCTACCCGTGAATCGCCCGAAGGTACCGGTCAACAGCTATCTGTTCGATGGCAACATGGCCTACGAACACAGCGGCAAGCAGCCCGTCTACGCCCCGAACTCTGGCGGGCGCCCATGGGCCGATCAGACCGGGGCGGTGGACGACGGCTGGGAAGCCGACGGCGCGTTCGTGCGGGAAGCCTATTCCTTGCGTGCGGATGATGACGACTTCTCTCAGCCCGGCATTCTGGTGCGGGAAGTGTTTGACGACGCCCAGCGTGACCGCTTGGTGGACACCGTGGCCGGCGCCTTGCTGGGAGGCGTGCGCAGTCCCGTGCTCGAGCGTGCATTCGAGTACTGGAAGAAGATCGACCCCGATGTGGGGCGTCGCATCGAAGAAAAGGTTCGTCGTGGCGCCGCGCCGGAACCGGCGGCTGGCATGAGCGAAGCCTGAGTCCTCTTCCTTGCCCGGGCGGCGGGTCTTGCCCTTCCCCGCCGGGGTACAACTTCAGGAGATCAACATGGCCAAGTACAAAGTGGGTTATCTGATCGGCAGTCTTTCCAGCACGTCCATCAACCGTCTGCTGGCCAAGGCGCTGGTTCGGGTGGCGCCAGAAGAGCTTGAAATGGTGGAAATTCCCATTCGTGATCTTCCCCTTTATAGCCAGGACTACGACGAAGATTTTCCGCCCGTTGCACGAGCGTTCAAGGAAGCCATCGGCGAGGTCGATGCCCTCCTCTTCGTGACGCCGGAATACAACCGCAGCATTCCGGGCGGGCTGAAGAACGCGATTGACTGGGCCACTCGGCCGTGGGGGCGCAACTCGTTCACCCGCAAACCTTCCGCCATCATCGGTGCATCGCCAGGCTCCATCGGAACGGCCCTGGCCCAGGCTCAGCTGCGCAACGTCCTGTGCTTCTGCAACTCTCCCCTGCTCAATACCGTGGAAGCCTATGTGCAGTTTCAGCCCGGCCTCATCAAGGACGATGGGCAGGTCACCAACGAGAAGACGGAAACTTTCCTGCGCAACTACATGAAGGAGTTCCACACTTTCATTGTGCGGGTTCTGACGGTACTGCCCAAAGAGCCCTGAAGAATCCGGGGTTCACTGTCCTGCCTGCCGGTTGGCTTCCTGCTGCAGGCGCTGAACGTCCGGCGACCAGGTGCTCTTGATGTAGGCCAGCACGGCCACGATTTCCTCGTCGCTCAGGATGCCCGCGTAAGCCGGCATGTCGCTTTCGTAGCCTTCGGGCGCCGTGCGCCCGGGCACCATGCCATTGCGCGTGATGTCGAACAGGACGGAATCCGGATGGTGCCAGGTATGGCCCGATTCGTCGTGAGGCGGTGCAGGCAGCCGCCCATTGGGCAGCCGTTCACGCCAATTGGCCTGCCCTTCCAGTCGAGCGCCATGACAGGCGCTGCAGTGGCTGACATAGAGCACGCGCCCGTAGGCCACCAGGGTTTTATCATGCGGGTCGATGTAGAACCCCTGCGGATGATGCAGTGCGGTGTAGAGATCCTTGGCCATCCACAGCGCGGTCAACACGACCATGGTGGCCACGCCCGCACCCAGGCTTCTCAAACTCATCGTGAAGGCTCCTCCATGACGGGTATGGGCTTTGCTGTTACGGTGGCAAACGGCAGTGGTATCATGCTTGTCAGTGAGGCTTTCAACAACGCGGGCAGCCAACGCTGCCGAGTTCCAGAAAGTTTTCCCAATTGTCCAGAACAGGAGTATCGGCGTGAAAGGCTTCGTAGAAGATATCGAAAAACTCACCAAAGAGAACGACAACTTCCGGAAGGTGCTTTATACCGGAAAGCATCTGCAGCTGGTGCTCATGACTTTGCAGGTGGGCGAGGAAATCGGCGCCGAGGTGCATGAAACCCACGACCAGTTCTTCCGTATCGAAGAAGGCAAGGGTAAGGTCGTCATTGATGACAACACCTACGATGTTGAAGACGACGATGCCGTCATCGTGCCGGCCGGCGCACGCCACAACGTCATCAACACGGGCGATGAACCGCTGCGCCTGTACACGCTGTACGGCCCGCCTGAGCATCGCGATGGTGTGATTCACCCCACGAAGGCCGACGAATCCGAAGAGCATTTCGACGGCAAGACCACGGAATGAGCCTTCGCGGCGAGTTCGAACAACCCCCGGCATGATTGAACTGCACCCCAAAAGTTGGACATGCACCCAACCTTTGGGGTGTTTTTCATGACCTGCCCGGCCCGCACCAGCGGCGCCCTGCCCTCGCGCCCCCCACTCAATCGCGGGAAAACGGCCGTCCGTTGAAATCGACGGTGATCAGATTGCCGTCCATGGGCCCCATCCCGGGCGAATTGACCGGCATCCCTGGCGCGGCGACACCCTTCACTTGCGGCGCCAGCAGCATCTTGCGCACCGCATTGGCCGGTACATGGCCTTCAATGATCTGCCCGGTGGCATCCACACGGGCCGTGTGACAGGAAGCCAGTTCCATCGGGACGCCATGCCGCTGCTTCACGCCGTACATGTCCGCACTGCGGATGACCTGCACGTCGAAACCATGGTCACGCATATGCTGGGCCCAACCGCTGCAACAACCGCAGTTCGGGTCCTGGTGCATGGTGATGCGGGTGGGGGAAGCCGTCGCGGCCTGCGTCAGGGACGCCAGAGCCAGCGCCATGGCCAGAAGTGTTTTTCTCATGAATACCTGCTCTTTGGATCAAATCTGTTCAAAGCGGTCGTACTGCCGCGTTTCCTGGACTTCCCTGATCTCGATGTCCTCGACGCGTGCCGCCGGCGGGCCCACGCGCAGCCAGGACAGCATCTGGTCGATGCGATCGTGCGGCCCCTGGATCAGGGCTTCCACCGCCCCGTCGTCGAGATTTCGCACCCAACCTCCCACACCCACACCATGCGCCTGACGCACGGTGCTCATGCGGAAGCCCACGCCCTGCACTTTGCCCGTGATGCGCACCAGCAGGGTTTCAGTGTCGGTGGTCGATGCCAGTCTCTTCATTGTTTCATCGTCTGCAAAAAAAAGCGCCGGCGTCGACGGCGGGAAAGCGTGTAAGGATGGGAGACTCAGGTGTGGGCGCGTTCAGCAGCGGGCGCCCGCCCGCGCCGGTAAAGGTTCAGCGCGGTGTCGATGATGCCCACGTGACTGAAGGCCTGGGGGAAATTGCCCAGCATGCGCTGGAGTCGCGGATCGTACTGCTCGGAAAGCAGGCCCACATCATTGCACAACCCCACCAGGCGCTCAAAAAGGGCCTCGGCCTCGGCATAACGCCCTTGCAACACATAGACGTCGGCCAGCCAGAAGGAACAAGCCAGAAACACGCCTTCCCCGGGCGGCAGCCCATCCACCCCCGTCTCGGTCTCGTAGCGTAATAGTAACCCGCCACGCGTGAGCCGTTCCTCGATGGCTCTGACCGTTCCCACCACCCGGGGGTCATTCGGCGGCAGAAAGCCGGTGAGCACAATATGCAGCAGGCTGGCATCCAGCGAAGACGAACCATAGTGCTGCACGAAGCTGTTGAGTTCGGTGTTGAACCCCTTCTCGCAGACTTCCCTGTGGATCTCGTTGGCAATGCGACGGCAGTTCTGAGCAAAGCGGCGCCCGTTGTTCATGCCGGCAGCCACAGTTGCAACCCGGTCGAAGGCCACCCATGCCATCACCTTGGAATGTACGAAATGCTGCGGCTGCGCGCGGATTTCCCAGATGCCTTCATCGGGCTCTCGCCATGCTTTCTCGAGAAAGGGAACGATCACGGCGGCAATGGCCTCGATACGAGGATGCGGCGGCAGATGTCCGCGGATGGCCTGGGCCATGGCATCGGCCACCTCTCCGTAAATGTCCAGCTGCCGCTGCGTGGCCGCGGCGTTTCCGATGCGCACGGGCTGGGAGTCTTCGTAGCCGCAGAGCCAGGGCAGTTCGAATTCCGGCAGGTGGCGTTCTCCGGCCAGCCCGTACATGATCTGCATCTGATCGGGGCTGCCCGCCACGGAACGCGTCAGCCAGTTGCGCCAGGCCGATGCTTCTTCGAAATACCCCAGATTCATGAAGGCCAGCAGCGTCATGGTGGCATCGCGCAGCCAGCAGTAGCGGTAGTCCCAATTCCGTTTGCCGCCCAGCTGCTCGGGCAACGAGGTCGTGGGGGCCGCGACGATGCCTCCGGTCGGCTGGTAGGTGAGCGCCTTGAGGGTGATCAGCGAACGTTTCACCACCGAGGTCCAGGGCCCGACATCCGGACAGCGGTCCGAGAATTCGCGCCAGAAATAATTGGTGCTGGCCAGGGCCGCTCCGAGGTCATAGCCGTCGGCCACGTGCTCGTGCGAAGCCTGATGCGAGAGCGTGAAGACCTTGCGCTGTCCGGCATGCACGGTGAAAGTGGCATGGGTGTGCCGATCGCGCGATTCCAGCGGAACCGTGGTGCGCAGCACCAGCATATCGGGGCCGGCCACGGCGGTGTAACAGGCCTCTCCATGATGCTCGAACCAGGGAACCACACGACCGTAGCCAAAGCGAATGACCAGATCCATGCTGAAGTCGACATGGCCCTGCACCCCGACCACCATGCGCGCCACCCCGGAATGCGACGACGTGGTGGGCATGAAATCGATGAGCTTGGCCACGCCGGTATCGGTTTCGAACGTGGTTTCCAGGATGAGGGTGCCGTCTTCATACGCGCGGTCGATGCGGCGACTGGGCCCGGTCGGACGGATTTGCCAGCAACCATTTTCCGGGGTGCCGAGCAGCGCTGCGAAACAGGCTGCAGAATCGAAACGGGGAAAACAGAGCCAGTCGATGGAACCCTCGCGTGAGACCAGGGCCGCCGTCCGACAATTTCCGATCATGGCGTAGTCTTCGATTCGTGTGCCCATCTATATTGGTCCTTTTGATTAAAATCACCCCAAGTTCCATGAATTTTCGTACCATGGACACGTTATGCATGGGGCATGGCGGTGGTCGCCCGCGCCCTTGCGAAAGCTTATTCATTCCACTAGGGGCAACAATGACAACGATACTTCTTCCCGTCGACGGTTCCGAGAACTCCGTGCGGGCCGTGCAACGCGCCATCGAGATTTCCAAGGAAGAATCGGCCAACACCAAACTGCTGCTGGTCACGGCCGTGCCGCCCATCGTTTCCGGCAACGTGAAGCGCTTTTTCTCGCACGACGAAATCCAGGCCTATTATCAGGAAGAAGGCGAAAAGGCTCTGACACCCGCCAAGGCGGTGCTTGACGCCGCCGGCATTGCCTATGAATCCGAAGTGCTGGTCGGGCCCGTCGCGCAGACGATTGCCGACTATGCCAAGAAGAAAAATGCCGACACCATCGTGATGGGTACGCGCGGTCTGGGTACCGTGGCCGGCATGTTGCTCGGCTCCGTCACCACCAAGGTGCTCAGCCTGGTCGACATCCCGGTTCTTCTGGTCAAGTAAGACGCATTGACACATGGGCCCTCACAGGCAAGGGTTATGCCAGGGCCCATGGGGCCCGAGCAGCGCATCCGCCTCCCCGGGTCCCCATGAGCCCTTCTCGTACGGAAGGGCTTTTTCATGTTCCGTCAGCACCTTGTCCAGCACGGCCCACGACGCCTCCACGGCATCCTGGCTGGCAAACAGGGAACGGTCTCCTGCCAGGGCGTCGCCCAGCAGGCGCTCGTAAGGGGAATCGGCATCGGCGGCTGCATTCAATAGAAGCAGTTCCCGCTGGTCTCCCACATACTGCTTGCCCGGCCGCTTCACGCGTGCTGCCAACGCCACTTCCGCACGGGGCGCGAGCCGGAATCGCAGATAATTGGCCCGCCCGTCCACGGGGGCCGAATCCGCGAACAGCTTCTGGGGCGGTGCCTTGAGCTGCACCCGCACCTCGGCCGCCGTATTGGCCAGACATTTCCCGGAACGCACGAACCACGGTACCCCCTGCCACCGCCATGAATCGATGGACAGACGCAAGGCGCAGAACGTTTCCACATCGGATTGCGGATCGACGTGCGCTTCCTGCCGGTATCCCCGGTACTGTCCCCGCACCAGGTCGCTGGGCTCCAACGGCCGCATGGCCCGGAAGACCTTGGTCTTCTCGAGCTGCACGGCTTCATAGGCGCGCCATGCAGGCGGTTCCATGGCCAGCAGCCCGACCACCTGAAACAGATGGTTCTGAATCACATCCCGCAGGCACCCTGCGCTTTCATAAAAGGCCCCCCGCCCTTCCACGCCGAAGGACTCTGCCAGCGTGATCTGCACGCTGCTCACATAATTCCGGTTCCAGAGGGGTTCCAGAAACGTGTTCGCAAAGCGGAAATACACGATGTTCATGATCGCTTCCTTGCCCAGGAAGTGATCGATGCGGTAGATGGCCTCTTCAGGGAATACCGCACACGCGATCCGGTTCAGATGGCGCGCGGAGGCCAGGTCGCGGCCAAAGGGTTTCTCGAGAATCACGCGTGCCTGCCGACTCAGCCCGGCGTCGGCCAGGCCCTCGATGACGGTTTCGAACAGGCTGGGGGGAATTGCCAGATAATGGACCGGGCGCTCGCACCCTTCCAGTGCCTGCTTGAGACGCTCGAATACGCTGCGATCGTTGTAGTCGCCGCTCACGTAGCTGACGCGCTCGAGCAGTGTCTGCATGGCTGATTCGTCGATTTTCTTCCCTGCCTCAACGATGCTGTTGCGAATGCGCTCATGGAGCGCCTCTTGACTGAGGCGGGAGGACGCCACCCCCACCACGCGGGCGTGCAGGGCGCCGCGGGCTGCCAGCCCGTAGAGCGCCGGAAAGATCTTCTTGTAGGCCAGGTCGCCGGTCATGCCGAACAGAACCAGTGCGTCGGCCTGCTGGGAGGACTCTGAATATACCGTCATGCATCACCTGCTCGCGGAGGCGGAACTCGTTCGGTGTGCGCGGCGGCGGACGCTTCCAGATGGCCGCCGAATTGTTCGCGCATGGCGGAGAGCACCTGCATGGAAAAAGTTTCAGCGTCACGCGAAGCGAAGCGACTGAACAGAGCCGCTGACAGCACGGGCGCCGGCACGCCGAGATCGATTGCGGCGCCCAAGGCCCAGCGCCCCTCGCCGGAATCGGAGACGCGCCCTGCGTAGCGTTCCAGCCCCGGGTCGGCGTGCAGGGCTTGCGAGGTGAGGTCCAGCAGCCAGGAACCGATGACGCTACCGCGCCGCCACAGCTCCGCAATGTCCGGCAGATCGAAATCGTAGAGAAAATGTTCCGGCCGCGGGGGCGAGGCCGCTCTGCCGCGCCCTTCACTGCCTTCGATGCCCTGCCCCGCCTGGTGCAACAGGTTGAAGCCCTCTGCATAGGCGGCCATGATGCCGTACTCGATGGCGTTATGAATCATTTTCACGTAATGCCCTGCCCCTGCGGGCCCGCAGTGCAGGTAGCCTTGTTCCGCCGTTCCCCCGATGTGGCGGCCCGGCGTGGGTGCCGCGGCGGCCGCTCCCGGCGCCAGCGCGATGAGCAACGGTTCGATCCGCTGGAAGCCCGCGGCGGGCCCGCCCACCATCAGGCAGTAGCCGCGCTCCAGACCACGCACGCCACCGCTGGTGCCCACATCCATGAAGAGATGTCCGCGCGCCGTCATGTCGGCAGCCCGCCGCACACTGTCACGCCAGCAGGAATTGCCGCCATCGACCACAACATCGCCTTCTCCCAACAGGGGGTGCAGCTCACCCAGCGCAGTGTCGATCACGGCCGCGGGCAGCATCAGCCAGATCACCCGGGGGGCTTCCAGCAAATCGATCAGCACGTCCAGGGTGTCGCAGGCCACGGCGCCCTCGCGAGCCACCCGCTCCCTGGCGGTGGCATCCACGTCGTAAACCACACACTCGTGTCCCGCTGCCATTAGGCGCTGCGCCATATTCCCGCCCATGCGCCCCAGACCAATCATTCCCACCTTCATGCGCTTTCCTTTTCGTTCTTAGCACCCGGTTTGATGAGGCGGTCGATGATGTCCACCGGCACCGGAAAGACCAGCGTCGAGGTTTTGTCGCCCGCCACTTGCGTGAGGGTCTGCAGGTAGCGCAGCTGCAAGGCAGCGGGCTGCTCGGAGAGGACCTGTGCCGCATCCGACAAGGCCTGCGCGGCCTGGCGTTCGCCTTCGGCATGAATGACCTTGGCACGCCGCTCGCGCTCGGCCTCCGCTTGTCGGGCGATGGCGCGAACCATGCTTTCGTTGAGGTCAATGTGTTTGATTTCGACGTTGGTCACCTTGACGCCCCAGCTCTCGGTCTGTGCATCGAGGATCTTCTGTATGTCAATGTTCAGTTTTTCGCGCTCGGACAGCATTTCGTCCAGATCATGCTTGCCCAGCACGGCACGCAGCGTGGTCTGCGCCAGCTGGCTGGTCGCCTCGAGATAACGTTCCACCTGAATGATGGCCTTGTCCGGCTCGACCACCCGGAAATACAGTACCGCGCTGACCTTCACCGAGACGTTGTCCCGCGAGATCACATCCTGACTCGGGACATCCATGGTGACGGTGCGCAGATCCACCCTCACCATTTGCTGCAGAATGGGAATCACGAAGATCAGACCCGGCCCCTTCACACTGCTGAACCGCCCCAAGGTGAAGACCACCCCGCGCTGATACTCGCGCAGAATGCGCAGGGCATTGGCGGCGATCACGACCACGACGACCAGCAGGACGGTCAGGCCGATGTTGAACTCATAGAACATGCTTTTCTCCTTCGATTCCATTTTCTCTTCAGGCCGACTGAGGCGAAGAGGTGTCCGATTCCACGCTGCGACTGCGCTCCACCCGCAATTTCAGGTCCTGCGATCCCGTGACGACGATTTCGTCTCCCAGCTGCAGCGGCTCCTTGCACATCACGCGCCAGTTTTCTCCCCGAATTTCGGCGTACACCACCCCGCCTTCGATCCCGACCACCCGGCCGTGTTCCCCGAGCATGGCCTCATGTCCGATCACCGACCTGCAGCGGCGGCTGCGCACCGCCACCGTTCCGGCTCCGATGAGAATCACGGCACTGGCCAGGCCCACCGACACCAGGAAAGGAATGGACAATTCGTAATAGCTGGGCACGTCCGGCCCCGTCATGAACAGGCCACCCAGTACGAAGGCAAGCAGCCCGCCCACCCCCAGCGCACCAAAGGACGGCAGAAAGACTTCGCCGATCATCATCAGCAGGCCCAGGCACAGCAGCGCCACACCCGCCCAGTTCACGGGAAGCATCTGCAAGCCGTACAGACCCAGCAGCAGGCAGATCAGGCCCGCCACGCCCGGCAGGGCTGCACCGGGGCTCATCATTTCGAAGAACAGGCCGTAGATGCCCAGCATCAACAGAATGACGGCCAGTTGAGGGTTGGCCAGAAACGCCAGCATGCGGTGACGCCAGTCCGGCGCCACCCGCTCGACGCTCACGCCTTGCGTCGAGAGCGTGAGGCGCTGCCCATCCGCCAGGGCCACCGTACGGCCATCGAGCTGTGACAGCAGCGAATCGAGACTGGGCGCAATGAGGTCGATCACCCCAGACTTCAGGGCTTCCCCGGCCGAAATCGAGCGGGCCTCTCTCACGGCGGCTTCCGCAAAGTCGGCGTCCCGACCGCGAAGCTCAGCGAGGCTGCGGATATACGCGGCTGCGTCGTTCATTGCCTTGGCCTCGAGGGTATCGCCCGGTCGTTTTGCATTGCCCTCTTCAGCGGTGCCCTTCGCGGGTTCGCCCTGCCTTCCGCCCGGCATGCCCGCCCCGACCGCCACGGGCGACGCGGCGCCCAGATTGCTTGCCGGCGTCATGGCGGCAATATGACTGGCGTACAGAATGAACGTGCCGGCACTAGCCGCCCGCGCGCCGCCGGGGGCAACATAGACCACGATGGGTAGCCGGGCGGACAGCATGCGGCGAATGATGTCCCGCATGGAGGCATCCAGTCCTCCCGGTGTGTCCAGTTCCAGCACCAGCAACTGTGCCCCGGCCGATTCGGCGTCGGCAATGCCGGTGGTGATGAAATCGGCCGTTGCAGGGCTGATGGCGCCTTGCACTTCCAGAACCCGGATGGGGGACGGTACCTGCGCCTGGACGGGCATGGACAGCCCCACGATGAGCCAGGACAGGCACAGTATCAGGCACTTGATCATATTGCCTCCTGCATCGCCCAGCTTGGCCGTTCAAGAAACGCAGCGGAATGCGGCTGCAGCCTCCTTCAAAGTTTCTTCAAGACTTCGGCCAGGATCAGGGCATGGTTATGTTGGGGATCACGCGCACCGTACAGCAGTGTGATGTTGCGTTTCCCCGCCTGTTTCACCAAAGTGTGCAGCCGCTCCTGAACTTCCGCGGTTTTCAGTTCCTCGGAATATTTTTCCCGAAACGCCTGCCATCGCTTGGGGTCGTGACCAAACCACTTCCTCAGGGCTGGCGTGGGGGCAATCTCCTTTTCCCAAAGATCGTACTCCAGCGCCTCCTTGCGCAGGCCGCGCGGCCAGAGACGGTCTACCAGGACGCGAACGCCTTCGTCGTCGCCAGGTTCATCGTAGACGCGCCGGATCGCGACTTTCATCGGGGCTCCCCCTGTTCTCGCCGGTTCGCCGTCATGTCCATGGGAACGATCCATCGTTCATACTCTTCCGCCGTCAGGTAGTTCAGGGCCAGCGCAGCTTCACGCAAGGTGGTCCCCTCCTTTTGTGCCTTCTTCGCAATGGCAGCGGCCTTGTCGTAGCCGATATGGCGGTTCAGCGCCGTGACCAGCATCAGATTCTTTTCCAGGTTTTCGGCTATGCGGGGCAGGTTCGGCTCGATCCCCACGGCACAATGGTCGTTGAAGGCCAGGCAGGCATCGCCCAGAAGTTCAATGCTTTCCAGCACGTTGTGTACCATCACCGGCTTGTACACATTCAGCTGAAAGTTGCCCTGCGTGCCCGCGAAGGCCACCGCAGCGTCGTTGCCGAAGACCTGCACGCACACCATGGTCATGGCTTCGCATTGGGTGGGGTTGACCTTGCCCGGCATGATGGAGGAACCGGGCTCGTTATCCGGAATGATGAGCTCGCCAATTCCGCAGCGCGGGCCGCTGGCCAGCCAGCGGACATCGTTGGCCATTTTCATCAGGCCACCGGCCAGCGTGCGAAGCGCGGCCGACAGGCTGACCAGGCCGTCGTGGGCCGACAGGGCGAAAAACTTGTTCTGCGCAGAACGGAATGGCAATCCGGTCAGCTCGGCAATGTGCGCGGCGGCACGGTCGCCGAATTCCGGATGTGCATTGAGCCCTGTTCCCACCGCCGTGCCGCCGATGGCCAGATCATAGATGCCGGGCAGTGCCGCCCTCACTGCTTCCAGACCGAAATCGATCTGGGCGACCCAGCCCCCGATCTCTTGACCCAGGGTGATGGGCGTGGCGTCCTGCAGATGGGTTCGCCCCGTTTTCACGACTTGCGCATACTGCTGCGCTTTTTCCGCAAGGGTGTCGCGCAGGCGACCGACGGCGGGCAGCAGATGGCGGTGCAGCTCGCGCGCCGCAGCAATATGCATCGCCGTGGGGAAGGTGTCGTTCGACGACTGCCCCCGATTCACATGGTCGTTGGGGTGGACGGGCGTCTTGCTGCCGCGCTGCCCGCCGGCCAGCTCGATCGCCCGGTTGGAGATGACCTCGTTCGCGTTCATGTTCGACTGGGTGCCGGAACCGGTCTGGAAGACCACCAGTGGGAACTCGTCATTCAGCTTGCCTTCCGCCACCTCATCGGCGGCCCGGATGATGAGGTCGGCCACCTCGGCGGGCAGTTCCCCCAGTTCACGGTTGGCCAGCGCAGCGGCCTTCTTCAGAATGCCCAGTGCGGTGATGACCGGTGCCTGCCAGCGGAACCGTTCCACCCCGATCGGAAAATTCTGGATCGAACGCTGTGTTTGGGCGCCCCAGTACCGGTGGGCCGGCACTTCGATCTCGCCCATGGAATCGGTTTCGATGCGCATGTCTGCCATGATGTGACCTCTGAGTGAATGGGCTGCCCGACCGTGAGGGGGAAATTCGCAAGAGCGCGTCCGTGGGCCCGACTCAGCCTGCCGAGGCGGACGCCGGTGTCGCCACGCGAAAGACGCTGCTCCAGGCCAGCATGGCGTCGAGCATGCGATTCGCAAACCCCCATTCGTTGTCGAACCACAGGAATACGTTGGCGAATCCGTCGCCGTTGGTGCGCGTCTGACTGGCATCGATGATCACTGAACTCGGGTTGTGATTGAAGTCGATGGACGCATGCGGATGATTGGAGTAGGAAATCAGCCCCGGGGATCCCTGGCTCAGTTCCAGCAACATCCGGTTGAGTGACGGCGTATCGATATCTTGCCCCAGTTTGAGCATCAGGTCGATGGCCGAGACATTATGAATGGGAACGCGAATCGCCTTGGCCTGTACCTTGCCGTGCAGGGCGGGCAACAGACGCTCTACCCCTTGCGCCAGGCCCGTCGAGACCGGCACGATGGACTGCATGGCGGAGCGAGTGCGGCGCAGGTCCTTGTGATGGTAGCCGTCGATCAGCGGCTGATCATTCATGACCGAATGCAGGGTGGTGAGGAAGGCATGCTCCACGCCATACCGCGCGTCCAGCGCGGCCAGGACGGGCACACTGGCATTCGTCGTGCACGAGGCATTCGATAGCACCGAGGCATCTCGAGGAATGCGGCCTTCATTGATGCCATACACCAGGGTGAAATCCACATCTTCGGCGCTTTCACCCGGATGCGACACCAGCAGACGGGGGCAGCCGGCCTGAAGGAAACGCTCGAATTGCTCCCGGGTACCGTAGCGGCCGGAGCATTCCAGCAGCATGTCGATGCCGAGGTCTGACCAGTTCACCTCCTCCGGTTCGGTCGCGTGTGTCACCCGAATGTCGTGACCATTCACGCGCAACCCCTCTGCGTAGTGCTCCACCGTTCCCGGAAATACACCATGCGTCGAATCGAATTGCGATAGGTAGACCATGGTGGCCAGGTCGGACGGTTCGTTAATGGCGACGACCTCGACCCGCTCATGCAGGGAGGATTCGTACAGGGCGCGCAAGACGCAGCGCCCGATTCGCCCATAACCGTTGATGGCAATGCGCAGAGGGGTCGAAGAGGTGGAACCGGGACCGGAAAAAGCTGTCATGTGTCGTGTGTTGGCGTGATACGGGGTGCCAACACATGATACGACATCAGTATTGGTAGCTGTAGTTCAGCTGAACGATGTTCAGCCCGGGGTTCGGACGTTTGATGCCGGCGTTCGAAAAATGGGAATAGCGCAAGCTCAGACGGCTGTTCTTCGTCAGGTGCATGCCCACGCCGATGTGGTCACCGAACTGGAACGCGGTACTGATGTCCTTGCCCGCAAACCGGGTGCGGGAAAAGACCGTCGCGCCAATGCCTGCCTCGACGTAGTAACGGTCGGCCCAGGTCCAGCGCAGGAAGGGGATGGCGCTCAGCTGCCAGGCGCTGTTGGGGCTGCGCGAGCCGTTTGCATGCCAGTAGGCGGCACCGACTTCACCGACCAGGTCGAGACGGCTTCCGCCTTCGAAACGGTATGTCCAGAAAGTCGGCGACTCCCACGCCAGTTCGGCGCGCTTATAGTGATCTCCCAGGCCCAGCCGAAGACTGACGCTCGGCGCCTCGTAGAGCGCTTCCTGCGCTTGCGCGGGGAGCACGCATACGGCCAATGCCGCAAGGGGGAACGCGATAGTGCGAGAGATTCGACGACTCATATGATTTCCAGCTCGTGAAAGAAGATGCCTTGCATGTGCGCCGGTGCGGCGCGAATCGGATGATCGAGACCTGCCGCCCTCTCATGTGCTCCCCCACCCGAGGCGTGCGATCGTGATCCCCCGCGGATTTTACTACCACGATGGAAGTCCGGAATGAGGAGAACGGCGGGTGTGTCAAGCAAGCATCATGCCGTCGAATCGGTACGCGCCAGGGCCGCTTGCCAGAGCAACATGCTGTCGCGGGCACGGTCGGTCAACAGGCGGGAGGCATCCTCACAGGCCTGGGCAAGCGTCATGGGCCCGCACACCACACTGAAGGCAGCCGTGATGCCGATCTCATAAAGGGCTTCGTATCCCTCGCCCAATGAGCCGGCCAGCGCGATCACGTCGGCGCCATGACGCCGAGCATGGCGCGCCACCCCCGCGGGCGTTTTGCCCAGCAGCGTCTGACGGTCCATGCGGCCTTCGCCCGTGAACACCAGATGGGCGCCTTCCAGCGCCTGGTCGAGCGCGCTCAATTCGGCAATCACTTCCACCCCGGGTCGGAACTCGGCGTCGAAAAAGGTCTTGATGACAAAGCCCAGACCCCCGGCCGCCCCGGTGCCGGGTGTTGCGGATTCGTCGCGCCCCGATTGCTGCCGGCAGAGGTCGGCAAAGCGTGCCAGCCCCGTGTCCAGCACCGCGACGTCTTCCGGCGAGGCCCCCTTTTGGGGGCCGAATATGGCGGCGGCACCTTGCGGACCACACAGCGGATTGTCGACATCCACGGCGATTTCAAATCGCACCCCGGTCAACCGCGGGTCGAGCCCGTCCACCTCCAGACGGGCCAGACGGTTCAGGGCCGCTCCCCCTGGCGGAAGTGGCTGGCCCCGGTCGTCAAGCAGCCGTGCCCCGAGCGCCTGGAACAAGCCGGCGCCGCCATCGGTGGTGGCACTGCCGCCCAGACCCAGCACGATGCGACGCGCACCGGCGTCCAGGGCTCGAAGCACGAGCTGCCCCACGCCGAATGTGCCAGCATGGAGGGCGCGGCGGGCATGGGTGGGGATGCGCTCCAGGCCCGCTGCTTCAGCCATCTCGATGAAGGCGGTCCGATCCCCCAGCCAACCCCAGCTCGCCTCACAGGGCTCACCATTGGCGTTCTGCACGGTGGCAGTACGCCGCTCGCCGCTGGTGGCCGCCAACACGGCGTCCAGCGACCCCTCGCCGCCGTCGGCCATGGGAACGCAAAGAATGTGGGCGGACGGAGCAGCCTCACGCACGCCTTCGGCAATGGCCTGAGCCACGCGGGCGGCCGACAGGCTCTCCTTGAAGGAATCGGGCGCCACGACGACGCGCACGCGGGTTTCCGGGGCAGCCATCAAAGCGTGCCTCCCTGTGAATCTTGCGCGGCCGCGCCCCCGACGAGGACATTGCGGGGCTCGCCCGCCACGAAGGCGTCCACATTGCCCATGAGCTGATCGGCCAGCGCCTGCACAGCCTCACTGCTGGCCCAGGCGACATGAGGCGTGAGTATGAAGTTGGGAAGGTCGAGCAGGCCCATGAGCGGATGGTCCGCCGGTGGGGGCTCAGGGACGGTGACGTCCAGGCCCGCGCCGCTGATCTGGCCCTTGCGCAGCGCATCGGCCAGCGCCAGGTCGTCGATCAGAGCGCCTCGCGCCGTATTGATGACCAAGGGCTTGCGTGCCATGGCGGCAAACTCTGCCGCGCCAAGCAAGTGGTGCGTATGCGCGTTCAAGGGGCAATGCAGGGAGATCACATCACTTTCCGCCAGAACGGTTTCGAAGGGAGTGTACAGCGCACCCATGCCGGTTTTGCCCTTGTGGGCGGCAAATAGCACGCGCATGCCCAGCGCCCGGCCGATCTGACCGACTGCCTGCCCCAGGGTGCCGGCGCCGACGATGCCGAGGGTCGAACCCGCCAGATCGCGAATCGGGTAATCGAAATAGCAGAACTGTTGTGCCTCCTGCCAGCGTCCGGCCTTGACCGAGGCATGGTAGGGAACGATGCTGCGGCGCAAAGCGAAAATCAGGGCAAAAACGTGTTCCGGCACGGTCGTCCGGGCGTAACCCCGGATGTTCGACACCACGATGCCGCGCTCGCGACAGGCCGCCAGGTCGATGTTGTCGCTGCCGGTGGCTGCCAACGCGATCATGCGCAGACGCGGCGCCGCGGCGATGGCATCGGCGCCCAGCCGAACCTTGTTGACGATCACGATATCCGCGTCGGCAATGCGCGCCGGCACTTCTTCAGGGCGCGTACGACCGTAGGTTTCCAGCACATGCGGAAAGGACAGCGGTCGCAGGACGGTTTCGGGCGAGATGGTTTCCCGGTCCAGGAATACCACCCTCAGGGGCGTTGACGTTGATGCCATGTCTTCCTCTTTGTTGTCGTGTTTCGGCAGGGCCGCCCACGCGGCGATTCCTGCTGTGGCGGTGTGGTCAATCCGATATAGTAATGGCTTTCAACGACCGCTCACATGTGGTCGGCACACCGATCCTCCGAACACGGAAACGCTGCTGATGAGCCATGACAGTCCCCCGCCCCTCTACCCGTTGACCGACTTCTTCCGCAACCCCGACCGGGGGTTCTTTCGTCTGTCCGATGACGGTCGTTGGCTTTCCTACATGGAGCCGGTGTCCCTTGACGGCCAGCCGGCACGCATGAACCTGTTCGTACAGGAATTGGAAGGCAGCAAGTCGGTGGGCGAGGCGCGCTGCCTGACCCACGAAACCGAGCGGGATATTGCGGAATATTATTGGAAGGGCTCGGACACCCTGCTCTACGCCAAGGATTTCGCCGGCGATGAGAACTTTCATGTGGTGGCGGTCGATGTGCAGAGCGGCGATGTGACCGATCTCACTCCCTACCCCGACACGCGCGCGGGCATTCTCGACGATCTCTACGATGACCCCGAACACATCCTTGTGGCACACAACCAGCGCGATCCGGAATCCTTCGATGTGTACCGGGTGAATGTGAAAACCGGCGAGGAAACCCTGGTCGCGGAAAATCCGGGCAACATCATCGCCTGGCATACCGATCATCACGGACGCCTGCGGGCCGCCACCGCCAGTGACGGCCTGATGACCACCCTGCTCTATCGTGATTCCGAGGAAGAAGACTTCCGCGCGCTGATCACAACGGATTTCCGCAGTACGGTCAGCCCGGAACTCTTCACCTTCGACAATCGCTGCCTGTACGCGCTGAGCAACCGCGGGCGAGACTGCCTGGCGCTGGTCGTGATCGACCCGGAGGCGCCGGACGAAGAACGTCTCGTGTTCGAGGCCGAGGGTGTCGACCTCGACGGCGTGGGCTATTCGAGGCTGCGCCATGTGCTGACGGCAGCGGTGTACCAGACGGACCGGGTCAAATATCATTTTTTCGATCAGCTGACGGCCGAACGGCACCTGCGGGTTTCCGAAAAACTCCCCGGCTACGAGATTTCATTGCAGAGCAGCACCCGTGATGAACGTAAGTTCATCGTGGCCGCGTACAACGATCGCACCCCTGGTGCGCGTTATCTCTACGATGACGATACCGGCGAACTGAAAAAGCTCGCAGACATCAATCCGGCGCTGCCCGAGCAGGACATGGCGGAAGTGCGGCCAATTCAGTACACCGCCAGAGACGGCCTGGTGATCCACGGCTACCTGACCTTGCCCAAGGGCCACGAACCCAAGAATCTGCCCTGCGTCGTGAACCCGCACGGGGGCCCCTGGGCCCGCGACAGCTGGGGTTTCAACCCGGAAGCGCAGTTCCTCGCCAACCGCGGCTACTGCGTTCTGCAGATGAACTTCCGCGGGTCGACCGGATATGGCCGTAAATTCTGGGAAGCCGGCTTCGGCCAATGGGGCCTGGCCATGCAGGACGACATCACCGACGGGGTGCTGTGGCTGATCGACCAGGGCATCGTCGACCGCAATCGCATCGCCATTTATGGCGGCAGCTACGGAGGTTATGCCACACTGGCCGGCATTGCGCGCACGCCTGAACTCTATGCGGCCGCAGTCGATTTCGTGGGGGTCTCGAACCTGCTGACGTTCATGAACACCATTCCTCCATACTGGAAGCCCCTGCTGCAAAAAATGCACGCCATGGTCGGGGACCCCGAGAAAGACCGGGAGCGTCTGGTCGCCACCTCGCCCGCCCTCAACGCCGATCGCATCCGCACGCCCCTCTTCATCGCGCAGGGAGCGAACGACCCGCGCGTCAACAGGGATGAGAGCGACCAGATGGTCGCCGCCTTGCGCGCACGCGGCGTCGACGTGGAATACATGGTCAAGGAAAACGAAGGCCATGGTTTCCACAATGACGAAAACAAATTCGAGTTCTATGAACGCATGGATGCGTTTCTTAGCCAGCATCTGAAGGCGGCGAATGCCGCCCGGGATTGATCTGGTGTCCTTGTCAAGTGGAGACTGTGAGAATGAAGCTGTATTACCTGCCGGGCGCCTGCCCGCTTGCCACTCAGATAGCCCTGGAATGGATCGGTCAGCCTTACGAGGCCGAAGCCGTCGCCCGCGACCAGCTGAAGCAGCCCGAGTTCCTGGCGCTGAACCCGGTCGGTTCCGTACCGGTGCTCGTTGACGGGAATCTGGTGCTGACCCAGGGGTCGGCGATTCTGGAATACCTGGCAGAAAAGTTCCCGGAGGCCGAGTTGATGCCTGACACCATCGAAGCCCGGGCCGATACCCGCCGCTGGCTTGCCTTCGTGAACAGCGACCTGCATAAATCGTTCAGCCTGGTCTTCGGCAAGGCCGGCTTTGCCAGCGATGCCGCCTGCCAGGATCAGCTCGCAGCCAGCGGGTCTGCCAAGGCCGCCCAGCTCTTTGCCATCATCGACAAGCAACTCGAAGGCAAGGAATGGGTGACGGGCGTTCGTTCGGTCGTCGACCCCTATCTCTACACCGTCACCCGCTGGGCACACGCCATCAAGCTCGACCTGTCCGGTTGCCCCAACCTGCTGGCCTTCTTCGACCGCATGAATGCCGACGCCGGCGTTCAGGCCGCCCTCAAGGCACAGGGCCTGCAATAAACCCGGCGGCTGCCGCTCGCGATCACGCGCCCAGGTAGGCCTTGCGAACCTCATCGTTCGAAAGCAGATTGGGGCCGGTGTCGGCCAGCACGACCTTGCCGGTTTCGAGCACATAGCCACGGTCGGCCACCTGCAACGCCTTGTTGGCGTTCTGCTCAACCAGAAAGACGGTCACTCCCTGCTCGCGAATCGTCTGGATGATCTCGAAGATCTGGGCGATGATCAGCGGCGCCAGGCCCAGCGTGGGCTCATCGAGCAGCAGCAGCGTCGGCTGGGTCATGAGCGCCCGGCCGATGGCCAGCATCTGCTGTTCTCCCCCCGACATGGTACCAGCACGCTGTCCCGCCCGTTCGCGCAAACGAGGGAACAGTTCATAGACGCGGTCCAGGCCCTGTTCGATGTCTCCGCGAGACAGAAAGAACCCACCCATCTGCAGGTTCTCGGTCACGGTCAGGTCGGGAAATACCCGTCGCCCTTCGGGGGAAATGGCGATGCCCCGCTGCATGATCAGGTGCGTGGGTTCGCGGGTGATGTCCTCGCCTTCAAAGATCACCGACCCGCTACGGGCCCGCGGCGAGCCGCAGACCGTCATCAGGAGGGTGGTCTTGCCGGCCCCATTGGCACCGATCAGGGTGACGATCTCACCCTTGTTGACCTCCACGGAAACATCATTCAAGGCTTGGATGGCACCGTAGAAGGTGTTCACGTTATTCAGCTTCAGCACTACTCTTCCCCCAGGTATGCCTTGATGACGCGAGGATCCGCGCGGACCTCGTCAGGAACGCCCGTGGTGATGGGTTTGCCGTGTTCCATGACCATGATGCGGTCGGAAACACCCATCACCAGGCTCATGTCGTGCTCGATAAGCAGGACGGCAACGCCAAATTCCTTGCGCAGCTGATCGATCAGCTGCTGCAGGTCGCGCTTTTCCTGAGGGTTGAGACCGGCTGCCGGTTCATCCAGCATCAGCAGACGCGGCCGGGTGATCATGCAGCGGGCGATCTCCAGACGCCGCTGATGGCCGTACGCCAGATTGCCTGCTTCCCGGTTCGCATACTCGCGAATGCCCATGAAGTCCAGCCACTGCGCGGCGTTCTCGAGGGCCTGTTCTTCGGAATGCCGATAAGCCGGTGTCTTGAAGAGCCCGGAAAACAGGTTGGTGTTGATGTGCTGATGCTGGGCCACCAGCAGGTTTTCGAGCACGGTCAGGTTCTTGAACAGGCGCACGTTCTGGAAGGTACGCACCAGCCCTTCGCGGGCCACCTTGTGGCTGGGCATGCCATGAATGGGCTTGCCGTCCATGAGGATGTCGCCGCTGGTGGGCTTGTAAAAGCCGCCCACGCAGTTGAAAACGGTGGTCTTGCCTGCCCCGTTGGGGCCAATGATGGCGAAGACCTCGTCGCCTTTGACGTCGAACGCGACGCCGTCCACAGCCAGCAGGCCCCCGAAGCGCATGCTGAGATTCGACACTTGAAGCAGGGCCTTGCTCATTTCTTCAACTCCACATGCGGACGCTTCATGGGCAGGAGGCCTTGCGGACGCCACATCATCATCAGAACCATGACCAGACCGAAAATCATCATCCGGTACTCGGCAAACTCCCGCGCGACTTCCGGCAGCACCGTCAGGATGATCGCCGCGAGAATCACGCCCACCTGGGACCCCATGCCGCCCAGCACCACGATGGCCAGAATCAGGGCGGACTCGAGAAAGGTGAAGGATTCCGGGTTCACCAGACCCTGGCGAGCGGCAAAGAATGCGCCCCCGAAGCCGGCAAAGACGGCCCCCATGGTGAAGGCCGACAGCTTGATGTTGGTCGGATTCAGACCCAGGGAGCGGCACGCGATTTCGTCTTCGCGCAGTGCCTCCCAGGCGCGACCGACCGGCATGCGGATCACCCGGTTTGAAACGAAGAGCGTGATCAGTGCCAGGGCCAGAGCCATCAGGTACAGATAGATGATCACGTCCATGTTGTCGAATTGCCAGCCCATGAAATCGTGGAAGGTCGTGACACCCTCGGGGGCACGCCGCACCATCGGCATGCCGAACACGGTGGGCTTGGGAATGCCGGAAATACCGTCAGGGCCACCGGTGAACTCATACAGATTGATCAACAGCAGCCGGATGATCTCGCCAAAGCCCAGCGTGACGATGGCCAGATAGTCGCCGCGCAGTCTCAGCACCGGGAAGCCGAGCAGGTAACCGAAAACCCCCGCCATCACGCCCGCCATCGGCAGCGCCTCCCAGAACCCCCAGCCTGCCCAGTGATACAGCAGCGCATAGGTATAGGCCCCGACAGCGTAGAAACCCACGAAACCGAGATCCAGCAGGCCTGCAAACCCCACCACGATATTCAGACCGAGGCCCAGCATGACGTAGATCAGCACCAGCGTGGCAATGTCCACCTCGGCACGGCCTGTGAAGAACGGCCAGATCAGGGCAATGGCAATCAGCAGGGCAATGGAGGCTCGACGCGCTGTGTCGTTCAGAACAGGCATGCGGATGCTGCCCGCGCGAGCGCTCAGGGCCTTCGCGAAGAGCGGGCGGACGAACGCCTGGAAGGCAAAGACAATGGCCATCCCGATGATCACGAGATCCCACTGAGGTTCGAGGTGCGTCTGCATGCCGCTGCGCACGATCTGCAGGCCATAGACCGGGGCGATGATGATCCCGGCCATCAGGGCCGCAATGAATGCATTCTTGATATGACTCGCCATTACACTTTTTCCACTTCCGGTTTGCCAAGCAGCCCTGTGGGCCGGAACAGGAGGATCAGCACCAGCAGACTGAACGCGACAATGTCCTTGTACTGAGAGGAGATGTAGGCCGCGGCGAAGGTTTCGGCCAGGCCAAGCAGCACACCCCCGAGCATGGCGCCTGGAATGCTGCCGATGCCGCCCAGCACGGCTGCCGTGAACGCCTTGATGCCGGCCAGAAAGCCGATGAAGGGATTCAGTTTGCCGATGGCCAGCGCGATCAGTACGCCCCCCACCGCGGCCAGCATGGCGCCGATCACGAAGGTGAAGGAGATGATCTTGTTGGTGTCGATGCCCAGCAGATTGGCCATGCGCAGATCCTGCGAGCAGGCGCGCGAAGCTCGGCCGAGTCGAGAATGCTTGATGTACAGATGCAGCATGATCATGAGCACGACGGTGACGAGAATGATCATGATGCGGGAATAAGGAGCCGTGATGACATAGCCGCCGATATCCAGCTGGGCCGCGCCGGTGACCAGGGCAGGAACAGCCTGGTCGCGGGCACCCTGACCGATGGCGACCCAGTTCTGCAGGAAGATGGACATCCCGATCGCGGAAATGAGCGGGACAAGTCGGGGCCCGCCGCGCAGGGGCGCGTAAGCCACCTTTTCAACGGCATAGCCATAGACGGCCGTGACCAGCACCGCCACGATGAGCATGAGGAGAATGATCAGTGCCACGGGCAGACCACTGCCGACACCGATGGCCGATAGTGTGACCAGACCTACGTAGGCGCCGATCATGTAGATCTCGCCATGCGCAAAGTTGATCATCCCGATGATGCCATAGACCATTGTGTAGCCGATGGCGATCAGCGCATAGATTGCGCCAAGCGACAGCCCATTGAAGAGCTGCTGCAAGAGTTGGGGTATGAGTTCGGACATAAAACAGGATTCCGCGACGCCGGCCTGCCGAGGGGTGTCGGCCGGCCAGGAAATAGAAAGGCTCCAGCCGGTCTGCGACTGGAGCACCGGGGGCGCCTCAACCGTAGCGGGCCACCCCCAAGTCACGCAGGTTTACTTCTCCAGCTGGACGATATTGCCCTTGTCGTCGACCTTGTAGACCGCGAACTCGAATTCCTTCAGGTCGCCCTTCTCGTCGTACTCCACCTTGCCGATCGCCGTATTGAAAGTGGCCTTGTGCATGTGGTCGGCCACCTTGGCCGGGTCTTCGCCGACGGCCTTGATGCTCTCGACCAGGATCTGCACCGCCGCATAGGCCGGCATGGTGAAGGCCCCGTCCGGGCTGCGCTTGTAGGTCTTGAAGTCTTCGAGGATCTTCTCGTTACCTTCCAGCTTGGTGAAGTCGGCCGGCAGGGTCACGAGCAGGCCTTCTGCCGCCGGGCCGGCGATGGCCACGAGGTCGGCGTTGGCCACCCCTTCGGGGCCCATGAACTGAGTCTTCAGACCTTGTTCGCGTGCCTGGCGCAGCAGCAGCCCGAGTTCCGCGTGGTAGCCCCCGAAGTAGATCAGGCCGGGGTCGAGCGACTTCAGCTTGGTGATGACGGCCGAGTAATCGCTGTCGCCCACGTTGATGCCTTCGTACATGGCGACCTCGACGCCCAGCTTGCCGAGCGAATCGCGCACCTGGCTGGCCAGGCCGCTGCCGTAGGTCTGCTTGTCATGCAGAATGGCCACGTTCTTGGGCTTGAGTTCCTTGGCGATGTAGTCGGCGGCGAAGGGGCCTTGCTGGTCGTCGCGGCCGATGGTGCGGAAGAAGAAGTGCGGCTTGATGGTGTCGGTCACAAGAGGCGAGGTGGCACCCGGGGTGATGGCGACGATGCCTTCGTTCTCGTATACATTGACCGCCGGTACGGTGGTTCCCGAGCAGGCGTGCGCCACCGCGAACTTGGCGCCGGAGTTCACGACACGGTTGGCAGCCGGCACGGCCTGTTTGGGTTCACAACCGTCGTCGATGAGCAGCGGTTCGAGTTTTTTGCCGTTGACGCCGCCTGCGGCGTTGAAGGCTTCAATGGCGGTGAGTGCACCGGCCTGAATCTGGTCACCGTATTGGGTGGCAGGACCCGTCATGGGTTGGGGAATGCCGATCTTGATGGTGTCGGCATAGACGCTGCCTGCGAATGCCAGGGCGCCCAAAGCCAGGGCGAGAGGTTTCACTCGGATAAAGGACTTCATGCCTGCGGGTCTCCAAAAGTTCGCCTAAGCGACTCGTCACGTTCTGACTGGAATGGTTACGACAACGAATTGTTCGCGTTGTGGCCCGCATATTCTCCGGGGAGCCTTCGCGCGCTGTCACTACGGGTATGCCCTAGGCATTCGCCGGCGTGTCAGGAAAACTCGCGTGAAAGTTCGGCGGCCCGCTGCGCGGCAGCCAGCATGGCGGCGCGCACCGTGCCGGTGAAATCCCTTTCGCGAAACACATTCAACGCGGCTGCCGTGGTGCCGCCCCTGGAGGTGACTCGTTCCCGCAGCGTGGCCAGATCTTCCGGAGAAAGCGCAGCCAGCTGGGTGGCACCGGTCACGGTGGCAATCGCAAGGCGACGCGCCGTGTCGGGCGCCATGCCCTGCTCCACAGCTGCGGCAATCATCGCTTCGAGGAACAGGAAGACGTACGCCGGGCCGCTGCCGGACAATGAAGTCACCACATCGATGGCGTGATCGTCTTCCACCCAAACGACTTCGCCCACGGCCTTGAAGAGGGTCTGCACCTGCACCCGCTCATCGTCGCTGACGCCCGCACCGGCCATGAGGCCCGTGGCACCGGCGGCAATCAGGGCGGGCGTGTTGGGCATGCAGCGCACCAGACGGGTCCAGGGGGCCTCCGGCGAGCCCAGCCAAAGGCCCAGGGTTTCAGCGGAGATACCCGCAGCAATGCTGACCACGAGCGTATCCGGCTTCAAGTAAGGCCGCAGCCCCGCCACAGTCTCCTTCATATATTGAGGCTTGACGGCCAGTACCCACACCCGGCGCGTGGAAAGCGTTTCGTCCGGCGCCGTGGCGGTCGAGCAGCCCTGCTGCGCCCAGCTTTGCAAGGCGTCGGGATTGATGTCGATGACGTGGACGTCGTGCGCGCCACAGCGCTTGCCGATGAGGCCGGAGCCCAGAGCGGTGGCCATGTTGCCTCCGCCGATGAATGCGATCGTGAGTTCGTGGTTCATACCGTGAATGATTGTCTGGTGTTTACCCTGCATGCGGGAAAAATGCCTGTTCCGAATGGTACTGCATCGTTGACGCCCCCGGATGAATGTGGCTACATTGAAGCGCCTTTGGCGTGCACCGTCACGCGCATGTCACAAACATGCAATAGAGTGCCTCGGTCCTTACCGAACCCGGCGCCGCGGCTTGCGGGCCGGTCTGACACTTTTCACAGGAGACCCCCAATGAAAGTCAAGTTCTTCGCCCTGTCCCTGGCCGGTCTGATTGCCAGCCTGGGCAGCGCCCACGCAACCACAGAGATCACCTTCTGGCATTCCATGGAGGGCGCGCTGGGCGACAGGGTCAACGAGCTCGTAGAAGGGTTCAACGGCAGTCAGTCCGACTACAAGGTGAATGCAATCTACAAGGGCAGTTATGGGGAATCCATGAATGCCGGCATTGCAGCCTTTCGCGCGGGCAACGCCCCCGACATTCTGCAGGTGTTCGAGGTTGGCACCGCCACCATGATGCATGCCAAGGGGGCCATCAAACCCATTCAGGAAATGTCGGAAGAAGTGGGTGACCCCATCGACCCCAAGCAGTTCCTGGGCGCCGTGGCCAGCTACTACTCGTCGGGCGAAGGCAAGCTGATCTCCATGCCGTTCAACAGCTCCACCCCGGTGATGTACTACAACAAGGACGCCTTCGAGAAGGCCGGTCTGGATCCGGAAAACCCGCCCAAGACCTGGAAGGAAGTCGACGCTGCAGGCAAGAAACTGCGCGAATCCGGCTTGGAGTGCGGCTACACCAGCGGCTGGCCCTCCTGGATCCAGCTGGAAACCTTCGCTGCCTGGCATAACGTGCCCTTCGCTTCCAAGAACAACGGTTTCGACGGCCTGGATGCGCGTCTCAGCGTGGACGCGCCAGCTTTCGTGAAGCATGTCGACTTCCTGGCGCAAATGGCCAAGAACGGTACCTTCACCTACGGCGGTCGCGGCGATGCCTCCAATGCGCTCTTCACGTCCGGCAAGTGCGGCATGTTCACGGGTTCCAGCGGCGCCCGCGCCAATATTGAACGCAACGCGAAGTTCAAGTTCGGCACCGCCTTTCTCCCCTATCACGATGACGTCGAGGGAGCGCCCCAGAACACCATCATTGGCGGAGCCTCGCTGTGGGTCTTCGCCAAGAAGTCGCCCGAAACCTACAAGGGCGTGACGAAATTCTTCAAATACATTTCCAGCCCCGAGCTGGCCGCCAAGTGGCACCAACAGACGGGATACGTACCCGTGACCAAGGCCGGCTACGAAGTGACCAAGCAAGCGGGCTTCTACGACAAGAACCCCGGCTCCGACATCGCCGTGCGCCAGCTTGACGCCGACACCACGGCGAACTCGCGTGGGGTGCGTCTGGGCTTTCTGCCGCAGATCCGCGAAGTGGCGGAAGGTGAAATGGAGCGCATCTTCTCCGGCGAAATCAAGGCAGAAGACGGCATGAAGCGCATCGTGCAACGCGGAAATGAACTGCTGCAACGCTTCGAATCCAGCGTGAAGTAAGGCAGTGCAGAGAACTTCCGGCGCCCCGCCGGAAGTTCTTTCCCCTACAATCTGCCCAACCCCCCTGCCGGAACCACGCCGTCGCACACCCGGCGCCTTGGCCGTTCCGGTCTCATCGTCTGGCCTGCCATGGAAAAGCGCGTCGTATTCAATCACAAGCTCCTGCCCTATCTGCTGGTGGCACCCCAGTTGGTGATCACCGTGGTGTTTTTTTTCCTTCCGGCCGGGCAGGCCTTATGGCAGGCCTTCCATTTGGAAGACCCCTTCGGTCTGTCCAGCGAGTTCGTCGGGCTGCAGAATTTCAGCGAATTGTTGAGCGATCGCGACTATCTCAATTCCTTCAAGGTCACCGCCTATTTCTCGGTGCTGGTCGCCGTAATCGGGCTGAGTGTGTCCCTGCTCCTGGCAGTGCTGGCCAACCGGGTCATCAAGGCCTCCAGCGTCTACCGCAACATGCTGATCTGGCCCTATGCCGTCGCCACTGCGGTAGCGGGGGTGCTCTGGCTCTTCCTGTTTTCGCCCTCGGTCGGGATTCTGGCCGTCTACCTCATGGAGGCCGGCCTGGCCTGGAACCCGCGTTTGGTACCTGACCACGCCATGATTCTGGTGGTGCTTGCGGCGGTCTGGAAACAAATTTCCTATAACTTCGTGTTCTTCCTGGCGGGGCTGCAGGCCATTCCTCGCTCCTTGCTGGAAGCCGCCGCCATCGACGGGGCGGGGCCGATGCGCCGATTCTGGTCCATCGTTTTTCCGCTGCTGTCGCCCACCACCTTCTTCCTTCTGGTGGTGAACGTCATTTATGCCTTTTTCGATACCTTCGCCATCATTGACATCATGACGCAGGGCGGGCCCGGCACCTCCACCTCCATTCTGGTCTATAAGGTTTACACCACCGGCTTCAAGGGGCTGGACATCGGTTCCTCCGCGGCGCAGTCCGTCATCCTGATGCTCATCGTCGTTTTGCTCACGGTGGTGCAGTTCCGTTACATCGACCGAAAGGTCAACTACTAAATGACGCCGTCAGCAGGCAGAAGATCATGATCGAAAGACGCCCCTGGCTCGATTTCTTCTCTCACCTCATTCTGATCCTCGGGGTGGTGACCATCGCCTTCCCGCTGTATGTCGCCCTCATCGCCTCGACTCAGACGGCACAGGAGGTGGCCCAGGCCCCCATGTCCCTGCTGCCGGGTGACCAGTTCTTCAACAACTACAAAGCAGTGCTCACGGGCACGGGCGGCGCCCCCGATGTCGCCCGCATGATGTGGGTGAGCTCGGTCATGGCGCTGGTCATCGCGGTAGGCAAGATTGCCATTTCCATGCTGTCGGCTTTCGCGGTGGTGTACTTCCGTTTCCGGCTGCGCATGTTCTTCTTCTGGATGATCTTCGTCACCCTCATGCTGCCGGTCGAAGTGCGGATCACCCCGACTTACGAGGTCGTTGCAGGCCTGGGCATGCTCGACAGCTATGCCGGCCTCACCCTCCCCCTGATCGCCTCGGCCACGGCCACCTTCCTCTTTCGCCAGTTCTTCCTGACCGTGCCTGATGAACTGGTGGAGGCTGCGCGCATCGATGGTGCAGGCCCGATGCGCTTCTTCAAGGACATTCTGCTGCCGCTTTCCAAGACGAGCATTGCCGCACTGTTCGTGATCCAGTTCATTTATGGCTGGAACCAATACCTCTGGCCCCTGATCATGACGACCCGCGAAGAGATGTACCCCATCGTCGTGGGCATCAAACGCATGATCGCCGGCGGTGACGCCGTCACCGAATGGAACCTGGTCATGGCGACTGCGCTGCTGGCCATGCTGCCCCCGGCGCTGATCGTGCTGCTGATGCAGAAATGGTTCGTCAAGGGACTGATTGACTCCGAGAAATAAGGGCCGCATTCGCGGGCACAAGAAATTATGGCAACCTTGAGCTTCAAAGAGGTCAGGAAAACCTACCCGGGCGGCGTGGCCGTCATTCATGGTCTGGAGGCCGACGTGGCCGATGGCGAGTTCATCGTCATTGTCGGGCCGTCGGGCTGCGGAAAGTCGACCCTCATGAGAATGGTCGCCGGTCTGGAAACCGTCACCGACGGTGAGATCCTGATCGACGGAAAGCAGGTGAACCATCTGGAACCGGCTGAGCGCGATATCGCCATGGTATTCCAGAATTACGCCCTCTACCCCCACATGTCGGTGTACGAGAACATGGCCTATGGGCTGAAGATCCGCGGCCTCGGCAAGAGCGAGATTCAGGAGCGTGTCCAGATGGCAGCCGAGATCCTCGAACTGAGCCATTTGCTGGACCGTCGCCCTCGCCAGTTGTCCGGCGGGCAGCGTCAGCGGGTGGCGATGGGTCGGGCCATCGTGCGCGAACCGAAGGTCTTCCTGTTCGACGAACCGCTCTCCAACCTGGATGCCAAGCTGCGGGTGCAGATGCGTCTTGAAATCCAGAAACTGCATCGCCGCCTGCGCACCACCAGTCTCTACGTCACGCACGACCAGGTCGAGGCGATGACGCTCGCGCAGCGCATGATCGTCATGAACGCCGGCGTGGCCGAGCAGATCGGCACCCCGGCCGAGGTCTTCGAGAAACCAGCCTCGACCTTCGTGGCCGCCTTCATCGGTTCCCCGCCTATGAACCTCATTCCGGTGCGGGTCGATACCCTGGGTCGCGTACGCGACGACAAGGGCGTCGGCCTCAACGTGCCCGGCCGCCTGGTGCCGGCCGAACTGCAGGACAAGGAATGCATCCTGGGCATTCGACCTGAACACATGCGGCTGCACGCGCCGGGCATCCCGATTGAAATCGAAATGGTCGAGATTCTGGGCTCCGAACAGCTGGTACACGGGCGTCATGGTGACACCACGATCGTGGTGCGCTGCCCAGTCAACGAAACCGCAAGAAATCCGCTGCAGATTGGTGAAACCATTGAAGTGGGCGACGACGGCATTCACCCCCTGCATTGGTTCGACCGCAGCACCGGCAAGCGCATCGAGGCCTGATCGTGCCTAGACGAAGAAGCCCTGACGCCATGCAGCGTCAGGGCTTCTTCTCAAGCCCGAGCAGGGCGGGCTGAGGCCCGACCTGCACCGTCCTCCTTACTTGTAGACTTCCTTGCTGCCGTCTTTCTTCCACGTGAAGATGTCGAAGCGGAATTGCTTCAGGTCACCCTGGTCGTCCCAGGACAGCTCGCCGATGGGCGTCTTCACCGTATTGGCGCGCAGCCACTTCGCCACCTTGACCGGGTCGTCTTCGCCCGCGCCCTTGATGCCTTCGGCAATGGCGGCCGTTGCCGCATAGGCGGTCAGCTGGAAGGCGCCGCCGGGGTTGCGCTTCTTGTCTTCGAAAGCCTTGACGACGTCAGCATTGGCCGGATCCTGTGTGAAGTCGGCCGGCAGCGTGACCAGCATGCCGTCCACGGCATTGCCTGCAATGGCGTTGATGTCCGGGTTGCCCACGCCCTCGGGGCCCATGAACTTCACGTTCAGCCCCTGCTCCGCACCCTGGCGCAGCAACAGACCCATTTCAGGGTGATAGCCGCCGTAGTAGACGAAGTCGGCGCCGCTGCTGCGGATCTTGGTGATCACGGCGGAATAGTCGCTGTCTCCGGCATTGATCCCTTCAAACATGGCGACCTTCACGCCTGCTTTCTCGAGCTCATCGCGAACCGCTGCGGCGATGCCCTGCCCGTAGGACTGCTTGTCGTGCAGTACGGCGACGGCCTGCGGCTTGATGGTCTCGATGATGAATTTGGCCGCGGCGGGGCCCTGCTGATCGTCGCGCCCGATGGTGCGGAAGATCATTTCATAGTTCTTGCCGTCGGTCACCGCCGGGGCGGTGGCCGAGGGCGAGATCATCAGCACGCCTTCGCTGTCGTAAATGTTGGTGGCGGCAATGGTGGCACCGGAACAGACGTGCCCCACCACATAATGGATGCCGTCATTCACCACGCGGTTGGCGACCACGGGCCCTTGCTTGGGTTCGCAGGCGTCATCCATGACCACGGCTTCAAGCTGTTTGCCCAGCACGCCACCCGACGCGTTGATCATTTCCACCGCCGTGTCGACACCTTCCTTGACCATGGCGCCGTATTGGGTCACGGCGCCGGTGAAGGGGCCTGCAATGGCAATTTTGATGGTGTCGGCATGAGCGCCGGCAGACAGCATCATGCCGGCCGCGAGGCCCAGCGCTGCTACCAGGGGTGTGAATTTTGCTTTCATAATTCCTCCAGAAAGATCGCCGTTTAGCATACACCGCAGACATGCTGGCAAAAGCCACCAGGCGCGACTCCGGGGGAAAACCCCGAGGGCCGAAGCCCCTGCTTGCGCGGGGACGCCCTACCTCGCACGGCCATGCAGCGAGCGACGGGGCCCGTGCTTCGGGTCAGGCCGCGTGCGCTTCGGAAATATAGGTCACGCCGGGCAGCTGACAATCGCGAATGCTGGTGGCCAGCGCCTTCATGGCAGCCGGTCGGGGAAAGCTCTTGCGCCAGATCAGCACGACCCGACGGTCCGGTACGGGGTCTTCGAAGGGGATGTAACGCAGCAGGCGCCCTTCCGGCCCCTCCGCTGCTCCGGCCGCACTCAGCGAGCTGGCTGGCATCACCGTCACCCCAAGACCGGCCGCCACCATGTGGCGTATGGTTTCCAGGGAAGACCCTTCGAAGCTGCGCTGGATGCCTTCACTGGAGGCCGAATAACGTGCAAACTCCGGACAGACCTCGAGCACCTGATCACGGAAACAATGACCACTGCCCAGGAGCAGCATGGTTTCATTCTTGAGCTCATCGGGATGAATGCGCTCGCGCATCGCCCAGGGATGCTGAGCCGGCACCGCCACCAGAAAGGGTTCGTCGTAGAGAGGTTCGATCATCAGGCCAGAATCCGGAATGGGCAGGGCCACGATGGCGCAATCGAGCTCGCCCTGGCGCAGCAGCTCCAGCAGGCGCGCCGTGTAGTTTTCCTGAAGGACCAGGGGCATTTGCGGGGTCTGCTCCACCTGGGTCGGCACCAGATGGGGCAGCAGATAGGGGGCGATCGTGTAGATGATGCCCACTCGGAGCGGCCCCGCGAGCGGGTCTTCCCCCTGTCGCGCGATTTCCTTGACCATGGCGGCCTCTTCGAGCACCTTCTGGGCCTGGGCAATGACACGCAGACCGACATCGGTCACGCTCACCTCTGCCCCACCCCGCTCGAACAGCACCACGCCCAGCTCCTCTTCCAGCTTGCGAATGGCGACCGACAGGGTCGGCTGACTGACGAAACAGGCTTCCGCCGCACGGCCGAAATGACGCTCACGGGCGACGGCCACAATATATTTGAGTTCTGTCAGAGTCATGGTTCGTCTTCCTTGTCAGGCTCCGCCTTTTTCATTCAGCTTCTGAGCAGATCCTGACGACCCCGCATCCAGCGATTCAGATGCAGCCGTACATGATCCGGATGGTGGTGCATCAGCCATGCCGCCGCCTCTCGGGCTTCTTCAACAATGGCCGTGTCGGATTGCAGGTCGGCATAGCGCAGCAGTTCCTGGCCTGACTGACGCATGCCCAGAAATTCGCCGGGCCCCCTCTGCTCGAGATCGCGCCGGGCAATCTCGAAGCCGTCGGTGGTTTCGTACATGGCACGCAGGCGCTCGCGCGCCACCGCACTCAAGGGGCCCTGGTACAGCAGGACGCAGACGGATTGCCCGGTGCCGCGCCCCACGCGGCCGCGCAGCTGATGCAGTTGCGCCAGGCCAAACCGCTCCGCATGTTCAATGATCATGAGACAGGCGTTGGGGACGTCCACCCCCACTTCGATGACCGTGGTCGCCACCAGCAGATGCACCGAACCCTGACGGAACCCTTCCATCACCTGCTGCTTTTCCGACGGCGACATGCGCCCGTGCACCAGGCCGACGACCATGTCGGGAAAGGCGTCCCTGAGCCAGGCATGCGTATCCACCGCCGTCTGCAACTGCAAGGCTTCGCTCTCCTGCACCAGAGGGCACACCCAATAGGCCTGCCGCCCCGACTGCACCTCGCGATGCACCAGCGACAGCACTTCTTCGCGGCGCGCTTCCGAAACCAGCTTGGTGATCACCGGGCTGCGCCCCGGCGGCAGCTCGTCGATCATCGAGACGTCCAGATCGGCGAAAAAGGTCATGGCGAGCGTCCGGGGAATGGGGGTGGCGCTCATGTTCAGCTGATGCGGCACGCAAGGCCCGCCCTCGTCCTCCTGGCGATCACCCTTGCGGTTGAGTTCCAGGCGCTGGGCCACGCCGAAGCGATGCTGTTCATCGAGAATGACCAGCCCCAGCCTGGGGAAGTGAACCTTGTCCTGAATCAGTGCCTGGGTGCCGATCACCAGATCGGCCTCGCCGCTGGCGATGGCTTCCAGTGCCTGCCGCCGCAGCCGTGGGGTGAGGCTGCCGGTGAGCCACACGACCGTGAGGCCGAGGGGTTCAAGCCAGCCCGCCAGTTTGTTGAAATGCTGCTCCGCCAGAATCTCTGTTGGCGCCATGATGGCCACCTGGTGTCCGCTGGCCACCGCCTGGGCGGCGGCAAAGGCCGCGACCACCGTCTTGCCGCTACCCACGTCGCCTTGCAACAGGCGGTGCATCGGGAAGGAACGCGCCAGGTCGGAGGCAATTTCCCGAATGACCCGCTCCTGCGCCGCGGTGAGCGCAAACGGCAGGCTTGCGCGAAGCCGGTCGAGCAACTCGGCGTCTTGCGCGGCAAGCGGCCGGGCCCGCTGGGCGCGACGCCGGGCGCGCGCCAGTGCAAGCGACAGCTGCTGCGCCAAGAGTTCATCAAATTTGATGCGGCGCCAGGCCGGATGTTCGCGCTCGATGAGTTCGTGCACCGACATGCCCGCCGGGGGCCCATGCAGCACGCGGATGGCCTCGGCAAACGGCAGGAGCGCGAGCCGACGGCACAGGGATTCTGGCAGGCTTTCAGAAAGGTCGGTCTCGCTCAGGGCCTGCTGAATGCGCTTTCGCAAGACGGCTTGCGAAAGCCCTTCCGTTGTCGGATAGACCGGCGTAAGCGCATCGGGCAGCGCTTCGACCGCCTTGCTGACGCGTGGGTGCACGATTTCCGGGCCATTGAAACCCTGCCGGACTTCGCCGCGCACCCGAATCCGGTTGCCGGTTTCGACCTGGCGGCGCTGGTTCGGGTAGAAATGCAGCCAGCGCAGCCACAATCGGCCAGTTCCGTCGGAAATCGTGGCCACCAGTTGACGTCGCGGCCGCAGCAGCACTTCGCTGTGCAGCACCTCGCCTTCCACCTGTACGGCTCTGCCGGGCAGAGCCGCAGCAATGGCGGAAATGTGGGTTTCGTCTTCGTAGCGGATCGGCAGATGAACGACGAAATCGGCCGGCTCGTGCAGACCCAGACGCTGAAACTTGCGCTCCAGCTGGCCGCCCGGTGCTGCAGCGCGCTCAGGCGCTGCGCTCGAAGCTCTGGACATGGAGGTTGAACGCGGGGACAAACGCCCGCTCAGACCACGATGATGGCCTCAACCTCGAACTGTGCGCCCTTGGGCAGGCTGGCCACGCCGATTGTCGAACGTGCGGGAAAAGGCTGCGGGATGAGGTCGGCCATGATGGCGTTCACACTGCCGAACTTGCTGAGATCGGTCAAGAACAGCGTGAGTTTCACGATGTCGTCCAGCGTGCCGCCGGCCGCTTCGATCACGGCATTGAGGTTTGCGAATGCCTGACGAACCTGGCCCTCGAAATTCTCGGACACCAGCTCGCCCGTGCCCGGCTCCAGCCCGATCTGCCCCGATAGGTAAACCGTCCGGCCACCGGAAACGGCGGTCGCCTGCGAATAAGGTCCTACTGCCGCCGGCGCCGCATCGGTGTGAATGATCTCCTTAGCCATGATCCATTTCCCTGAGTTGTTGATGACTTCTATCGAAGTTTACGCGGCTATAGCCTGAATCAACAAGCCTCAGGGCAGGAAACGGCTATTTCTCGACGAATGCTCGCTCGATGACGTAGTCGCCCGGCTGACCCACGCCGGCAGATATCTTGAAGCCGCGCGTGTCCAGCATGTTGGAGATGTCGGCCAGCATGGCTGGGCTGCCGCATATCATGGCGCGGTCGGTTTCCGGATTGAGCGGAGGCAGACCGATGTCTTCGAAGAGCTTGCCCGTTTCCACCAGCTGGGTGATGCGACCTTCATTGCGGAAGGGTTCACGGGTGACGGTCGGGTAATAGATCAGCTTCTCGCGCACCATCTCGCCAAAGTACTCATTGACGGGCAGCTCATTCACGATGTAGTCGTGATAGGCCAGCTCGCTCTTGTAGCGGACGCCGTGCAGCAGCACCACTTTCTCGAAGCGCTCGTAGACGTCGGGGTCTTTGATGATGCTCATGAAAGGCGCCAGGCCGGTGCCTGTGGCAAACAGATAGAGGTTCTTGCCCGGCAGCAGGTCGTCCACGATCAGCGTTCCGACAGGCTTGCGGCTGACCAGCACCTCATCGCCCACCTTCAGATGCTGCAGACGCGAGGTCAGCGGGCCGTCGGGCACCTTGATGCTGAGGAACTCGAGCTGCTCCTCGTAGTTCGCGCTGGCGATGCTGTAGGCGCGCATGAGCGGTTTGCCGGCGACCTCGAGACCCAGCATGACGAAATGCCCGTTGTGAAACCGCAGCGAGGTGTCGCGCGTGGTGGTGAATGAGAACAGCGTGTCATTCCAGTGATGCACGCTTAAAACTTTTTCGGTGTTGAACGCTGCCATGAGCCTGTGAGAGAAAAAAGTGGCGGATTTGGCCAGATTCTAATTGAGTCCAAAGACCAGAAAATCAAGGTCTTATATCTATAGGAAATATAAGCCCTGGAAGAACTTGTGCGAAGGCGTGGATCGGCCGGCTTCTTAATTTTGATCAAATGTTGAGCAATTTTCACGGGCGCGGGTGCGCCCGCGGCCAGCCAAAAGTAGTATTCTACTTGAGAATCATTATTATTCTATAATTCAAACACTTGTCATTACAGGCGCGCCCTGCGACGCGCCGCACCCGCCCTCAAGGAGACGGACCAATGAAGTCGAAGCCCGCACGGCCAACTTTCCTGCGCAACACGCTGCTGGCCGCTACCCTGTTGATATCGAGTCTTGGCGCCTCGGCCTCGGCCCAGGAGGTCAACCTCTACACGACGCGTGAGCCGCGCCTCATTCAGCCGCTGCTGGACGAATTCACCAAGGATACCGGCGTCAAGGTGACCACGGTCTTCGTGAAAGACGGCCTGATCGAACGGGTGAAGACGGAAGGTGAAAAATCGCCCGCCGACGTGCTGATGACGGTTGATATCGGCAACCTCCTCGACCTCGTGGAAGCCGGCGTCACGCAGCCGGTGGATTCCAAGGTGCTCAAAGAAGTGATTCCCGCGCACCTGCGCGGCGCCGACGACCAATGGTTCACGCTGTCCCTGCGCGACCGCGTCGCCTATGTGGCCACTGATCTTGAGCTGGGCGCCATCACCTATGAAGCCTTTGCCGACCCGCGCTGGAAGGGCAAGGTCTGCATCCGTTCGGGCCAGCACCCCTACAACACCGCACTGATTGCGGCCATGATCGCGCATAACGGACTCGAAGCCACCGAAAACTGGCTGCGCAACGTGAAGAACAACCTGGGCCGCAAAGCAGCCGGCGGCGACCGCGACGTGGCGCGCGACATTCTGGGCGGCATCTGCGACATCGGCATCGCCAATGCTTACTATGTTGGCCGCATGAAGAACGCCGAACCCGGTAGCGACGCCCACAAATGGGGCGAAGCCATCAAAGTCGTGCGCCCCACCTTCGAGAAGAGCCGCGGCACGCACGTGAACATTTCCGGCGCGGCGGTGGCCAAACATGCCCCCAATCGTGAACAGGCCGTGCAGCTGCTGGAGTATCTCGTGTCCGACAAGGCACAAAGTCTCTACGCCAGGGCCAATTACGAATACCCCGTGAAAGCCGGCGTGGAACTCGACCCCATCGTGGCCAGCTTCGGTGAACTGTCGGTCGACACTCTGCCGCTGACGGAAATCGCCAAACATCGCCGCGAAGCCAGTGAATTGGTGGACAAGGTTGGCTTCAACAATTGAACCCTCTTCCGTGACCACCTCGGTGGCGTCCGCTGCCCCTGCCCGCGACTTGGGCTGGGGCAGCCGCGTGTTTGCCGCTGAAGCCGGCATTCCCTGGCTGGTCGGCGCGATACTGATTGCCCTGGGCGTGCTGGCGCCCGTTGTCACCCTCATGTGGCATGCCAGCGGCGGTTCGTTCGAGCATTGGCAGCACCTTTTCGATCACGTGCTTCCACAAGCCTTTCTGAACACCACCCTGTTGCTGGCCGGTGTGGCCATCCTGGTCACGGCGCTGGGTGTCGGGGCGGCCTGGCTCATCACCGCCTACCAGTTCCCGGGGCGGTCGATTCTGTCATGGGCACTGCTGCTGCCCTTGGCCGTTCCAACCTACATCGTGGCCTTCGCCTATCTGGACATCCTGCATCCGATCGGTCCGGTGCAGTCCTTCATCCGAGAGCTTCTGGGGTACACCAGCCCCCGCCAGTTCCGGCTGCCTGACCTGCGTTCGCTGCCCGGCGCCATCGTGCTGCTGGGCTTCGTTCTCTATCCTTATGTCTACCTGAGCACCCGCATCATGTTCGCCACACAGGCGGCGAGTTTGCTGGAAGCGGCCCGCATTCTCGGCGAGACGCGGCGCGGGGTGTTCTTCCGTGTGGCATTACCCATGGCTCGGCCAGCCATTGCCATCGGGGTGAGTCTCGCCCTGCTGGAAGCGCTCAACGATATTGGCGCCTCGGAATTCCTCGGCGTCCAGACGCTCACGGTGTCGGTCTACACCACCTGGGTGACACGCAACGACCTGGCTGGGGCCGCCCAGATTGCGCTGGCCATGCTGTTCGTCGTGGCGTTTCTGGTGCTGCTCGAGCGCCGGGGCCGCAAACGTCAGCGCTATGCCTCCAACCTGCGTGCCCGGCCCGTGCAGCCGCTTGCCCTGCAAGGCTCCCGCGCCTGGGTGGCGAGCGCCCTGGGATGGGCACCGGTGCTCCTTGGTTTCGTGGCGCCGGCGATCTACCTGGGCAGCGAATCCATCAAGCATCTGGCCCTGGCGGGCTCAGTGTCCGACCAGTTGCTGGCCAGTGCATGGAACACCCTGTACGTGGCGCTGGTGGCCACCTTCTTCACCGTCCTGTGCGGCCTGGTCGTTGCCTGGGCGGCACGCGCCGTCCGCCATTCCGAACAGCCCACCCTGGCGCGCTTCTGCGCACGGATTTCCACCAGTGGCTACGCCATCCCGGGAACGGTTCTGGCCATCGGTCTGTTGACGCCGCTCATTGCGCTGGACGGCTTACTGGCCACGCTCTGGGGCACCCTGACGAACACTGAACCGTCGCTGTGGCTCATGGGCTCCATGGGTGCCCTGGTCTGCGCGTATGTCATCCGATTTCTGGCCATTTCCGTCGGCGGCATCGAAAGCGGTCTGTCCCGCATCCCGCCCTCGCTGGAACAGGCCGCACGCCTGCTGGGCGAGACGCCTGCGGGCACCTTGCGCCGGGTTCACCTGCCACTGTTGCGTCCGGCCATCGGCGCTGCCGGGCTGCTGGTCTTCGTGGACGCCATGAAAGAGCTGCCGGCCACCCTGCTGCTGCGTCCGGCCGGCTTCGAAACCCTCGCCACCTGGCTTTATGCGGAAGCCGCGCGGGGCACCTACGAGGAAGGCGCGGTCGCGGCCCTGGCCATTGTGCTGGCGGGCCTGCTGCCTGTTGTCCTGCTGGCACGCAGCCAGTTGAAACCCGCTTATTGATATGTCCGACCTACTCGAACTCGATCACATCTCGCTGGCCTATGACACGCCCGAGGGGCTGGTGCCGGTGGTGAAAGACCTCTGCCTGGGGCTCAAGCAGGGCCACATCGGCTGCCTGCTGGGCTCATCGGGCTGCGGCAAGACCACGATTCTGCGCGCCATAGCAGGCTTCGAGCCCTTGCGCGCGGGCGAAATCCGCCTGGCCGGGCGTTGTCTCAGCCGTCCGGATCAGGCGGTCGAACCCCAGGCTCGGCAAGTCGGGATGATGTTCCAGGACTATGCCCTCTTCCCCCATCTGAGCGTGGAGGACAATGTCGGATTCGGTCTCCGCCGGCTCGACAAGGCCCAGCGCCGCGCCCGGGTGAATGACATGCTCGAGCTGGTCGGGCTGAGTGACGCCCGCCACCGCTACCCGCATGAATTGTCTGGCGGCCAGCAACAACGTGTGGCGCTGGCCCGCGCCCTGGCGCCGGAGCCCGGGCTACTGCTGCTGGACGAACCCTTTTCCAACCTCGACGTCGACACGCGCGAACGCCTGGCCTTCGAACTGCGCGATATTCTGAAGAAAACGGGACACACGGCGCTGCTAGTCACTCACAACCAGGCCGAGGCCTTTGCCATTGCCGACCGCATCGGCGTCATGGATCGCGGCCGGATTCTGCAATGGGATACGCCCTACGCCCTGCACCACGCCCCGACCTCGCCTTTTGTGGCGGATTTCGTCAAGCGTGAAGTGCTGATGGCGCAGCGGGCTCAGGCCTATCAGCGGGGCCTGGCGGCCGAGTAAGAGCCGGACTCAATCCCGCTCTTCCCCGACTTCCAGCTCGTTGCACTTGCGGGTCAACGTATTGCGCCCGATACCCAGGCGCATCGCGGCTTCCACCCGCCTTCCCCGGGAATGCTCCAGGGCAGTGGTGATGAGGATTTCCTCGAATTGGCGGGTGAGCGTGGCCATGATGGCTGGCTCGTTATTGCGCAGACGATGCAACACGTCTTCCCTCAGGCGGGCGCGCCACTGTTCGGCCGGGTCGGAATCCGGCATCGCGTCGGCTGCGGACACCAGGCCCGCTGACACGGGTGGCAAACCGCCAGGGGAGAGAACTTCATCGGCGAGGCTCGTATACCCCTCCTTCGCCTTCAACACTTCCGGGGGCAGGTCCTTCAGCTCCACCACGCGGCTGGAGGACATGACGGTCAGCCACTGGCAGAAATTTTCCAGCTGCCGGATGTTGCCGGGGTAATCGAAAGCCATCAGTGCTTCCAGCGCCTCGGGGCTGAGCTGCCGCTCGGGCACATTCAGATCGCGCGCGCTGTTGCGCAGAAACAGTCGGGCCAGCTCAGGGATATCTTCCTTGCGCTCGCGCAACGGCGGCAAACGCAGACGAATCACATTGAGGCGGTGAAAAAGGTCTTCGCGAAAGCGCCCTTCCACCACTCTTTGTTCCAGGGGCTGGTGCGTCGCCGCAATGATGCGGACATCGGCCCGAATGGCCTGGGAACCACCCACCCGATAGAAGCTGCCCTCGGCGAGCACACGCAGCAGCCGCGTCTGCAGGTCGAAGGGCATGTCGCCGATCTCATCGAGAAACAACGTGCCCCCGCGCGCTTCCTCGAAGCGACCGCGACGCTGCTGGGTGGCACCCGTGAACGCCCCGCGTTCGTGGCCGAACAGCTCGGCTTCCAGCAAATCCTTGGGAATGGCCGCGGCATTCACGGCGACGAAGGGCATGCCCGCGCGGCGGCCGTGCTCGTGCAGCGCCCGTGCGATCAGCTCCTTGCCCGTCCCGGACTCCCCCGTCACCAGCACGGTGACGTTGGAGGCCGCAAGCCGACCGATGGCGCGGAACACTTCCTGCATCGCCGGTGCGGACGACTGCATCATGACCCGTTCCTGGCCGAATTCCCGGTCCCGGCCGGCGTCCGTCGTCTCGGGTTCGCGCTGGGCGGCTCGCTGAATCAGCGCCAAGGCAGCATTGATGTCGAAGGGCTTGGGCAAATAATCGAAGGCGCCCTTCTGGAAGGCTTCCACGGTGCTGCTCAAATCGGTGAACGCGGTCATCACGATCACCGGCAGGTCGGGATGGGCCTCCTTCACCTTGTGCAACAGGGTCAGGCCGTCGATGCCGGGCATGCGGACATCAGTCACCAGCACCGAAGGCTGGCTCTCCTCGAGCGCTTCCAGCAGCTCGGCCCCGCTGGGAAAACTGCGCGCACCCATGCCGGCCCGTTCCAGCGCCTTTTCCAGCACCCAGCGGATGCTTTGGTCATCGTCCACGATCCAGACAGGCTTCATGACAGCTCCAGTGGCAAAATCATGCGGAATTCCGTACGGCCGGGACGGGAGTCACATTCCAGCACGCCGCCATGCTGCAGCACGAATTCCTGCGCAAGGCTCAAGCCCAGCCCCGTGCCTTCTGCACGACCGGTCACCAAGGGATGGAACACTTTGTCGAGTATCTCGGGCGGAACCCCCGGGCCGTTGTCGATGATGGAAAGGACCACCGCGAGCGAAGCCTGATGTTCGCTCAGCAGCACCTGGCGCGCCACCCGCGTGCGGAAGGTCAGTTGAGGGGCCTGCTGATCGGGGTTCTCGGTCATGGCCTGCGCGGCGTTGCGGGCAATATTCAACACTGCCTGCAACAGGCGCGGGAAGTCGCCCAGCAGTTCCGGCAGGGATGCGTCATAGTCGCGGATGATGTTCACCGAAGAAAACTCCGGCCCGACCAACATGCGCACGCGCTCGCAAATTTCATGGATATTGAGAGGGGTCTTGTGCAGACTGTCGCCCTGCGGCGCAATCAGGCGGTCGACCAGATGCGCGAGCCGGTCCGCCTCGGCAATGATGACGGTCGTGTATTCGCGCAGGCCGGGGTCATCCAGTTCGACCTCCAACAACTGGGCGGCAGCCCGAATGCCCCCCAGCGGGTTCTTCACTTCGTGAGCGAGATTGCGCAGGGTTTCCCGTTGTGCGGCGACTTCCTTGCCCAGCTGTTGATGCCGGTCCAGTAGCGCGTGATGTTCCACAATCCGCACTTCCATGAGCGCGGCCCAGGCTTCATTGCGCAGGGGGACCAGCGCCACGCTGACCGGGACGACGCTGTCACGTCGCCGGACGGTGAGGGGCTGGCGCAACACCCCGAACTTGCCATGCACGGCATCCATGAATCGTGCCTGCAGGCCGTCGTCGTCGCCGAGCAGATTCGCGGCGCTCTGGCCGACAAGGTGGCGATGTGAGATACCGAATAGCTCTTCGGCGGCCGTATTCACGTACTCGATCCGGCCGTCAGCGTCCAGTAGCAGCACCGCCGTCGACAGCAGATCGTAGGCGGCGACGTCCATGGTGATTTCCTGTTTGTTATGCCGGGCCACTCGGGGCCCGGCCGCATGCAATCACATTACAGGCTGTAGTACATGTCGAACTCGACCGGATGCGTGGTCATGCGCAGACGGGTGATTTCCGCCTGTTTGAGCTCGATATAGGCATCCAGCATTTCGTTGCTGAACACTCCGCCACGCGTGAGGAACTCGCGATCGGAGTCGAGGGCCTCGATGGCCTGCTCCAGCGACGCACACACGGTGGGAATCTGTGCGTCTTCTTCCGGCGGCAGATCGTACAGGTTCTTGTCGGCCGGATCGCCCGGGTGGATCTTGTTCTGCACGCCATCCAGACCGGCCATCATCAGCGCGGCGAATGCCAAGTAGGGGTTGGCCATGGGGTCCGGGAAACGGGCCTCGACACGACGTGCCTTGGGGCTACCCACGAACGGAATGCGAATGGATGCCGAACGATTACGCGCCGAGTAAGCCAGCTTCACCGGTGCTTCAAAGTGGGGCACCAGCCGTTTGTAGGAGTTGGTGGACGGGTTGGTGATGGCGTTCAGCGCGCGGGCATGCTTGATGATGCCGCCGATGTAATACAGCGCGAACTCGGACAGCCCGGCGTAGCCGTTGCCCGAGAACAGGTTCTGGCCGTCTTTCCAGATGGACTGATGCACGTGCATGCCGGAGCCGTTGTCGCCAACGATGGGCTTGGGCATGAAGGTGGCCGTCTTGCCGTAGACGTGGGCCACGTTGCGAACCGTGTACTTGAGGATCTGGTTCCAGTCGGCGCGCTGCACGAGGGTGCTGAAACGGGTGCCGATTTCGAGCTGACCGGGGCCGGCCACTTCATGGTGGTGCACCTCGACGGGCACGCCTTGCTGTTCGAGCAACAGGCACATTTCGGAACGCATGTCGGCAAAGCTGTCGATCGGGGAAACCGGCACGTAGCCGCCCTTCACGCCGGGGCGATGCCCCATATTGGCGCCGTCCATGTCCTTGCCACGCGACCACACCCCTTCTTCGGAGTGAATCTTCACGAAGCAGCCAGAGGGGCCGTCGTCCCAGCTCACGCCGTCAAAGACGAAGAATTCGGGTTCTGGGCCGAAATAGGCGGTATCGCCCAGGCCACTGGACTTCAGGTAGGCTTCCGCCCGCTTGGCAATGGAGCGCGGGTCGCGGTCGTAGCCCTTCATGTCGGAGGGTTCGAGCACGTCGCAGGTGAGGATCAGCGTGGTCTCTTCGCGGAACGGGTCCAGACGCGCGCTGCCACTGTCGGGGGCAAGCACCATGTCGGAGGCTTCGATACCCTTCCAGCCGGCGATCGACGAGCCGTCGAACATCACGCCATTTTCCAGTTTCTCTTCATCGAGGGTGTGGGCCGGAATGGTGAGATGGTGCTCCTTGCCAAGGGTATCGGTAAAACGGAAGTCGACAAAAGCGACTTCGTTGTCGGCAATCATCTTGAGAACGTCTTCGGGGGCGGACATAGAGGCTCCTGACCTTGTTTGCTGAAATGACGATGGACTGAACGCAAGGACCGTGCCAATCTCCACGGACGGATCAACTCAACAGCCCCGCGCCCGAATGATGCCTGCTCACCAAAAGAGTGCATGGCGCACCATATCAGTGCATATTTTAGTGCACGGCGTACCTACTGAAGAAAACTTTCCAGCACATCGTTCAAATATCGCCAGCCCAACTCGGTGGTGCGCAGGCGCCCACCTTCCAGATTGAGCAGCCCCCGCTGTTCGAGCTGCTTCAACGTCGGGAGGATGGCCGTGATGGGCAGACCGGTATGCGCCGAGAACAGCCCGATTTCCACCCCGCTCTTGAGACGCAGGGCATTCAGCATGAATTCGAAGGGCAGTTCCTGCGGCATGAGAACGCGCTCTTCGGCAATATGACTGCCATCGCGCTGCAGGCTGCGAGCCATCCAGCTCTCGGGCATGCGATGACGCGCCTGCCGGAGGATGCGATCATGGAAGGACAGCTTGCCGTGTGCCCCGGGCCCAATGCCGAGATAGTCGCCAAAGGTCCAGTAATTCTGGTTGTGTAGGGAACGTTCCGGGACACTGCGCGCGTAGGCCGACACCTCGTACTGCTCCCAACCCGCAGCGGACGTCGCCTCGATGATGGCTTCGTGCATCGACGCGGCCAGATCGTCGTCGGGCAGAGGGGGCGGATACTTGGCAAAGATCGTGTTGGGCTCCAGCGTGAGGTGGTAGAGCGACAGATGACCGGTTCCAAACGACATCGCGGTCTCGAGGTCCTGCCGACACCCTTCCAGCGTCTGCCCCGGCAAGGCGTACATCAGATCGAGGTTGACCCGGTCGACTGCATTCTGCGCCATCTCGATGGCCGCCCTCGCCTGCCGGGCATCATGGATGCGCCCCAGCGCGCGCAGCGCGTCATCGTTGAAGCTCTGTATGCCCAGCGACAGCCGGTTGACCCCGCTGGCCGCATACTCCCGGAAACGCCCGGCTTCGGCCGTGCCGGGGTTGGCCTCCAGCGTGATCTCCGCGTCAGGCAGTAGGTGCAGACAGGCACGAAAACTCGCCAGCAAGGTGTCAATGGCCTCGGCCGACAGCAGGCTGGGCGTGCCCCCGCCAATGAAGATCGACACCACCTGCCGCCCCCATATCAGGGGCAGTGCCTGTTCGAGGTCGGCTTGCAGCGCGGCCAGGTATTCCTTTTCGGGAATGCCCGTGTCCGCCTGGTGTGAATTGAAGTCGCAATAGGGACACTTGCGCACGCACCACGGAACGTGAACATACAGAGACAGCGGCGGCAGGGGCCGGTGTCCCAGTCCATGGCCCGCCGCAGGCCGCACCCGGGGAGCCTCTGGCACCGGGCTGTCGTTCCCGGCGGCCAGCACCCGCCGGCCTGTTCGATGGAGATCGTCGATGCTCATGCAGCGTGTGCGCTCCCGCGCAGTTGTTCCAGCAGACGGGCCAGCGCACGGCCCCGGTGGCTGACCCGGTTCTTTTCCGCAGGGTCGAGCTGTGCCACCGTGCAGCCGTATTCCGGAAGCCAGAAATGAGGGTCGTAGCCGAAGCCGTGCTCGCCCTTGGGCTCCGC
>JAJUFT010000063.1 GCA_029263615.1 Alcaligenaceae bacterium | reverse complement strand
CCCGGGCGTACGACCCCACCCACCGTATTTGTTTTGAGTGTGTTGACCGTGCCGCGAACCGGCGCACGGATCTCGGCAAGCTTGACACGATCTACGAGGGCAACCTGGGTTTCCCGCAATGTTGCAAGGCGGGTCCGGGTATCTGCCAGTTGCGCTGCTGCTTCGTTCCGAGCGGTCAGCTCGGCCTCCACCCGTTTGTTACGGGCCTCTTCGATGGCGGAACGCAAGCGTTCAATCTGTGCTTCCGCCGCTTTGGCCTCACCGCAATATTTGGCGACATCCCGCTGGAGCCGCAGAATGTCCACTTCGGAAACGGCGCCGCTTTTCAGAAGCGGCTTGGTCACTTGCAGTTCGCGGGATGTCAAACCGCAACTCGTCGATGCCTGGTCCTTGTTGGCCTGGGTTTCACGCAGCTCTTCTTCACGCTGTTTAAGCTGGTCTTCCGCCTGACGGATGACAGCATTCAGCTCTTCCTGTCGCGTCTCCCAAATGCGTCGCTCCATCTCCACAATATGTGGTGCTTCTTCCAGCACGTTCTCTGGTGCCTGAAAGGGCTCTCCGCTGGCCAGCGCCGCAAGACGCGCTGCCTTGGCTTCCAGGCCAAGCAATTCGGCGCGGTTCTCCCCCAGGGACGACGAGTAGCGCGTCGGGTCAATGCGCAAGAGCACTTCACCTTCTTCTACGTTCATGCCTGGCCGCACGAGAATTTCCTTGACGATGCCGCCGTCCATGCTCTGAACAACCTGAACCTGTTGAGACGGCACCACCTTGCCGTTGCCTCTGACGACCTCGTCAATCTTGGCAAAGTAGGCCCAGACCAGCAGGGTGGCGACCGCCAGCAATGAAAGCCAGACAAGCGTTCGTGCGCCGCGGGCGTTCTGAAGCACCAGGGCATCCGTGGCGTCGCCCCACTCGGCTTCCGCTTGAGAAACGGAGATCGGTCTGCGCTCGGCCTGATTCATCATGCTGTTTCCACCGCCTTGCCAATCCGCCCTTCTCTGAGGGCTTCGACAATCTGGTCCTTGGGACCATCCGCCACCACGCGTCCTCCGTCTATGACGATGAGCCGGTCGACCAGTCTGAGCAGAGCGGTGCGGTGAGTGATGAGGATGACGGTTTTGCCGGCGACCACGGGCTGGAGACGGCGGCGCAACAGGGATTCGCTCTGGTTGTCCATGTTGCTGCTGGGTTCGTCCAGCAACAGAATGGCGGGGTCATTGACCAAAGCCCGCCCGACAGCGACAGACTGACGTTGGCCGCCTGACAGCGAATCCCCCCGTTCACCGATCACCATGTCGTAGCCGTCCGGATGTCGGGCGGCAAAATCCTCGATGCCGGCCACGCGCGCGGCATCGAGCATCTGGCGATCACTCACGAAGGGCGACCCCAGCATCAGGTTCTGCTTGAGGGTGCCGTAAAACAACTGAGGGTCCTGCGGCACGTAGCCGATATTGCGCCGCAGATCTGCCGGATCGATCTGCTGAATATCGACTCCATCGATCAGCACCGAACCGGAGGTCGGCTGATACAAGCCGAGAATCAGCTTCTCGAGCGTGGTTTTTCCCGAACCGATCCGCCCCAGGATGCCCACACGCTCGCCGGCACGAATGTGCAGGCTGACGCGGTTCAAGGCCGGCTGCGCGGACCCCGGGTAGGAAAAGGACACGTTGCGCAGCTCGATCTCGCCCCGCAGAATGGGCCGCGGGACGAAGTTGCGCTCCGTGGGCCGCTCCACCGGCAGCTTCATGTAGCTGTCGATGGAACCCAGGGAGGCCCGTGCGTTCTGGTACTGCATGAGCAGACCGGCCACTTGCCCAAAGGGGCCCAGACAGCGACCCGAAATCATGGACGCCGCGATAATGCCACCCATCGAGATCTCTGCCTGCTGCACGAGATAAGCGCCGATGATCACCACGCTGACTGTGGTCAATTGCTGGGCCGCCTGGACGAACCCCACCGTGACGGAGGAAATGCGCTTGATACGGGCATTCATCCGCGCCAGGAACTCTGTCGAGCTTTCCCAGCGGCGCTGCATTTCACTTTGGGCATTCAGTGTCTTGACGGTTTCCAGCCCGCTCAGCGACTCGATCAAACTGGCATTGCGTTGTGCCGTGGCCTGGAACGTTTCGGCCACCAGGCGTCGCATCCGTGCCTGGGCCACAAAGGACACGATCAGCACGGCCACGATGGCAACGATCGGCGGAATGAGCATGGGCGGCGCGATCCACCACAGCACCGCCAGGAACATGATTGCAAACGGCAGATCAACGACCGCCGCGAGACTGGTGGAAGCGATGAAATCGCGCACCGACTCAAAGGAGCGCAGATTGGCGGAAAATGAGCCCACCGAGGCCGGCCGGTTCTCCATGCGCATGTCCAGCACACGTTCCATGATCTGCGCCGAAAGGCGTACGTCCACCTTCTTGCTGGCCGTGTCCAGAACATAGGCGCGCGCAGAGGACAGGATAAGATTGAAGAGCACCACCAGCACAATGCCGATCGCCATCATCCATAGCGTATCCACCGCATTGTTCGGCAACACCCGGTCATAGACGTTCATCGTGAACAGCGGCATGGCCAGGGCGAAAATATTCACCAGCACGCTTGCGATCATGGCATCGCGATACAAGGCGCGATTGTGCAGCATGGCCGACCAGAACCAATGTTTGGACGGTTCCGGAATGCCTCCGCGCGAACGCGGCTCGAAGCGAAACAGGGGTTTCACGAAGTAGGCCAGGCCGCTGTAAACCGCATGCAGCTCATCCGCCGGCACTTCCATCGGGCTGTCCACTTCCGGATACTGAACGAGGTAGCTGCCACTGCGCTTTTCCAGCAGCAGGCAGGCGCGCTCCCCCTGCAGCATCAGAATGGCCGGCAGAAGCGCCGGCTGAATTTTCCTCAACTCGATCCGCAGCAACTTGGCAGAGCAATTCGCGCGCGCGGCAGCGCGTGGAAACAGCTTCAGCGTCAGCCGGTCCCTTTCCAGAGGGAGGCCGCTGGACAACGCCTGTGCGGATTGCGGGTGCCCGAAGTGCGCAGTCAGGGCAACCAGACAGCCCAGCAAACTGTCATCATGAACGAGATGGGGAGGAGGGTTGGCCATCATATGACGTCGTCGTCATCCTGAAGCAGATCCAGGGCGTTTTTCAGACGCTGGCGAACGCGTTTCCGCTGGCTGAGTTTCGCCAAGGCTTCGGGCGGAAGATCCGTGAGATTGATCGTTCCCTTGCTCACCAACACATTGATGAGGTCTTCGAGCACCCGGATGAACTCAATGTCCAGTTGAGCGAGATCCCGCTGCGTATCAGACGACGCCGCTTTCTTGTCTGTCTCGTCGGTCATGCCTTCATTCCAGCGAATTGAGGATGGGAGGTTGCAGTGCCTCCCGATACTCGATCGCAACCGGCTGCAAGCGTTCAACGTCGGGCACACCAGACGCACACGCCTTGGCAGACTCTTCCGGGAAATCGAGCTTTGCCACTTCCGCCGGAACCTCGTTGAAGGGCTGAGACAAGGACAGCGCTTGCAGCAGCCTGTGAGAGCGCATCAGCCAGCGAAGTTCTTCCCGAGCCAGATTGATCTCGGCGATCACGAGCGAGCGCCGTGCGTCGAACAGTTCGTTCTCCGTGTCGAGCACATCCAGGAGGGAGCGCTCGCCGATCTGGAACTGTTGCTTGTATGCCGTGCGCACACGCGTGGTGGCTTCCATGTGCTGGCGCAGGTAGGGCATTTGCTCGCGAATCTTGTAGATGTTGTTCCACGCAATGGCGAGCTCCTGCTGAATATTGCGGCAGGTGTAATCGCGCACATCGCGCGCGGCGTACTGCTGCGCTTTGGTCTGCCGGATGCGGGCCTGGTCGGCGCCACCGCGCGACAGGGCATAGGACATGACCAACCTGACATTGGAACTGTGCGCATCCCGATACGGCAGCCCCGGTTGGGAGTGATCCTTTCCTGTGGAGGCTCGCAGCTCAAGGGTCGGCATGTGCAGACCTTTTGCAGCCGCAAAGGCGGCGCCTTCACTTTGAAACAGGGCTTGCTTGGCCAGGAGCTCCGGATTACTGCGCAGTTCCTTGTGGAAGCTTTCCGGTTTCACGGGAAGCCAATGGGCGAGATTGGGGGCATCCAGTAAAACGGGCGGCGGCAGTTCCCCGACCAGACGCTGATAACGCTGGCTGACGTCGTTCAGGTTGGCCGATTCGGTCATCAGGTTGGACTGGGCAAGCGCGAGCCGCCCGCGCGACTGCTCGAAATCTACGCCTCGCCCCACGCCGGATTCCTGCCGTTCCTGAATCTGGGCATGGGTATCCAGATGAGCCTGGTAGTTTTCCTTGGCCAAGCGCTCGAGTTCGCGATAAAGAATCACGTCGAGGTGAGCCTGCGCCGATTCCAGCGCAATGGAATCCACCGTTTGCAACAGCGTGAAGTAAGCGGCCACTTTGTCGAACCCACGTTCGCGCACGGTGTTGAGCGTACGAAATCCGTCGAAAAGCAACTGGCTCAACTGCAAGCTGTAGCCATTACGCGACCAATTGGCGGAGGGATCCGTGGAACTGCCAGTGCGCCATTCGCGACCTGTCCATGCTTCCGCAGAGACCTGCGGCCGCAAGGCGCCGCGCTCGATGTTCTGGCCTTCCAGCGTCGTGAGGAAATCATGGAACCGCGCCTGAACCTCAGGATGCGACAGAATGGCCTTCTCTACCGATTCGGCCAAACTACGGCTCTGTTGCGAGAAAACGAGCCCGGGGGCGCCCACACAGGCGACCCCCACGATCATGGTTAATGCAGAACGAAGCAGGCGCCCAATTGGCGCGTGATGCTGCTTTGCTTGCTTGCCACGGTTGGCGAGACCCACCCAAAAGAGCATTCGGGACATGAAGCGTACAAAGTCTGGCAAGGCGGAGCTATGGGGTTCCGGCCCATATTCTTGGAGCATAACCTTGCATCTTGACAGAGCTGTTCGGCTCTACCGTGACTTTAACAAATTTTTGTACAGATACAGGACGATACAAATCGATATTTACAAAAGATGACTTTTCCACAACGCAGACCACGCGCCGTTTTCGGGCTCTGACGCTCATGCTATAAGCATTGGGTTCATCCCTTACTCCCGTAACCCTAAAAGAATATGTACGAGACTCTTTCCCTTTACATCGATGGCGAATTCCTGAGCGGCGAGGGCCGCAAGACGCAGGACGTCATCAATCCTGCCACCCACGAAGTGCTGGGACAGCTGCCCCACGCCTCTCAAGCCGACCTGGATCGCGCCCTGACCGCCGCGGCCCGCGCCTTTGAAACCTGGCGCGACAGCTCGCCCATGCAGCGCTCGGAAATTCTGCGCAAAGTGGCGCAGCTGAGCCGCGAACGTGCCCAGGACATCGGTCGCAACATGACCCTCGACCAGGGCAAGCCACTGGCCGAATCCGTGGGTGAAATCGTCAGCTGCGCTGACCACGCCGACTGGCACGCTGAAGAATGCCGCCGCATTTACGGCCGCGTGATCCCGCCGCGCAATCCTGCCGTCCACCAGTATGTGGTGCGCGAGCCCGTGGGCGTTTGCGCCGCGTTCACGCCGTGGAACTTCCCCTACAACCAGGCCATTCGCAAGATCTGCGCGGCCATCGGGGCGGGCTGCACCATCATTTTGAAGGGCCCGGAAGACTCACCCAGCGCGGTCATGGCCATTGCTCGCATGTTCCATGATGCCGGCCTGCCTCCGGGTGTGCTGAACATTGTGTGGGGCGTGCCGTCGGAAGTGTCCGATTACCTCATTCGCTCGCCGATCGTGCGCAAGGTGTCCTTCACAGGTTCGGTGCCCGTGGGCAAGCAGCTGGCCGCTCTGGCCGGTGCGCACATGAAGCGCATCACCATGGAACTGGGCGGGCATTCGCCGGTGCTGGTCTTCGACGATGCAGACGTCGAGAAAGCCGCCAAACAGCTGGCTCGCTTCAAGATTCGCAACGCCGGTCAGGTGTGCGTCTCGCCGACGCGCTTCTACGTGCAGCAGAAGGTCTTTGATCATTTCCTCGAAACCTTCGTCGAGACCCTGCGCGGCATCAAAGTTGGCGACGGCCTGGAAAGCGACACCGAAATGGGCCCGCTGGCCCACGAGCGTCGTGTCCCGGCCATGTCCCGGTTTGTGGAAGATTCCGTCGCGCGCGGTGGCAAGCTGGTGCTGGGCGGCGAACCGCTGGATCGCAAGGGCAACTTCTTCCCGCCCACCGTCATCACGGATATCCCGCAAGATTCCATGATCATGACAGAAGAGCCGTTCGGGCCGATCGCCCCGGTGGTGCCCTTCACCGACACCGAGGAAGTCATCCGCCAGGCCAACTCGCTGCCCTTCGGTCTGTCGTCCTATGTGTTCACCACCTCGCTACAGACTGCCAACCGGGTGTCTCGCGCGCTGGAAGCGGGGATGGTCAACATCAACCACTTCGGCAGTGCTCTGCCCGAAACTCCCTTCGGCGGGGTGAAGGACAGCGGGATTGGCAGCGAAGGTGGGCTGGAAACCTTCGACGGCTATCTGGTCACCAAGTTCGTCACCTCCATCTAGCACCAATCTAGTACATATTAGCTAGGCCATTGAGCCTAAAGGAAAATACCAGTAGCTGGAGCGCGGACCGCCCCGTAAATTTCAAACAAGCGTTTGAAGGGGGGAATGACCATGAACGGTTCGCGTTCCGCCTATACGCGCAAGCGAATTCTTGAAGCCGCGCTGCGGCTGTTCGCTCAAAAGGGAGACAAAACCTCCCTGCGTGAAATCACGGCTGAAGCTCAGGTAAACGTATCGGCGGTCAACTATCATTTTGGCTCCAAGGAAGGCCTGATTCAGGCCATTTATCAACACCGGGTCGAGGCCCTGAATCAGACCCTGCTGCGGGCGCTGGAAGCGCTCGAGGAACAGTGCAACTCTCCGGACGGTCCCGAGATCCGTCAGCTGGTGGAGGCCTATTTCAGGCCTCTGCTGCTCCACGCGCTGGCCGATGCACCCAAGGTGCAGGGCGCTGCCCCACCGCCGCGCGACCCCGAGGTCCTGCTGCGCACTCTCACTTTGTATGGCCATGCCCGGGTGCTGGACCGCTTCCGTGTGGCTTTCGGCAGAGCCCTGCCCCATCTGCCGGAACACGAGCTGTTGTGGCGACTGGTTTTCATGCTGGGGGCGGCGTCCTGCGCGGTTTCCTGCAAGGACAGCCTGCTTTTTGCTCTGGACCCCCGCCATTCCGAACCCTTCAGTGCCGATTCACTGATCGACAGGCTACTGGCCTTCCTGGTCGGTGGGTGTCTTGCACCTTTGCCGGTACGGGCCGATGCGGCGCCCCTCATCAACACAGGCGTTCGTATCCGTCCCGGCCAGGCCGGGGCCTGATGCCACCTTGTCTATTCCGGAAGACCGCGCATGGTTGTATTGATCCTTCTGCTGCTGATGCTCGCCATCGCCGTCGGGCTTGTGCTCGGAAACCCCAACTGGCGCCGGCACTATCTCACCACACGCATCTACCGGGCATTTCGTCGCGTCATGCCGCCCGTGTCCGCATCTGAACAGGCGGCGCTGGACGCGGGCAGCGTATGGTGGGAAGGAACACTCTTCCGTGGCAGACCCGACTGGGGCAGGCTGCACAACATGGGCCGGCCCACGCTTTCGGGTGAGGAACAAGCCTTTCTCGACCAGGACGTGGCCGCTTTGTGCGAGCAGGTCGACGACTGGGAGATCACCACCCGGCGGTTTGACCTTCCCCCCGAAGCGTGGGACACCATCAAGTCGCGCGGCTTTCTGGGCCTCATCATCCCCCCCGAGTACGGTGGCAAAGGGTTCTCCGCTCTGGCGCACTCCGAAGTCGTGCGCAAGCTGTCCACGCGCAGTTCGGCTTTGGCCGTCACCGTCATGGTGCCGAATTCGCTGGGGCCTGCGGAGCTGCTGCTGGCCTACGGCACCGAGGCGCAGAAACAGCATTACCTGCCCCGCCTGGCCCGCGGTGAAGAGATCCCCGCCTTTGCCCTGACCAGCCCCTGGGCGGGGTCGGACGCCGGCGCCATCCCGGATTTCGGCATTGTCTGCAAGGGTGTGTGGCAGGGGCAGGAAGTGCTGGGCATGCGTGTCACCTGGGACAAGCGCTACATCACGCTGGCCCCTGCCTGCACCTTGCTGGGCCTGGCATTCCGTCTGTTCGACCCCGACCGCCTGCTGGGTGGCGAAGAAGACATCGGCATCACCTGCGCCCTGGTTCCCGCCGACCACCCCGGCGTGGAGATCGGCCGACGCCACTTGCCGCTGGACGCCATGTTCCTGAACGGGCCGACCCGTGGCACTGACGTCTTCATGCCACTGGACTTCATCATTGGCGGCGCGGCCATGGCCGGCCAGGGCTGGCGCATGCTGATGGACTCGCTGGCCGCGGGTCGCTCGATTTCGCTGCCCGCCTCGTTTTGCGGCATGGCTGCCCTGACGGCGCGCACGGTTGGGGCCTACTGCGCCATCCGTCAGCAGTTCGGTTCGCCCATTGCGCGCTTTGAGGGGGTCCAGGAAGTGCTGGCCCGCATCGCCGGAAACCTCTATGCCATGGATGCCGCCCGCGCCCTGACGGCGCATGCGGTGGACCTCGGCGAAAAGCCTTCGGTCCTCTCCGCCATCGTGAAGTACCACCTGACGGAGCGCGGCCGTGCAGTGGTGAACGACGGCATGGACCTGATCGGCGGCAAGGGCATTTGCCTCGGGCCCTCCAATTTCCTGGCCCGCGCCTATCAGCAGCTGCCCATCGGCATCACGGTCGAAGGGGCAAACATCCTCACCCGCAGCCTGATGATCTTCGGGCAGGGTGCGATCCGCTGTCATCCCTATCTGCTGGCAGAAATGGAGGCGGCCCGTGACCCCGATCCTCAACGCGGCCTGGCTGCCTTCGACGCCCTGTTCTGGGCCCACGCACGGCACACCAGCGCCAATGCATTGCGTGCGCTGGGCCATGCGCTGACGGGCGCCCGGCTGGCTCGCGTCCAGGTTTCGGTCGCGCCGGCGATGTGGCCCCACTACCGGCGACTGGCCCGCTACAGCGCGGCCTTTGCCGTTGTGGCCGATGGCGCGCTACTGAGCTTGGGCGGGTCGCTGAAGTTCCGCGAGGCACTTTCCGGGCGCCTGGGCGACATGCTGTCTCAGCTGTATATTGCCTCGGCCGTACTCAAGCGCTACGAAGATCAGGGCCGCCAGCCCCAGGACGCCGATCTGGTGCATTGGGCCGTGCAGGACGCCCTGCACAAGGCTGAACAGGCACTGGACGGGGTGCTGAAGAATCTCCCGAACCGAGCCGTCGCCGTGGCCTTGCGGCTGATCACCCTGCCCCTCGGTCGCTGGAGCGCACCGCCCTCCGATGCGTTGAACCAGCGGGTGGCTAAGTTGCTGACCCGCCCGGGCCCGGGGCGCGACCGCCTCGTGCCGAACTGTCACCTGCCGCTGTCGCCGGAGGACCCGATCAGCACCCTGGAAGCGGCCCTGCACGCCACGGTGGCGGCCGAAGGCGCGGACCGAAAGCTCCACAAGTTCGCCAAATCAGGCAAACTAGAGGGCAACCCGGTCGCGAATGTCCGGGACATGGCAGATGCGGTCCATGCTGCCGGCGGGGTCACGCCCGAAGAATACGAATTGCTGACACGGCGCAATGCGCTGCGCGACCAGGTGATTGCGGTGGATGACTTCCCTCGCGACCTCTCCACACCAGAGGCCAGGGGCGCGGCACAACGTCACCCCGCCTGAAGGAGACGCATGGCATTCGAACCGATATACATTGTCGACGGCGCACGCACGCCATTTCTCAAAGCGCGCAACACGCCGGGCCCTTTTTCCGCCTCCGACCTCGCCGTGCAGGCCGGCCGCGAATTGCTGCTGCGTCAGCCCTTTGGCCCAAATGACCTGGATGAGGTCATCCTGGGCTGCGCGGCACCGGCTTCCGATGAAACCAACATCGGGCGCGTGGTCGCGCTGCGACTGGGTTGCGGCCCAAAGGTGCCGGGCTGGACGGTCATGCGCAATTGCGCGTCCGGCATGCAGGCGCTCGATTCCGCCCTGCTCAACCTGCAGAGCGGGCGAGCCGACCTGATTCTCGCCGGCGGAGTGGATGCCTTGTCGCGGGCGCCGGTCCTGTTCAGCGACGAGATGGTGCGCTGGCTGGGTGGCTGGAATGCCGCCCGAGGCTGGGGGGCACGCCTCGCCCACCTGCGGCACCTGAGGGTGAAGCACTTGGCGCCCGTCATCGGCCTCCTGCGCGGCCTGACCGACCCGGTGGCCGGGCTTTCCATGGGGCAGACTGCGGAAGAACTGGCGCACCGCTTCGGCATCACCCGACGGCAGATGGATGAATACGCCGCCCGCAGTCATGCGCGCACGCTCCGCGCACGTGAAGATGGCTTCCTGGACGAAATCGTGCCTCTGGTCAGCCCCGACGGCACGCTCCACCTCCATGACGATGGCGTGAGGGCCGACAGCACGCCGGAGAAACTGTCTGCCCTGAAGGCCGTCTTCGACCGGCCCTGGGGCAACATCACGGCAGGCAACAGTTCGCAGGTCACCGATGGGGCGGCCATGCTGCTGCTGGCCTCCGAACGCGCTGTGCAGCGCTGGGGCTTGCGCCCCCTCGGGCGCATTCTCGATGTCCAGTGGGCCGCCCTCGACCCCGCCGTGATGGGGCTGGGCCCGGTGCACGCCGCCACGCCGATCCTGCTGCGCCACGGCATGGAACTCAACTCCCCCGATCTCTGGGAACTCAACGAGGCCTTCGCAGCCCAGGTGCTGGGCTGCCTGGCCGCCTGGCAGGACGATGCCTGGTGCCGGCAGCATCTGGGCACACCCGCCCTTGGCGTGCTGAACGAAGGTCGCCTGAACGTTGACGGCGGCGCGATCGCGATCGGGCACCCGGTGGGCGCTTCGGGTGCGCGGATCGTGCTGCACCTGGTGCAGGCCCTGCGCAAACGCGGCCTGCATCGGGGCATGGCCGCCATCTGCATCGGCGGGGGACAAGGCGGTGCGATGTTGGTGGAAACTGTGAATCCGGAGGTTCGGGAACCATGAACGATGCTGACACAATGGCTCTCCGGCATTTCCGGCTCAGCAGAGACTCGGCAGGAATCGCCTGGCTGGAAATCGACTGCGCCGAGTCTTCCGTGAACCGGCTTTCCGGCGAAGTATTGGCCGAGCTGACGCAGGTGCTCGACCACTTCGATCACCGGCCCCCAGCGGGCCTGATCCTGCTCTCCGGCAAGGCGTCCGGTTTCTTTGCCGGGGCCGACATCAATGAGTTTGGCGCCCTGGATCAGGTCGACTTGGTGCAGGAACTCATCGCCCGAGGCTGCAAGGTCTTCGACCGTCTCGCGGCGGTCCCCTACCCGACGCTGGCGCTGGTTCATGGGCACTGTGTGGGGGGCGGGCTGGAGCTGGCCCTCGCCTGCCGTTATCGGCTCGCTGTCGATCAAGCCGATACGTCCTTCGCCTTGCCGGAGGTGATGCTGGGCATCGTTCCGGCCTGGGGCGGCATGCATCGCTTGCCCGCCCTCATTGGCGCCCCGGCCGCGCTCGACATGATGCTTACGGGCCGCGCCGTGGACGCCCGCAAGGCACAACGCCTGGGTCTGGTGGATGCGCGCGTTCCGCTCAGGCTCAAGCGTCAGGCCGCCGCACAGCACGTGCGCTCGGGCAAGCCGCCCCGCAGGGCACGAGGCCTGGGGCGTCTGCTGAATGCCCGGGTGTTGCGCCCGATCATGATGAGGCAGACAGCGAGGAAGCTCGACGAACGGGACCCCTATCAGCACTATATGGCCCCACGCGCCATTCTTGAAATCTGGGGTCGGCACGACGGCGAAGCGCTCGAGGCCCCCGACCTCCTCCGGGAAATGACCCGGTCCGACACGGCTCGGAACCTGATCCGGGTATTCCGGCTGCAGGAACGCCTGAAAGCCTTTGGCCGGCCAACGACGGAGGCCACCGAGGTGCAGCATGTCCACGTGGTCGGCGCCGGCACGATGGGTGGCGACATTGCCGCCTGGTGCGCGCTCAAGGGCATCAGGGTCACGTTGCAGGATCAGGACCGCGAGCGCATCGCCGATGCCCAGGGCCGCGCACACGCCTTGTTCATTCGCCGCATCAAGGAAAAGCGCGAACAACGGGCCGCCTTCGATCGCCTGATTCCCGACCCCGAGGGGTATGGCGTGAGCCAGGCCGACCTCATTATCGAAGCCATCACCGAAAACCTGGAGGCCAAACAAGGGCTGTATGCGAACCTGGAGCCGCGCATGAAGCCCGGGGCACTGCTCGCCAGCAACACGTCCAGCCTCTCCTTGCAGGTACTGGGCGCTCAACTGCGCGAACCGCAGCGGCTGGTGGGCATCCATTTCTTCAACCCGGTAGCCAGGATGCAGCTGGTCGAGGTGGTCGAAACCGACGTCCTGAGTCCCGCGGCCCGCGCCACCGCACTGGCCTTTGTTGGCAAGCTGAGCAAACTGCCCCTGCCCGTCAAGGATGCGCCCGGCTTTCTGGTCAATGCCGTGCTGGCACCCTACATGTTGGAAGCCATGCGCTGTGTGGACGAGGGCCTGGCTCCGGAAACGGTCGACGAAGCCATGAAGGTCTTCGGCATGCCCATGGGGCCCCTGGAACTGGCCGATACCGTGGGGCTCGACATCGCCCATGCGGCCGGCCAGCAGCTGGCGGGCGCGCACTCCCTGCCCAAATGTCTGGAAGCCCACCTCGCGCGGCGCGAACTGGGCCGCAAAACGGGCCGCGGCTTCTACGTGTGGAAAGACGGCAAGGCCGTGAAGAAGACGCCCGGTACGCCACCCTCCGGCCTTTCAGAGCGGCTGATCGCCCCCTTGGTCGAGCGCACCCGTGCCCAGGTCGAACACGGCGTGGTGGCGGACGCCGACCTGGCCGACGCGGGCGTGGTGCTGGGTACAGGTTTCGCGCCGTTCTCCGGCGGGCCGCTGCATCGTGAACGACATCGTGCCCCGCCGGTGCACCCCATCTGAAGTGATACCATCAGACAAAGCCATAACAATATGGAGATTGGGGGCGGCATGAATCCAGTCTGGCATCAGCAGTATCCTCCCGGTGTCCCCACCGATATTCGCGGGCAGCTCAAGGAGTACCCCTCGCTGGTCTCCCTGTTCGAGGAGAGTTGCGCTCGATTTGTGCGCAACACGGCCTACATCAGTATGGGGACGCGCCTGAGCTATGGCGAACTTGATGAAGCCTCGCGCTGCTTCGCCGCCTGGCTGCAGTCCATCGGCGTCAGGAAGGGCGACCGCATCGCCCTGATGATGCCCAATCTGCTGCAGTACCCCGTCTGCCTGTTCGGGGCCTGGCGGGCGGGTGCCGTTGTGGTGAATACCAACCCGCTCTATACCCCCGACGAACTCATTCACCAGCTGAGCGACGCTGGCGCGGAAATCATCGTGGTGGCGGAAAACTTTGCCCATACAGTGGAACAGGCTCTGCCCCACACACCCCTGAAGCATGTCGTGGTCACGGGCGTGGGCGACCTGCTGGGCAAGGTCAAGGGGCCGCTGACCAACTTCGTCGTCCGCAAGGTGAAGAAACTCGTTCCACCGTATACGCTGCCGGCGGCCCGGCAGTTCACCGACATACTCGTGAGCGGGCGGCGCTGTGGCTACCAGCGCCCTGCGCTCGGCCATGACGACCTCGCCTGCCTGCAATACACGGGCGGCACGACCGGTGTCGCCAAGGGCTGCATGCTGACCCATGGCAACCTGATCGCCAACGTCTGCCAGGCGCACGCCTGGATCAAACCCTACTTGGTCGAAGGCAAGGAATGCATCGTCACGGCCCTGCCTCTCTACCATATCTTCGCCCTGCTCGCCAACTGCCTGACCTTCCTCAAGCTGGGTGCATGCAACCTGCTGATCCTGAACCCGAAAGACATCCCGGCCTTCGTGAAGGCGCTTTCCACGGTCAGGTTCACCGCCATCACCGGCGTGAATACGCTATTCAATGCGCTGCTGAGCAACAGCCAGTTCAGAAAGCTGGATTTCTCCCATCTGAAAATCACGCTGGGCGGGGGCATGGCCGTGCAGGAGGCAGTGGCACAGCGCTGGCTGGAGGTCACGGGCACCCCGATCACTCAGGCCTACGGGCTGACGGAGACCTCGCCGGCCGTGACGATCAACCCGCTCTGCCAACGTGAATTCACCGGTTCGATCGGCCTGCCCGTGCCCTCCACCGAAATTGCCATCCGCGACGGCGGGGAAGAAGACCTCGGCATCGGCGAGATCGGAGAAATCTGCGTGCGAGGCCCGCAGGTGACCCCGGGCTATTGGAACCGGCCGGATGAAACGGAGAAAGCCTTCGATAGCGACGGATTCCTTCGAACCGGCGACATCGGCCTGGTCGATGAGCAGGGCTACCTCTTCATCAAGGACAGAAAGAAGGACATGATCGTGGTGTCCGGTTTCAATGTGTACCCCAACGAAGTGGAGGCCGTGATCGCAGAGCACCCCGATATCGTGGAAGCCGCCGTCGTGGGCGTGCCGGACGAGCACTCGGGCGAGAGCGTGAAGCTGTACGCCATCACACGCAACCCCGCGCTCACCGAGGAAGAAGTGATCCGTTTCTGCCGCAGCAAGCTCACGCGCTACAAATGTCCCCGGCAGGTGGTTTTCCGGCAGGACCTTCCTCGCAGCAACGTCGGCAAGATATTGCGCAGAGCCTTACGCGACGAAGACACGGACGGCGAAGCGCCCCCTCCTCTACCGGGATCCTCCGAGTAAGTACGTGTGCCGTCTGGTGCGAAGTTCACGTAAAATCCGGACAGCCGCCAGGCCACGCACTCTTCCCGGTACGGCAAAACGCGACGCTCCTCCCGGGCGGGCGCCCTCGTACGGTCCATTCACCCCTGCCCATGCCTGGCATCGATCCTCATACCCTCGTCATCATCGTCAGCTTCCAGTGTCTGCTGGTGAGCTTCGTGCTTGCTGCCATGCGCGCAAGTTTCCCGCGCACGATTGGCGGGATCGGGCTGTGGGCGCTGGCCATGCCTTTGTTTGTGGCGGCCTCGGTACTCTACAGTCTCCAGGAGACCTCACCGCTCATCCACGTTCTGCTGGCCAATTCCGTATTCCTCACCGCTCTGCTGCTGCTGTGCGGTGCGTTGCGCAGCTTCTATAGCTTGCCTCAACCTCGCCCTGCGATGCTGGCGGGATTCTTCGTGGCAGTAATGGGGGCACTGGCTTGGCTGACCTTCATTCAGCCTTCCTTTCCGTTGCGCTTGACGATGATGTCACTGGTCGGTGTCGCCCTGTTTGGCCATTTGGCCTGGTTGCCCCTGCGTCTCGGTCGGCGTAGCACAGGCTCGGTCATCACCGGCCTGTCCTTCGGCTGGACCTCCCTGAGTTGCCTGCTGCGCGTGGTCTCGATGTGGGGTGACTTTGACCGGCCCGACGCCCTGCTGGACCTCAGCCTGCTGCAGGTGATCTACCTTGCCTCGTTCAATGTCAGCCTGCTGCTGGGTTCGGTCGGGTTCATCCTGCTCATCAACGAGCGTTTGCGGCGCGTGCTGGAATACAGCGCGTCCTACGATACCCTCACCGGCATCCTGAATCGAGGGGCCTTCTTCAAGGCGGCCCAAAAGGCGTTCGAACACTGCCGGCGGACCGGCCGGCCGCTCTCCGTGGCACTGCTGGACCTCGACCACTTCAAGCAGATCAACGACAGTCACGGGCATGCCGCCGGCGACCGGGTGCTCAAGGCCTTCTGCCTGCGAGTACAGACAGTGCTGCGGTCCACCGACCTGCTGGGCCGCTATGGCGGCGAGGAATTCGTGTTGCTGCTGCCGAACACGCGCAGCGAGGATGCGCTGCACATCGCGCAACGCCTGCGCGACGCGGTGGGTGCTGCCAGAGAAGCCCTGCCCTATACGGTGAGCATCGGGCTGGCAACACTGGATACCGACTCCTCGACGCTGGATGAACTGCTGGTCCGGGCCGACAAGGCGCTGTATCGCGCCAAGGAAAGCGGACGCGATCGCATCGAGCAGTGGGCGCCCTGAAAACGGTCGAAGGAGCGCGATGTCCCTCCAGGCAGGGACGATAAAAATCCGGAAGACCCCATGAGGAGTGTTCCGGATTTTTTTGCCTTGGCCCGTGGCTGCGGCGTACTGCTGCCGTGAGCGAGGGCCCTGTCACTGCATTTGATTTCAGACCGGGCAGCGAACCGCCCGGATCAGTGATCAGATGACGCGTGCAGCTTCCAGCAGACGCACAACAGTCCAGGACTTGTCACGGGAGATCGGACGACCTTCCGCGATTTCGACGAGGTCGCCCTCGTTGTACTGGTTGTTCTCGTCGTGGGCCTTGTAACGGGCCGAACGCACGATGATCTTGCCAAGCACGGGGTGCTTGACGCGACGCTCGACGTTCACCACCACGGTCTTGTCCATCTTGTTGCTGACAACGCGACCGATCAGGGTACGCTGGCGCTTGGCGGGTGCAGTCGTGTGGGGTTGGGGCAATTTTATTTAAAGCCATCTAAGCCAAGTTGGTTCGGAAGCGCGCGGTGTAACCGCGCCCGTTG
>JAJUFT010000159.1 GCA_029263615.1 Alcaligenaceae bacterium | reverse complement strand
GAAGCCAATCTGAGCGAAACCGTTTTCATCCACCGGTCAGCCGGCTCATCCATCCCGCAGCTGCGCATCTTCACCCCCAAATCGGAGCTGCCCTTCGCCGGTCACCCCACCGTGGGTACCGCCATTTACCTGGCCGAAACGTCAGGCGTTGAGGACACCGGCCTGCTGACCCTACAGACGCGGGCTGGCGAAGTCACGGCACGCATCACCCGATCCCCCGAAGGCCTGACCCAGGCGGAGATCACAGCCCCAAAATCGCCCGAGGCGCGTCCCGCCGCGTCCGTCGAAGCCTGCGCCGCTGCCATTTCACTTCAGGAAAGCGACATCGCTTCTGCCCCGCTCATCTGCGACGCCGGCAACCCGTTCACCGTGATTCCTTTGGCCAGCCGGGACGCCCTGTCCCGCGCCCGGCTGGATGCCGCTGCGTGGGCGGCTGGGCTGGCCAAGGGCGAAGCCCCCAAGCTGTTCCTCGTGCATGTTGACCCTGGGGAAGCGGGCAAGCTCATCCATGCGCGCATGTTTGCGCCGTCCATCGGCATTGCGGAAGACCCGGCCACCGGCAGCGCCGCCGTCGCCCTGCCCGCCCTGCTGCGCGAACGCCAGGCCCTGCAGGATGGTGAACACCACTGGCAGATTCACCAAGGGGTCGACATGGGCCGCCCCAGCCTGATGCAGCTGCGCGCCGTGGTGAAGGACGGCAAGGTCGTCTCCAGCCACGTGGGGGGCACCGCCGTGCGCGTGATCTCCGGCACCCTCAGCCTGTCCTGAACCAGCGCCCCGTCAACCGACCGGAAGACGCGCATTGTCCAATGCGCGTCAGGCCGATTCGCCCGGCTCGCCGTCTCGTTGCGCCACGTAAATCAGCACCAGCCCGATGGTGACCAGAAACCGGAAGGCAGATGGCACGCCATTCCATTGGGACGACTGCCACATGCCGAACCATTCCCCGCCGATCGACATGAAGCCGACCTGCCACACCAGAAAGCCGAGCGTCAGCCCGGCCAGAGCGGCGCGCTTGCTCAGATTGAAGGCCAGCGCAGGCGCATGGCGCGCCTGAAGCATCTTCCAGGCGCCCACCCAGCACAGCACGGCCGTGGCCGCCTCCAGAACGATGATGAGGAGATAGGCCGCATGATGCAGCAACGGTGCTTCCACGCGCCGATAACGAATGGTCGTCTCCGGAAACAGGGTATCCATGCGCATCACGTGTTGAACGAACTCGAAATTTGTGCCGTAGTCGGTCAGATTGCCGAACGCCACCAGCGTGGCGAACAAGGCAATGGCGGCCGTGAGCAGCACCTTGGACCAGCGGGTCACCATGCTTGTCTCCGTGCCTTCATCATGCTCGTACGGAATCATTCTGCGCCGGCCGGCCGGCGAGTTCCCGCATGGCCAGGACATAGCCTTCCGTTCCCAGCAGCGCCGCCAGCTGGAATACCTCCAGGATCTGGCCGCGCGTCGCACCGTAACGCAAGGCATTCTGAATATGCATGCGGATGCCCGGTTCGTAGGTATGGGTGACGGACGTATCAATGGCGATATAAAGCAGCTCCCGTTCGAGCGGCTCCAGTGATCCGTTTTCCCAGGGAGTCATGCAGACATTGATGAAGTGCTTGAAGTAATCGGGCATCAGGCAGCCGATGGTGTCACGCATTGGCGTCCAATAACCACGGCGACGAACAAAATCGTCTCTGATGGCGCTGACCGCTTCCGACATTGGCGGAAGCTCGGCGTCTTC
>JAJUFT010000060.1 GCA_029263615.1 Alcaligenaceae bacterium | reverse complement strand
GGCTTCGACGATCTGCCCATCGCGGAGGTCACCGCCTACTCCATGGATGACAGCTTCACCACGGAGGTTGACGACGCCATCTCGGTGACCCCGATCGGCGAGAACAAGGTTCGCATCGGCATCCATATCGCCGCGCCGGGCCTGGCCATCGAGCGCGACGGCGAACTGGACCGCCTGGCACGCTCCAGGATGTCGACGGTCTACACCCCGGGGCACAAGATCCCCATGCTGCCGGACGAACTGATCACGACCTTTTCGCTCGACGAAGGCAAGTTGCGCCCCACGCTGTCGCTGTATATCGATGCCGACCTGATCGCGGGCGAGATCCTCGCCACCGAAACCCGGCTCGAACGCATTGCCGTCGCCCGCAATCTGCGCCATGACGCGCTCGACGAAGAGATTACCGTCGAGGCGCTCGAAGACCCCGCCATACCGCTTACCTATGGCGATTGGGTGCGGCCGCTGTGGCAATTCGCCAAGCATCTGGGCGCGCAGCGCGATGCCGTGCGCGGCAAGACGGAACGCAGCGGCCGTGTGGAATACAGCTTCGTGCTGGAAGGCCCGCACGACGACCCGAACACCCGGGTCCGGCTGATTCCACGGCGTCGTGACGCGCCCCTCGACCGCATCATTGCGGAATACATGATTCTGGCCAACAACGTCTGGGGCGGCCTGCTCGCCCAGCACGGTGTGCCCGGCATCTACCGCTCACAGCAGGCCGGACGGGTCCGCATGTCAACACACGCCCTGCCCCACGAAGCCATTGGCGTGCCCTATTACGCCTGGTCGACCTCGCCGTTGCGGCGCTATGTCGACCTGGTCAATCAGTGGCAGATCATCGCGACGGCACGCCACGGCGTTTCTGCTCGCCTGGCCGCCCCCTTCAAGCCCAAGGACGCCGACCTCTTTGCCATCATCGGTGCGTTCGATGCCCAATACGCGGCCTGGGGCGATTATCAGAACGCCATGGAACGCTACTGGACACTGCGCTGGCTGCAACAGCAGCAGATCCGCACCATTGACGCCACCGTCCTGCGAGACGACCTGGTCCGCCTCGAAGGGGCTCCGCTGGTCACCCGGGTGCCCGGCCTGCCCCCGCTGGAACGGGGTCACCGCGTGACGATCGACATTCTCGGCTACGACGAGCTGGGGCTTGAACTGGAGTGCAGGCTGCGCGACACCGCGCCGGCCTGATTGCTGCCATGCCGGTCCTGGCTGCCAGACTTCTGCAGATTCGCGCCGGGCAGGATGATCATCTGGGCATTGCCCTGCTGATCTCCCTCACGATTCATGCGGCGCTGCTGGCGATCCACTTCACGACGCCTCCGTCGCCGTCTGCGCCGGAAGGCAGCCTGGAGGTGGTCCTGCTGAATGTGCAGGGCGACACGCCCCCCCTGCAGCCGCAAGTACTGGCTCAGCACGACTTCGACGGGGGGGGCGAGGCAGATGTCGGGTTGGCGTCCTCGCCGCTGCCCCTGACCGCGACCGATGCCCCGGTCGCATTCACATTGCCTGCGCTGCTCAAGCGCCAGGAAGAACTGGAAGCGGAACAGGAGCGCCTGCTGGCCCTGCTGGAGGCCCGTGCCGACACCCCGATCGCGAACGAGGACATCCAATCTGGCGAACAGCCCGCCGAGCCGGGTGAAGACGAACTGCTGCAGGAAAGTATGATCGTCAACGCCCAGATTGCCGCCCTCAAGAAAAAAATTCAGCAATACAACGCTCGCCCGCGGGTGCATTTTGTCGGCCCCTCGGCCGCCTCGGTGCCCGAGGCGCGCTATCTGGAAGCCTGGCGCGAGAAGATCGAGCTGCTGGGTACCCGGCATTACCCCCTGGAAGCGCGTGGCAGGATCTACGGCAGCCTCCAGCTGACGGTCTACATCCGGCGCGACGGCTCTCTGGAACGGGTCGAGATCGACCGACCGGCCACCCAGCCGGTGCTCAACCAGGCCGCACTGCGCATCGTCCAGCTGGCCGCGCCGTTCCCCCCGCTTCCGCCGGAAGTCGCACAGGGCATGGATATCCTGGCGATCACCCGCACCTGGCATTTCACCCATGAACAACTGGAGACCCGGCCCTGAGCCATGAGCATGACTTCCCTTTCCCGCTATGCCGTCGTCGGCAACCCGATTGAACACAGCCGCTCGCCCGCCATTCACGAGGCCTTTGCCCGCCAGTGCGGCATCGCGCTGAGCTACGAACGCCTGCTCGCTCCACTGGACGGCTTCGCGGATACCGTCAGGAAATTCTTCGATGCAGGCGGCCGCGGACTGAATGTCACCGTGCCCTTCAAGGAAGAAGCCTTCCAGCTGGCCCGACAGGGCCTCAGCCGCCGCGCCGACCTGGCAGGCGCCGTCAACACGCTGTGGATGCAGGATGGACGGCTGCACGGCTGCAACACGGATGGCGTGGGCCTGCTGGCCGACCTGCGTCGGCTGGGCCACGACCCTGCACAACGTCGCGTGCTGCTGGTCGGCGCGGGGGGTGCCGCCCGGGGCGTACTGCTGCCACTGCTCGACGCCGGCTGCACCCAGCTGCGCATCGTCAACCGCAGCGTGGAGCGGGCCCGCTCCCTGCACGCAGAAATGGTCGCCCGTCTGCCGGAGCACGCGGCCCGCTTGTCTTGCGGCGCGTTGAGCGAAGCAGGCGGCAAATGGGACATTGTCGTCAACGCCACCTCGGGCAGTCTCTCGGGGCAAGTCCCTCAGCTGCCGGAAGGGCTCTACGCCGACCGCGCCCTGGCCTACGACATGGTTTATGGCGCAAGACCGACCGCCTTCATGGAACAGGCCCGCGCCAGGGGAGCGGCACGCTGTGCCGACGGGCTGGGCATGCTGGTGGGACAGGCCGCGGTGAGCTTCGAGATCTGGCATGGCATTCTGCCCGATACCGAACCCGTCTTGAACCGCCTGCGCGCCGAACTCGGCGCCGGCTGACGAGGCGGCGGGGATGGTTCTTCTGCGTCTGCTCAAGACGGTACTGCTCGCCGGCATGATGCTCGTCGTGCTCTATCAGGCCGGGGTGTTCGTTCTGGTGCTGTGGTACGGGTTTTACAACCCTTCCAGTACGGCCGTCATGCAGCAGACACTGCGTGAACTCAGGCGCGAGAACCCGGATGCACAGCTGCAGCACCAGTGGGTCCCCTACGACCAGATCAGCACCCATCTGAAGCGGGCCGTCGTGGCCTCGGAAGACGCCAACTTCGTCAAGCACTCCGGCGTGGAGTGGGCGGACATTCGGCGCGCCTGGGAATACAACCGCCGGCAGGCCGCCAGCGGGCGCAACGCCATGCGCGGAGGGTCCACCATCACGCAGCAGCTGGCCAAGAACCTGTTTTTGTCGAATGATCGCAGTTACGTCCGCAAGGGCCAGGAGCTCATCATCACCTACATGATCGAGTTGACCATGAGCAAGCAGCGCATTCTCGAGCTCTATCTCAATTCGGCGCAGTGGGGTGAATCCGTGTTCGGGGCGCAGGCCGCGGCACGACACTATTTCAAGGTTGATGCCTCCCGACTTGGGCCCAGCCAATCGGCGCGTCTCGCCTCCATGCTGCCTCGCCCCGCCTATTACGATCGCAAGGGAGTGACCCGTTACCTGCAGTCCCGCACGGCCACCATCCAGCAGCGCATGCGGCTGGTTGAAGTGCCCTGACCGGCCTGCCGGCGGGCCCGCCCCATGCAGGCCGGCCGGTGCAGTGCAGCAGGCAGAATGGTAACCTTGCACTTTTGGCACTTCGAGCATTTCGGCTTCCATTCATGCGCACGACCCGACGCTATCTCGCAAAGGAGATCTACCGCTCCAGCTCGGTCGTGCTCATCGCGTTGCTGGGGCTGTTCACCTTTTTCGCCCTCATCGACGAACTCGACAAGGTGGGCTCGCGCTTCACCCTGCTGAACCTGTTCTACATGCAGGCGCTCGCCATTCCCACCTATCTTTACGACCTGCTGCCCATCGGCGTGCTCATCGGGTCGGTATTGGCGCTGGCCGGGCTGGCACAGCGCAATGAGCTGGTCATTCTGCGGGTGTCGGGGGTCAGCGGCCTGAAGCTGCTGGGCATGCTCTGGCTGGTGACCATTCCCTGGGTGGTGGGCGCCTTCATTCTGTCGGAATTCATCACGCCGGCTGCCGAACTCAAGGCCAGCGATGTCAGCCTGCGCCTGCTGGGCCGTGCTGAAGGGGGCCGGATGGCCAGCGGTTACTGGTTCAAGGAACAGGACGCCGACGGCGGCACGCGCATCATCAACATTTCTCAGCTGAGTGCAGACGGCTCGGTCAGTGAAATCACGCTCTATGAATTCCGGCCCGGGCAAGAGCTCTCGACCATGTCGCAGGCGGCAAAGGGCCAGTTCGCCGGAGGCAAGCTCCATCTGACGGAAGTCACCCAGACGGTGGTCGACGAAACCTCCGTCGCTGCGCTGGCCGATGCCCAGCCGCCGAAGGCCCCGGTCGTTCGTCTGGAATCGCTCCCCGAGCGTGTGCTGGACACCTCGCTGACCCCCGAGCGTCTCATCGCCCGTGTGCTGACGCCGGAACGCATGTCCATCAGCGACCTCATCGACTACATTCGCTACCTGTCGGAAAACAATCTCACCACCGAAAGGCAGGTGGTGGCCCTGTGGCGCAAGATTGCCTACCCCTTCACCCTATTCGTCATGATGACCATTGCCGCGCCCGTGGCATTCATGCAGACTCGCAAGGGCGGTGTCGGCAGCAAGGTCTTCATCGGCATTCTGCTGGGTGTCGGGTTCTTCATGGCGAATCAGCTTGCACTGAATGTGGGAATGTTGAGCCGCTGGGCGCCGTGGGTGACCGCGCTGGTGCCCAATCTGGCCGCCCTCTTCCTGGCTTTCGGCGCTCTGCTGATGATGGAAAATCAACATGGGGTACGGCGTTTCATCCAGACGCGCGTCCCCTGGAGCAAGACCCTCTCATGAGCACCCCTTCCATCTGGATGGTCGGCGACCTGCAAGGCTGCAACGACGCCTTGCTGCGTCTGCTGGATCACCCCGACATCTCGGCCGACTCCGATGCCCGCTTCTGGTTTGCGGGCGACCTCGTCAACCGGGGCCCGCAGTCGCTTCAGACCCTGCGCACCATCATGTCGCTGGGCGAGCGCGCCACCTGCGTGCTGGGCAACCACGACATCCACATGTTGGCCGTGGTCGCCGGCATCCGGAAACCGGGCAAATCCGACACGTTCCAGGACATTCTCAACGCACCGGATGCCGAAGGCATTCTCGACTGGATACGGCATCGCCCTCTGCTGCACCGCGAACACGGCCACATCCTGGTTCACGCCGGAATCCTTCCGCAATGGAGTGCCAGTCAGGCCGAAATCCTGGCCAGGGAAGTGGAAAGCGCCTTGCGCAGCCCGCGCTGGCAATCGGCACTGGAACGCATTTACGGCAACGAGCCCCCCTACTGGGACAGCAAGCTGGACAGCGGCAAACGACTGCGGGTCATCGTGAATGCCATGACACGCATGCGCATGTGCACGCCCGAAGGCCATATGGATTTTTCACACAAGGATGCGCCCGACGGCAAGAGTGGCCTGGTGCCCTGGTTTGACGTTCCGGGCCGGGCCATCGAGGATGAAACCATCGTGTTCGGACATTGGTCGACGCTCGGGCTGATGATTCGTCCCGACGTCATCTGTCTGGACACCGGCTGCGTGTGGGGCAGGCAGTTGACCGCGCTGCGCATGCACGACCACAAACTGGTTCAGGTGAACTGCCACGCCTTCCGCACCCCTGCTGCAGCGGAATGAACGCGTCTCAGTCGTGAACGGGCGGTGCGTCCGCCCGCACGATCTCCCGTATCTGCCGTTCCGCCCGCTCGGCCACGGCCACGCGACCCAGCTGCGCGCATTTCTGTGCATCCATCACCGGGCAGAACACCATTTCGACCGAAGTTCCGGTAGAGGTCAGCAGGACCCACAGGTTCTGCAACAGATTCTGCTCGCCGACAAAGGCGTGGCGGTCGCTGCGCCGCCCCCGATGACGAAATACGAGCGCGACCGGCTGGATGTCCGCAGCGGCTCGCAATGCGGGCTCGAACAGACCACGGTGAAAAGGCAGTAGATCCAGGCCATTGGAGGTGGTGCCTTCCGGAAACAGCCCCACGGCCTCACCCCGGGCGAAACGCGCCGCCATCTGGTGGCCGACGGAGCGCACTGCGTGCCGCTTGCCCCGCTCCAGGAACAGCGTGCCCGCACCTGCCACGAGCCAGCCGAGCAGCGGCCATTTGCGAATGTCGCTCTTGCCGATGAAGCAGACCGCACGCAGGCTGTCCAGCACGAAAATATCCACCCAGGACACGTGATTGGCGACCCACAGCACGGGGCCTTCCATTTTCGGCTGACCACGATGGCTGACCCGGACGCCGCAAAACGCCAGCAGCACGCGCGACCAATGGCGAATCAGCCATTGGCGCCATGACAGGCGTACCAGTGGAAACACGGCCGTGACGGTCAGCAGACCACCCAGCACCCACACCACGACTGCCGCCAGCCGAAACGGAAACAGGAGCCAGCCCACTCAGTCCGACCCTTGCCGCGCCGGCAGTGCATCGAAATAACGCTGGAGAATCAGGGCGGCGGCCACGGCGTCATCGTCGTCGTTGTTGCCCAGGACGGCCTGCGCCTCGACACTGGTGCCGCGCTCATCCACCAGTTCAACGGCCAGTCCGTAACGGCCATGCAGCTGATTGGCGAAACGTCGGCAGCGCAGCGACGCGTATTGTTCTTGCCCATCCGTGGTGAGGGGCAGCCCCACGACCACGCGTTGCGGCCCCCATTCCCGGAGCACCGCCTCGATGGCCTGAAATCGTTGTTCTTTTGTGACGGGCCGAAGAACCTGCAGGGGCCTGGCCTGGCGCGTCAGGGTATTGCCGATGGCCACGCCGATCTTCTTGAGACCGTAATCGAAGGCCAGCAGGGTTTCTTCCGCCACCGCTTCAGGCATGACCCGCTTCGCCCGACAGCATGATGGGATTGTCGATGCCCAGCTGCGCCAGCGCCGCTTCGTACCGTTTTTCCGGTTCGAGATCGAACAAGATGTGGTGGGAGGCGTCGACATGCAGCCAGGCGTTCTGCGACAGCTCGTCTTCCAGCTGCCCTGCGCCCCAACCCGCGTAGCCGAGCGTCACCAACATATGTTCCGGCCCCTTGCCATCCGCCACATCCTGAAGCACGTCCCGGGAAGTGGTCAGGGCAATATCGCCCAGCTGAATGCTGGAGCCGTAGCCATGCGCCGGCATGTGCAGCACGAAGCCGCGGTCGGTCTGGACCGGGCCGCCGAAGAAGACGGGGGCCTGTTCACGCGGGCCGATTTCCAGGGACAAGGGCAGATCCAGGCGCTTCAGCAGATCGCCCACGGTGAGGTCGGTGGGACGGTTGATCACCAGCCCCAATGCGCCCTGGTCGGTATGTTCGCACACATAGATGACGGTATTCGCCAGGCTGCCCATGACCTTGCCGGGCATGGCCACAAGGAGCTGCCTGGACAGGTTGACTGTATTTTCAGACTGCGGAGTGGCTATCATGGTTCGACCCTCGGCTTGGCTCGCAACAACGGCATCACATACACCGTGTGTTGCAAGTATCAGACCTCGATCATCTCGAAGTCTTCCTTCCGTGCGCCGCACTCCGGGCACACCCAGTTGGGCGGAACGTCTTCCCAGCGCGTGCCGGGAGCGATTCCTTCTTCCGGAAGACCGGCTTCCTCATCATAAATCCATCCACAGATCAGGCACATCCAGGTTCGCATGATTTTGTTGCTCGCTAAGAGAAGGAAGCCGTACGGTTATGTTGCGGCTTCCTATAGAATGGGGCCAATGTTACTAAACCCAAGGGCACGCCACGCATGAAGGCTGCCCGCGAATTGACCTTTATCGTGTCTGCAGCGCCCCTTCCCATTGTTTTCATCCTGGGGCCTTTCGACCCCAGCGGTTCGACAGGCCTGCCCGCCGACGCCGTCACCTGCGCGGAACTGGGCTGCCACGCCGTTGGCGCACTGACCGGCATCCTCGTACAGGATACTGCCACTGTCGAGCACTTCGAGCCCATCTCTCCGGAACTCCTGGATGATCAGGCTCGCTGTCTGCTCGAAGACATGCCGGCACACGCCATGAAGGTAGGTCCGCTTTATACAACGGAAACCATCAGTGTGCTCGCGCAGATCACGGCCGACTACAACCAGCTGCCCGTCGTGGTTCACCTTCAGTCCCAGCCCGGGGCCATCGTGGAAGACGAACTCGATGCCGAAGAAACACAGGCAGCGCTGTTTGAGCTGGTGCTGCCACAGACCGATCTGGTCGTGACCGACCACACCCTGCTGCAGCAACTGCAGTCTCACGGCGTGCTGCCCGGGCAAACGACGGACCACGCCTTGAGTGCGCTGCTGGAATATGGCGCCAGCGCCGTTCTGGTCTCGGGCGTGCCCGGCAGCGGCAAGCAGCGCGATTACCTGCTGCTTGACGAAAACGGGCAGACGGCGCGCTGGCCGGTGGAGCTGTCCGAACCGGTCATCGACGGCGTCGGCCTGCTGGCGACCGCCATCACCTGTCGGCTGGCGCAGGGCTGCGAGCTGGCGCAAGCCGTGGAACAGGGCATTGCAGTGGTCGGCGCCATGGCCCCCCGCAGTTTTCAGCCTGGCATGGGGGGTCGCATCTTCAATCGGAGTCGATCTTGAACAACACGCTACGTTTTCCCCGCGGTCTGTATGGGGTCTCCCCCGAATGGGAGGACACCCAACGCATGCTGGACGCCATCGACGCCGCCGCCGCAGGCGGAATGAAGGCGTTCCAATGGCGGCGCAAGACCGCCACCCCCGAGCAAGGCGTCGAACAGGCGCGCCAGGTGGTGGAACGCTGCCGCGAGCTGCGCGTGATCAGCATCATCAACGACGACTGGCGACTGGCCGCCCTGGTGAACGCCGATGGGGTTCATCTGGGGCGCGATGACGGCAGCCTTGCCGAGGCGCGGGTGGCCCTTGGCCCCGACCGCATCATCGGCTGTTCATGCTACAACGAGCCGGCGCTGGCCGAGCGGGCCCTGCTGGCCGATGTCGACTATGTGGCATTCGGGGCGGTCTACCCCTCCAGCGTGAAACCCGAGGCCGTGCGCGCCACGCTCGATCATCTGCGCATCGCACGCGCACGGGTCGAAGCCATCGAGGCGCCCCGGCCGGCGGTCGTTGCCATCGGCGGCATCACGCCGGACAACGCACGGCCCATCGTGGAAGCCGGCGCCGACAGCATCGCGGTAATCAGCGGCGTCTTTCTTGCGCCAGACATCGAAGCCGCTGCGCGTCGTTGCGCCGAGCTCTTCACCTGATCGACTATCATTGGCCATCGGTTTGCCGACCGGTCGTCGGCCTCACCCATTCATTCCTTGAGCAAGCTATGTCCCGCAACTCCGAACTCTTCGATCGTGCCTGCAAAACCATACCCGGGGGGGTGAACTCGCCCGTCCGCGCCTTCCGTTCCGTCGGCGGCACCCCGCGCTTCATCCAGCGCGCACAGGGCGCCCATGTCTGGGACGCCGAGGGCACGCGCTACATCGACTACGTGGGCTCCTGGGGCCCGGCCATTCTGGGTCATGCCCACCCCGAAGTGATCAAGGCCGTGCAGCAGGCAGCCGAGAACGGCCTGTCGTTCGGTGCCCCCACGGAAGCCGAGATCGAGATTGCGGAAGCAATTGTTGCCCGCCTGCCCTCCATGGAACAGGTGCGCCTGGTGAGCTCGGGCACCGAGGCCACCATGTCGGCCATCCGCCTGGCGCGCGGCTATACCGGCCGCTCGCGCATCATCAAGTTCGAGGGCTGTTATCACGGCCACGCAGACAGCCTGCTGGTGAAAGCAGGTTCGGGCATGCTGACCTTCGGCAACCCCACGTCATCCGGTGTGCCGGCTGAATTCGTGCAGCATACGCTGGTGCTCGACTACAACGATCTGAACGCCGTCGAAGCCGCCTTCCAGAAGTACCCGGACGACATCGCCTGCATCATCGTCGAACCCATCGCCGGCAACATGAACCTGGTCAAGCCCCGAGCAGGCTTTCTTGAAGGGCTGCGCGAACTCTGCACCCGCCATGGCGCCGTGCTGATCTTCGACGAAGTGATGACCGGTTTCCGGGTGGGGCCCAAGGGCGTTCAGGGCCTGACGGGGGTACAGCCCGACCTCACCACCCTGGCCAAGGTGATTGGCGGGGGCATGCCGGTGGGCGCCTTTGGGGGCCGGGCCGACATCATGGCCCACATTGCTCCGCTGGGCGGCGTCTATCAGGCCGGTACCCTGTCGGGCAACCCGGTGGCCGTGGCCGCCGGCCTGACCACCCTGCGCCTGCTCGATGCGCCGGGCTTCTACGAAAACCTGTCCGAACGCTCGGCCCAGCTGGCCAAGGGTCTGGAAGCGCGAGCACGCGCCGCCGGAATTCCCTTCAGCGCCGACTCGGTCGGCGGCATGTTCGGCCTCTATTTCCGTGATGGCGTGCCCACCACCCTGGATGAAGTTTCGCAATCGGACATCGAGATGTTCAAGCGCTTCTTCCACGGCATGCTGGAACGCGGCGTGCATTTCGCTCCGTCCGCCTTCGAAGCCGGTTTCGTCTCGGGCGCACATACCGCAGCCCTGATCGACGAAACCCTCGACATCGCGGAAAGCGTGTTCGCCGAACTGCGGCAGTCATGATACAGCTGACAGGAAAATGCCCATTTCCTGTCAAACATCAAGGTCTGTTCAAATTTCGACTTCTAAACTTGTGCATATCTGGCCGGAACCCTCCGACTGCTTCTCTGAAGACCGGGTCTGCACATGAAAGATTCCAACAGCATCACACCGGTCGGCGATCCTCACGCCGACCGTGAAAGCTGGGCAAGTCCCAGCGAAGCCCTGGACCTCCGCCTCTGGCTGCGGCTCAACACCTGCACGACGATGGTGGAGAACCGGATACGCAGTCTCATGCGTGCCCAGTTTGACAGCACGTTGCCCCGCTTCGACCTGATGGCGCAACTGGCGACTTCGCCTCGCGGCATCAAGATGAGCGACCTGTCGCGACGCATGATGGTGACCAACGGCAACATCACGGGCATCACCGACCAGCTCGAAAAAGACGGGCTGGTGGAGCGCGTCAAGGTGGCCACCGACCGGCGCAGCAGCCTGATCCGCCTGACGGCCAAGGGCCGACAGGCCTTCCGGCGGATGTCGGTCGCGTATCGGGATTGGATGAAGGAAATGTTCGAGGGGCTGACGCCGGAACGGCAGCACCTGTTGTACGAGCTGTTGGGCGAACTGAAGCGTTCGGGCCTGGTCGAGCCCCTGCCCGACACCCCGGCCAGCATCCGGCACTGATAGAATTGACGAATCCATTCAACCGGGCCGCCACCACGGCCCTGCCGCCTGCTAGAGAAAATGGCCGTCAATCTTCATATCCCACAGAAATCCGAGATCCATCCTGTTGCCGGCGTTGAAGTCGGCACGGCCGAAGCCGGCATCCGCAAGGCCGATCGCAAGGACCTGACTGTCTTTCGCCTGGCGGAAGGGGCGACGGTGGCCGGCGTCTTCACCACAAACCGCTTCCGTGCCGCACCGGTTCAGCTCAGCGAACGCCACCTGGCGTCCGGCGCAGGCATCCGCGCCCTGGTGATCAATACCGGCAACGCCAATGCGGGCACGGGGGAACCCGGCCTGCTCGCCGCACAGCAAACCTGCGAGACGCTGGCCGGGTTGCTGGGCATTGCACCGGAACAAGTGCTGCCCTTTTCCACCGGGGTCATTCTCGAGCCGCTGCCGGTCGATCGCCTCACCGCGGCGCTGCCGGCGGCGGTCCAGGGTCTGCAACCGGGCAACTGGTTCGATGCCGCCTACGGCATCATGACCACCGACACGCAACCCAAGATCACCTCGCGCAAGGTTGTGCTCGGCGAACACACGGTCACGATCACCGGCATCAGCAAGGGTGCCGGCATGATCCGCCCGAACATGGCCACCATGCTGGGCTTTCTCGCCACCGACGCCGGCATCGACGCAGCCCTGCTGCGCGAAGTCACCCGCGAAATCGCCGACTGCAGCTTCAACCGCATCACCGTCGACGGCGACACGTCCACCAATGATTCCTTCATCATCATGGCCAGCGGTCAAGCCGGCCTGAAAGTCGCCAGCCGCAACGACCCGCATTTCACCGCCCTCTTCGAGGCGCTGGCAGAAGCCGCGCTCGAGCTGGCACAGAAAATCGTGCGCGACGCCGAAGGCGCCACCAAATTCATCACCGTTCGTGTTGAAGAAGCGGCCAACGCAGAAGAAGCGCTCACGGTGGCCTACGCAGTGGCCCAGTCCCCTCTGGTGAAGACGGCCTTCTATGCGTCCGACCCCAACCTGGGGCGCATTCTGTGTGCAGTGGGCTATGCAGGCATTGCCGACCTCGATGTCTCGCGCACGCGCCTGTGGCTGGGCGACACGCTGGTGGCCAGCGACGGAGGCCGCCACCCCGAATACACCGAGGAAGACGGTCAGCGCGTCATGAAGGAAGCGGAAATCGTGGTGCGCATTGCGCTGGGGCGCGGGGCGCACACGGAAACCGTGTACACCTGCGATTTCTCTCACGAATACGTCAGCATCAACGCCGACTATCGTTCCTGATCCAGGCGCTTCAAGGATTCGGCCAGCACACGGGCTCCCACCCACAGCTGCGCTGGCTCGATCCACTCTTCCGGGCAATGGCTGCGCCCGTCCCTGCAGGGAATGAAGATCATGCCCATGGGCCCGAGACGGGCCATGTAGGCGGCATCGTGACCGGCGCCGCTGGGCAACACCGTGCTGGCATACCCCAGTGATGTCGAGGCCGCTTCAATGGCGCGCATGACATCGCGGTCACAGGACGTGGGCGTCGAGCGGCTGAGTTCACGCCATTCGGCGGACACTCTCAGTTCGCGCAGCGCGGCCGTGCAGGTATCAAGGACGGCCTCGGGAAAGGTGTCCAGCACCTCCGTGCTGTCGCTGCGAACCTCCAGCACCATGTCGACCCGTCCGGGGACGGCATTGGGCACGTTGGGACTCATTTCAATCCGCCCCACCGTGGCCACGACATAGCTGGGCTTGCCCGCCAGCGACGCAGCGCGCAGCCGGGCCTCGCTGATCAGTTGGGCCGCGCCGGCCAAGGCATCCTGCCGCAGGTCCATGGGCGTGGTCCCGGCATGGTCCGGGCGCCCCTGCACGGTGATGGCGACCCGGCGGATGCCGACGATATGACTGACCACACCGACGGGAAGGCCCCGGCTTTCCAGCACCGGCCCCTGTTCAATATGCAACTCGAGAAAGGCAGCCACGGCCCCCTGATCGCGCAGAGGCGTAGTCAGCCTGTCGGGAGCGGCACCGATGCGCCGCATGCCTTGTGCGAGCGTCTCGCCCTGCGGATCGGGGGACGCCAACATGGCAGAATCCAGCAGACCCACCATGCCGCGGCTGCCCACGCAGGAGATGCCGTAATCACTCGGCTCTTCCGACAGAAAATCCACCACTTCGAAGGGATGGTCGAAGTGGACACCCGCCTCGTTCATGGCATGGGCGATTTCGATGCCGGCCAGTACACCGATGATGCCATCGAAACGTCCGCCATCGACGACGGTGTCGCAATGCGAGCCCGTCATCAGGGGAGGTAGCGGGCGCCGGCCTTCCCGACGCCCGACCAGGTTGCCGGCGGCATCCAGCGCAACCTGCATGCCCGCTTCCCGCATGCTCTGGGCCAGCCATTCCCGCGACTGCTGGTGCAGCGGCGTGAAGGCGCGACGCGTCCATGGCCGTTGGGGGTCAGTGAACCGGGCCAGCGTCTCGACCCGTTTCCAGAGGCGGTCGGCGTCGATCTGCATCATCCCTGAGCCAGCTGGCCGCGCATCCAGCGCAGCATCTCGACTGTCAGGTCGGCCAGGTCGCGGCGCAGCCGGTCGAAGCCTTCGTTCGGGCGCAATGTGATCTCGTCCATGTAGAGCTTGCGGTTGATCTCGACCTGAAGGCTGTGTCGCCCCTCGGCCGGATTCCCGCATTGACGGACGATTTCCACGCCCTTGTAGGGATCGTTGATCGAGACACTGTAGCCGCGCTCACGCAGGAATGCCGCCACGAATTCACGGAAGGCGGGCGCAGCCGTCTCGCCATCGCGGTCGCCCAGCACGAAATCGGGGTGGACCAGGCCGGGCTTGTCGGTGGCGAACTTGGCCGCGACGCTCGGCATGGAGTGACAGTTGATGTGCCAGACCTGACCACAGGCGGCGTGCGTTTCCCTGATTGCGGCCTGCAGGCGCTTATGATAGGGCTTCCAGCAGGCGTCGATCCGATGCCTAACTTCGTCCAGCGACAGTTTGCGGTCATAAATGGGGGTGCCGTCATCCATCATGCGCCAGATGAGGCCCTTGCCGAGCCGCACCTTGGCCGACTCGGGCAGAGGTTCGGGCCAGGGCTCCGCCAGCAGCAAAGGGTCGACTTCGTCGAGGCTGCGATTTGCATCGATGTAGCTGCGGGGGAAGCGGGCCGCCAGCATCGGGACGGCGTGATCCAGCGCCCCCGCCCAGAGATCGGCCACCCAGGTGTCTTCTGCCGTACGCAGCTGACCGTGCGGCACCGCCGAATTGAAATCCGGGGGGTATTCCGTGCCGCTATGCGGCGAGTCGAGCACCAGCGGCACAGGCTCGCCGGCCACTTGAGTTCGATGGAGGTAACGGTATGACAGGGGCAGGGTTTCGATCTGCATGATGTATCACGAGGGAGTTGCCGGAGCCGGCAGCACGAACGCGTGGCCGGCTCCAGAGGGTCGGACCGGAATCAGTCCAGAGAGATGTTCGCTTCTTGTGCGATCTTGGCGTTGCGGTCCAGCGTCTTCTGAATGGTTTGCTGGAAAGACTCGGGGGAATCAGCCACGGGGGTCGCGCCCAACTGAGCCAGGCGTTGCTTGATTTCGTCACCCGACAAAGCCTTGACCGCCGCCTTGTTCAGCGTTTCCAGGATCTCGGCGGGCAGGCCGGCGGGGGCGATCAGACCGAACCACGAGGGGTCGTTGACCGCTTCCAGGCCCACTTCAGCAAAGGTGGGAACGTCAGGAACGGCGGCGCTGCGCTCGGGCGATGCCACGGCCAGGGCCACCAGCTTGCCATCCTTGATGTGCGGGATGGACGACGGCAGATTGTCGAACAGAATGTCGACCTGGCCAGCCAGGGTGTCGGTGAGCGCCGGGCCCACGCCGCGGTAGGGAACGTGCAGCAGATCGGTGCCGGAAGCCATCTTGAAGAGCTCGCCCATCATGTGCGAGACGGAACCGTTGCCGGCCGACGCATAGGCAAACTTGCCCGGATCCGCCTTGGCCTGCTCGACGAATTCCGCCATGTTGCGCGCCGGAACCTTCTCGGGATTCAGCACCATGACGTTGGGAACGGCGGCAATATTGGTGATGGGAGTGAAATCCTTGCCCGCATCGTAGGGCAGGTTCTTGTAGACCACCGGGTTGATGCCATGGGTGCTGACCGTGGCAATGCCCAGCGTGTAGCCATCGGGCTTGGCCTGGGCCACCGTTGCGGTACCGATGGAGCCACCGGCGCCCGCACGGTTTTCAACAACGATCACCTGGCCCAGCTCCGTGCCCAGGCGCTCGGCGAGCAAACGACCGACGATGTCGGTGGTGCCACCCGGAGCAAAAGGCACGATCAGTTTGATGGGCTGCTCGGGATAAGCCGCTGCGGCGGCCCCTGCAAAAGTGGTGGTGAGAGCGGCAGCGCCGGCCACACAGAGGCCAACTACAAATTTACGCCGTTGCATAGGTTCTCCTCGAACGATGGGGTTTCAGAGCCGACCCAGATGGGATGACCAGGCCGAACGGACAACAGGTTATTCTTCCGACACACCTCAAATTGTGCAACCGAAATTTTTTCACTACGATATTCCAGAATGGAATACATTCGTCTGTAAACCTTTCTGAAAGTAATCGAAATCACTCTCGCGATGCGCCGGTTCTGCCCTTCCACATCTGACCTTCAGGCATTCGAAGTGGCTGCGCGACAAGGAAGTTTCACGCGCGCCGCTCAGGAACTCCATGTCACCCAGGGTGCGGTCAGCAAACAGATCAAAAATCTGGAAACATTCCTCGGTGTCACGTTGTTTACGCGTACGCGCGCCGGACTGGTGCTCACTCCGGCCGGCCATGCCTACCTGAATGATGTCCGGGCCGCCCTGAACCGACTGGAGGCGGCCTCGCTGGGGCTCATGTCGCATGGGGGTCAGGGCGGCACGCTGAATATCACCTGCATGCCCACCCTGGGCGCCAAGTGGCTGATTCCACGTCTACCCGAGCTGCGCAAGCGATATCCCGAGCTGCAATTGGTATTCCTGCCCCATCACATGGGCTATGACTTTGAATCCCCTGAGGTGGACGCGGCCATCCGCTTCGGAACCGGCACCTGGCCGCGCAGCCACGCCGAATACATCACGGGGCGCGAGGTGGTTCCGGTCTGCGCGCCCGACCTGTTCACCACGCCCGTGCGCGGTCCCGCCGATCTGCTCGCTCAGCCCCTGCTGCACCACAGCAGCGCGCTGCATCACTGGCCTGCGTGGTTCATCGAAGCGGGCCTGGAATCCCCCCTGAGCACCGACGGTTCGCGCTACGACCAGTATTCCCTGCTGTCTCAGGCGGCCATTGCCGGACTGGGCGTTGCCCTGATTCCCCGCTGCGTCATTGAAGAGGAACTGGAAGAAGGCAAGTTGGTCATCCCGCTGGACCGCCCGCTGCTGGCGCAGGACGGCTACTATCTGTGTTATCCGGACCATAAGCGGAATCTGCCGGCCCTGCAGCTGTTCCGCACCTGGCTGCGTGAGGCTGCTTCGGTTTGACGCCTGTTGACAATTCGATATAGAATCAAGAGCTTGGCATTTTGCCAATTTATTAAGCAAGCGAAGTCACGACTTGCTTTCTTTTGATTTAAGGAACCCCCCATGTACGCGGTCATAAAAACTGGTGGCAAGCAATACCGTGTTGCCGCCGGCCAAAAACTCAAGATCGAACAGATACCGGCAGACATTGGGCAAGAAATTTCGCTGGACCAGGTGTTGTCGGTTGGCGAAGGCGAGCAGCTGAAGATCGGCACGCCTTTCGTTGAAGGCGCCGTGGTCAAGGCT
>JAJUFT010000131.1 GCA_029263615.1 Alcaligenaceae bacterium | reverse complement strand
GGGCTGCTCCAGATCTTCCCGCAGGCCTGCAGCCGTCTTCTGCATGGCTTCGGCTGAGGTATTGGCAGGACTGCAAAGCCGAATCAACTACCTGCGCTTCAAGTCCATGTCGCTGCCCGAGCGGGCCCACAACAGTCTTCAAGAACTGACTGCCATCTATGAGGCGATCGCCTCCAGATCACCTGAAGCCGCCGCCACAGCGGCCAAAGTCCACATCAATAACGCCTACACAAACGCCAAGGCAATGCTGGAGAGAGAAAAAGATGAACTTGACCGTTAAGCGCTGGCTGACCTTCCACGAACAGTTTCCCGGCGAAGACAGCACACAGGCAGATCTGCACAAAGTTGCACTGTGCGCCGTACTTGACAATCCCTATGCGGGCCAGGGATATGTTGACGATTTGTCCCCCCTGATCCAAGCCAGTGTCGCGCTCGGCCATGAGATGGGAGAAAGAATCAAGCGAATAATGGAGCCTTATGGGGTGCAAAGTTATGGCAAGGCGGGGTTGGTGGGTGTCAACGGAGAGCAGGAACACGCCAACGCCCTGCTCACTTCGGATTTTGCCAACCCCGTGCGCGACGCCATCGGTGGCGGCCAGGCATGGATTGCGTCAGTCACAAAATGTGGTGCACCCGGAACCACGATCGACGTGCCACTCGCACACAAGGATGCACTCTACGTGCGTTCACACTATAACAATATGACCCTGCAAATTGCAGACGCCCCGGGTCCGAATGAGGTGGTCATCATCATGGCGTTCGCCAACCGGGGGCGCATCAACGCACGGGTGGGCGGTCTGAAACACCAAGAGATTGACGGGTCGAATGGGCTGACCTGACGCCGGGTCCAGACCCCGCTCCACCTCGGAGCGGGATGGACCACCGGGGCCGCTTACGCGGCCCAGAACTCCGGCGCCACCGACGTGATGCTGCGCCCTTCATGAATGCCGTAAACCAGGTAATGCTGCAGGGGGTTGATCTCCGCCGCCGCCACGTCGACGTAGGTGTCGAGGTAGCTCGAGACATCCATCCAGGCAGACGGGTCGCGCCCTTCCTGCCAGCCCCACAGGCGGTAATGCTGGAAGCCGCTGGCCAGAAGGCCGTTGGCGACGGCCTGCGCCACATCGGCATGGGTCGACAGATACCATTGCTCGTCGAACAGCATATTGGGATTACGACCTTCCTTGACACCCCAGATTTCGTAGTGCTGGCGGCCGCTTTGCAACTGACCGTTTATCACGGCCGCCTGCACATCGGGGTTCTGCATGAGGTAGGCGTCTTCGTCGAAGAGATCCGCCCCGACGTTGACCGGCACGCGTGTCAGGACCACCTGGTCCTCGAAACGCAGCAGCTCGACGTTGTACAAAATGTCGGTGCCGCCGCCGGCGAGGGTGTGACTCGTCACGGTCATTGCGCCGCCGACGTGATCGACGGTGTAATGCACGGATTCCCCAATGAAGCGCGCGACATCCAGCCCGGCGCCGCCGTCGACGATGTTGTGGCCACGGCCAGCCATCAGCACATTTCCGGCTTCGTTGCCGATGAGGATGTCATCTCCATCGCCGCTCACGAGGTGGCGGAAGCTGGCGGTGTCGAGTAGTGAGATTTCCGTGGAGCCGATCGACGACACCCCGGTCAGGAGGTCGAAGCGCACGTCGCTGGTGACCGCCGCCGCATTCAAGGTCGTGCCGTTCTCGGCGGACATGACCGTGCGCCCGGGTTGCTCCTGAGCAAAACGTGCGAACTCATCGGTGAAGATCTGGGTGCCGCTGCCCGGTTCCCCGGCAGTGAATGCGAGAATCGACCAGTCCTTGAGCTGAACGTTTCCAGCCGACTCCCCTGCGATCACCTTCAACGTCCAGTCGCCGGTCAGATTGGCTCCCCAGTTCAACACGGTGGTGAAGGTCGTGTGGAGCGCGTCCGGCATGCCCTCATCGTCGTCATCATCCTCCGCGTCGTCGTCATCATCGTCGTCATCGCCGCCGGGCGCGGCAAGCGTGCTGACCATGCCGTCGGGCGAAATGAGCTGAAGCGTGACGTCATCCATGTCCTCTGCCTCGAGGTCCACGGTAACGGCCATGTGTTCGACCCGGTGATTCGGCGCGAAGCGCGCGACGGCAGTGCCTTCCTCGTTGGAGCCGAGGTTCAGACTGCGCTGTTCCACCCGACCCGCGTCAAACACGAGATTCGACGCGGTGCTGGTCTTGGTCCAGCTCTCCGCCAGCCGCACGGCGGCATGGGCGTCGATGTTCCCGAAGCCGAAGTCGTGGCTGGCCAGCATGCCCCCCCCATTCCAGTCGCGGGAACCGTTATAGGCCTGATCGGCGTCCGTGCCGAGCAAGCTCGCACGTTTCGCGGAATAGGCGAGGATTTCCTGAACGTCGCGATACCCCAGGCCGGCGTTGGCCTCGAGCATGAGTGCGACGACGCCAGCTGCCACGGGCGTGGCGGCGGAGGTGCCATTGAACCAGCCCACATAGTCGCCCGCCGCCCCGGGCGTCTTGTTGTAGCCCTCCATGCCCTGGCGGTCTGTCGTGACCATGCTGGAAGGGGGGTCGGCAACGCTGCCGGACCCTGGCGCGGTGATGAGGATGGAAGCACCTGGCGTGGAATACGACGTGATCTGGCCATTCTGGTGGCTGGCTGCCACGACGATCACCCACGGAGAATTGTCCGTGGGATCGTAGTTGGTGTTCATGCCAACCTCGCGGTCATTGCCCCCCGCAAAGAGCGTGACAATGCCCAAGCCATCCCGGCCCTCTTCGGCCATGAGCCGCCCCACCGCGTGGTAACGCATCAACATGTCCTGATTCAGAGCCACGCCCGGACCCCAGCTGTTCGACGAGATCTGCACGCCATCGTCGATCTGCCGGCGGGCCCCGCGTTCGAACGCCTCGGCCAACTCTGTGGGAGGCAACCCATCGAGGTCCAGACGATACATCGTGAACGAGGCCCCCCAGGCCACCCCGACGCCGCCGATACCATTGTTGGCCGTGCTTGCGATGAGGCCGGAGACCGACACGCCATGCGCGTCTTCAGAGCGCTTGACCTCGCCGCCTGGCTGGTCGAGGGCGATATCCCAGGCGAGGTCGGCCCGGAAATTCGCCACGAGATCGGGGTGGTCGCTTTCAATGCCGTCGTCCTGCACCCCCACGAGCACTCCCTTGCCCGTGTAGTCGGGCCATACGGTTGTGACATTGATATCGTGGCCCGCGACGCTGCCCGTGGTATTTCCCGTGTTCAGCAAATGCCACTGAAGAGGGAACAGAGGGTCGGTCGGAATGAACGGTTTGATGCGGGACATGCGCTGTCTCCAGTGTTGTTATTGTTTGCAATTTTAGAGTCAGCGTATCTAAAAGACACAGATTTTTTAATTGGTTTCACCTTGCGGCAGGCGAAAAAAAGCCCCTGAAAAAATTCAGGGGCTTTGAAAATTCGGTGGCGGACAGGGTGGGATTCGAACCCACGGTACGCTTGCACGTACGCCTGATTTCGAGTCAGGTACATTCGACCACTCTGCCACCTGTCCGCGACTTCGCCGTTCAGCAGCGCCCAATGAAGGGCTTGCCAACAAACGAAG
>JAJUFT010000037.1 GCA_029263615.1 Alcaligenaceae bacterium | reverse complement strand
TGCGTATGGGTTCAGAAACTTTGAGAATTACCGCATGAGGGTCTTGGCTCAGTGCGGTTGGAACGGTGTGATCAACCGTGTCTAGTGAATGCCCATCCCCCGATTACGGGGTAGAGCCGAAATCACTCTAAGTTCTTGAATTTACTAAGAAAAGAAGAGTGGTGCCCGAGGCCGGAATCGAACCGGCACGCCTTGCGGCGGGGGATTTTGAGTCCCCTGCGTCTACCAATTCCACCACTCGGGCAGGTACGCGTTGCAGAAAGCAATTCGTGGCGGGAAGTCGGGAATTATACACAAGTGTTCCCCCCTTTGGGTGGGTTGAAAAATCATTTGCTGCCCCCATATACGCCCGATACCAGGAGGGTGTGGCACGTCGCCACGCGCCCTCCACGCTATGTTCAATCCTTTATTCACGGTCCCAACATGAGTCAATCCGATACGCCAGTGACCCCCGAAACCCTGGGTTTTCAGGCCGAGGTCAAGCAACTGCTGCACTTGATGATTCACTCGCTCTACAGCAATCGAGAAATCTTCCTGCGCGAGTTGGTGTCGAACGCATCCGATGCCTGCGACAAGCTGCGCTTCGAGGCGATCGACCGCCCGGAACTGTATGAGGGCGATGCAGAACTGCGTATTCGAGTCGACTACGACAAGGAAAAACACACGATCACGGTGTCCGACAACGGCATTGGCATGACGCGTGACGAAGCGGTGAACAATCTGGGCACCATCGCGCGCTCCGGCACCAAGGAATTCTTCTCGCAGCTGACCGGGGACAAGCAGAAAGATGCTCAGTTGATCGGCCAATTCGGCGTGGGTTTCTATTCCTCCTTCATCGTGGCGGACAAGGTCTCCGTGCTGTCGCGCCGCGCCGGGGTTCCCGAAACCGAGGCCGTGCTCTGGGAGTCCGACGGTCAGGGTGAGTTCAGCGTGGCTCAGGTCGAGAAAGCCGATCGCGGTACGTCCATCGTGCTGCACCTGCGCGACCCCGAGGACGAGTTTCTGAACGGCTGGAAGCTTCGTGAGGTGCTGCGGCGTTATTCCGACCACATTTCCTTGCCCATTCAGATGCCCAAGGAAGAATGGGATGAGGAGAAATCCGGGCAGGTGAAGACCAACGAATGGGAAAGCGTGAACCAAGCCAATGCCCTGTGGACGCGCGCCAAGTCGGAGATCACCGACGAGCAGTACAAAGATTTCTACAAGCACATTGCGCACGACTTCGAGGACCCGCTGGCCTGGACGCACAACCGCGTGGAAGGCCGCAGCGAATATACCCAGCTGCTGTACATCCCCAAGCGCGCGCCCTTCGACCTGTGGGAACGTGAAGGCCGCCGTGGCGTGAAGCTCTATGTGAAGCGCGTCTTCATCATGGACGAAGCCGAGCAGCTTCTGCCAAATTACCTGCGTTTCGTGAAGGGCGTGATTGATTCCGCCGACCTGCCGCTCAACGTCTCGCGCGAGATCCTGCAGGAAAGCCGCGATGTTCGCGCCATCCGGGAAGGCAGCACCAAGCGTGTCCTGTCCATGCTGGAGGACATGGCGGAGAACCGCTCCGAGGACTACCAGACCTTCTGGCAGGAGTTCGGGCAGGTGCTCAAGGAAGGCACGGTGGAAGACGTCTCCAATCGCGAGCGGCTCGCGAAACTGCTGCGCTTTGCCTCGACGCACAATGACAGCGGTATCCAGAACGTGTCCCTGGCGGATTATGTCTCCCGCATGAAGGAAGGCCAGGAGAAGATCTACTACGTCACGGCAGAGTCCTACTCCGCCGCCGCCAACAGCCCGCATCTCGAGGTGTTCCGCAAGAAGGGCATCGAAGTGCTGTTGCTGAGCGATCGCATTGATGAATGGATGCTGTCCTATCTGCGTGATTTCGAAGGCAAGGCGCTGGCTTCCGTGGCCAAGGGCGGGCTCGATCTCGACGCGCTTGCCGACGAGGAGGAGAAAAAGCACCAGGCGGAAGTGGCGGAAGTCAACAAGCCGCTGGTGGAACGCATGACCAAGGCGCTGGAAGGCAAGGTCAAGGAGGTGCGCGTCACCACCCGCCTGGTGGATTCACCGGCGTGCGTGGTGGTCGACGAGCACGAACTCAGCCCGCATCTGCAACGGGTGCTGCGGGCAGCCGGCCAGCAGGCCCCGGAGGTCAAGCCCATTCTGGAAATCAACCCCGAGCATGCTCTGCTCGAACGCGTGAAGCAGGCGTCTGATGGCGATTTCGCTGAATGGTCGCAGCTGTTGCTGGAGCAGGCCATGTTGGCGGAAGGCGCGGCGCTCAGCGACCCGGCTGCCTTTGTGAAGCGCATGAACAAGCTGCTGCTGGGTTGAACAAGTGAGGAATGACGTGCTGAAAGGCAAGAAAGGTCTGGTCATCGGGATCAGCAACGATCAGAGCATTGCATGGGCCTGTGCACGGGCCTTGCACGATGCAGGCGCGACGTTGGGCGGCACGTGGCTGAACGAAAAGGCTCAGCCCCATGTGCAACCGCTGCTGGAAGCGGTGCAGGCCGAGATTCAGAGACCCCTGGATGTCCGCGACGATGCCCAGCTGCAGGCGGTCTTTGATGACGTCCATGAACGCTGGGGGCAACTGGACTTCCTGGTGCATTCCATTGCCTTCGCGCCCAAGGAAGACCTGCACGGTCGGGTAGCTGACAGTTCCCGTGACGGTTTCCTGGAAGCCATGGATATTTCCTGCCATTCCTTCATCCGCATGGCGCATCTGGCCGAACCCCTGATGAAGAAAGGCGGCAGTCTGATGACCATGAGCTATCTGGGCGGGCAGGAAGTCATTCCCAACTACGGCATCATGGGCCCCGTGAAGGCGGCTCTGGAATCGTCCGTACGCTACCTGGCGGCTGAACTGGGGCCGCAGGGCATTCGCGTCAATGCGATCTCTCCGGGCCCCATCGTGACGCGTGCCGCGTCTGGCATCGCCAGCTTTGACGCCCTGGTGGAAGACAGTGCACGGCGTTCACCGCTGCGCGGCGAACTCGGCATTGATGATGTCGGGCCCCTGAGCGTGTTTCTGGCCAGCGATGGCGCGCGCGCCATGACCGGCGCCACCTTGTACGTGGACGGCGGCTACCACATTCTCAATTGAGGTTCAGGCGCGTCACGGCAACAGTCGCCGCGCGATCCCGTTTTCCTTCGCGAAGCGCTTCCAGTCGAAAGATGGACCCGGGTCCGTCTTTCGGCCGGGCGCGATGTGCTCGTGGCCACGCACGGCGCGCAGGGGATGACGCGCCTTGAGTGCCGGGATCAGGCGCTGCAGGGCCAGATACTGCGCATCGGTGTAGGGTATCGTGTCGGTGCCCTCCAGCTCGATGCCGATCGAGAAATCGTTGCAGCGTTCCCGCCCTTCGAATGAGGACACGCCGGCGTGCCAGGCGCGGTCATGGGTGGAAACGTGCTGAATGAGGGTGCCGTCGCGGCGGATGAAGAAATGGGCCGACACGCGCAGATCGCGCAGACGTTCCAGCCAGGGGTAGGAGTCGTAGTCCAGCACGTTCTGGAAGAAATCGACCACCTCGGGGCCGCCGAACTGGCCGGGCGGCAGGCTGATGTTGTGCAACACCAGCAGGTAGGCGTCCTGCAGCGGCGGGCGGGCATCATGATTCGGTGAAGCGGCCAGTTTCACTCCGGGAGCTGGCTGGAGCCAGCCGTGTCGGTCGAGTCGCAGAGCATGTCGTTCGCTGTGAGGCATGACGTCGATCTGTGGGCCGGGCGGTGGAAAGGATCAGGAAGAACCGGAAGACGACTGCCCGAGGCGGGCGTGTTCCGGGCCGCACCAGGTCTTGCCGTTGCTCAGGTAAGCTTCTGAGCGTGGCAGGTGGATTCCACATTGGTGGCAGCGCACCATGGCTTCCGCCGAGTGCATGTCGGGCGGCACTTTTCCGTCTTTGGGAAGCGGCGCAGCCCGTTCTACTTTGGATGTGCTGCGTGCCAGCAGGCGTGCGCCAAACAGGACGGCAACGATGATGATGAACCAGAACAGGATCTTGCCCAAGGTGACCTCTTCAGAGCAGGACATCCAGCACGAAGCGGGTGCCGCTGTATGCCAGGAGAACGAAAGCGAAGCCCGCGAGTGTCCAGCGCAGGGCCGTGCGCCCGCGCCAGCCACGGGTATGGCGCCCCAGCAGCAGGCCGCCGAAGGTGAACCAGGCGAGCAGTGTGAAAATGGTTTTGTGGTCCAGCGGAAAGAGCACGCCCAGCATCTTCAGGGAAATGACAATGCCGGTGAGGACGGTGAGCGTGAGCACGCCGAAGGCGATCCATACCAGCCGGAACAGAAGCCGCTCCTGCGTCAGCAGGGGGGGCAGGGAATCGAGCGCACGCCACAGCAGACCCTGCCTGAGCTCTCTGCCCGCGGGGCGATGCAGCTGGCGGTCGAGCAGGGCCATGAACAGCGCATGCAGGGTGGCGACGGCGACCAGCCCATAGGCGCACAGGGCGATGATGAGGTGGGCACGCAGCCAGTCACTGTCGCCGTCCGGGACCAGTGGGCCCTGGGGAAACAGGCCGCCCAGCACTGCAGCGAGGGCGGCGGCAGGCAGCAGGACCAGCAGCAGGCCGTCGAGCTTCATCACGAAGTTTTCCAGCCAGAAGACCAGCATGCCCAGCCAGATGGCGGCAGACAGCGCCAGCGCCCAGCCCACGTGCAGGCCCTCGGGGTGGCTGAGCATGGTCTGTTGCAGACCCACGGCTTGCATCAGCAGGGCGGCAATCAGAAAACCATGGGTGACCGGCCCCACGCGAATCTCTTTCTGGCCCTGGGCGAGCAGCCGCCACCAGCCCGCGCCGAGCAGCGCGTAGGCCAGTGCGGCCAGCAACTGAAATACAATGCCTTCAGACATAGTCCCTTGAACCTCGGTTCAAACTGATGATTTTAGGCCTGCATGGGCCAGCACCTAGTTTAAGCGAAACCATAATCATGCTTGATAACCTGACTCAACGTTTGTCGCGCGTCGTCAAGACCATGCGAGGGCAAGCGCGCCTGACCGAGTCCAATACCCAGGAGATGCTGCGCGAAGTCCGCATGGCGCTGCTGGAGGCGGACGTGGCCCTGCCCGTGGTGCGCGAGTTCATTGCGCGGGTCAAAGAACGCGCCCTGGGGCAGGAGGTGGCCGACAGCCTGAATCCGGGCCAAGCCCTGGTGGGGATCGTGCACAAGGAACTGACGGCCCTCATGGGCGGCGACCTCGGGGCCGACGCCAGTGAGCTGTCGCTGGCCGCCCAGCCACCTGCCGTGATCCTCATGGCGGGCCTGCAGGGGGCCGGGAAGACGACCACCACCGGCAAGCTGGCCAAATGGCTGGCGGAAGGCAATCACGTTCAGAACGAGCGCAAGACGGGCCGCAAGAAAGTGTTGTTGGTCAGCGCCGACGTGTATCGGCCGGCTGCCATCGAGCAGCTCAAGACCGTGGCCGCCCAGGTCAATGTGGATTTCCTGCCGTCGGATCCCTCCCAGACGCCGGAAGCCATCGCACGCCATGCCCTCGATCACGCCCGCAAGCATTTCTACGATGTGCTGATCGTCGACACGGCCGGTCGTCTCGGCATCGACGAAGCCATGATGCGCGAGATCCGCAGCCTGTACGATCTGCTGAATCCGGTCGAGACCCTGTTCGTGGTCGATGCCATGCAGGGTCAGGACGCGGTCAATGTGGCGCGGGCCTTTGCCGACGCTCTGCCCCTGACGGGCGTGATCATGACCAAGCTCGACGGCGACGCACGCGGCGGGGCGGCGCTTTCCGTGCGCCATGTCACCGGCAAGCCGCTCAAGTTTGTCGGTGTCTCCGAGAAAATGGACGGCCTGGAACCCTTCCACCCCGAGCGCATGGCGCAGCGGGTGCTGGGCATGGGCGACATCGTCTCGCTGGTCGAGCAGGCGCAGCGCAACATCGACATTGCCGAAGCCGAGAAATTCGCCAAGAAGATCAAGTCGGGCGACAAGTTCGACCTGAACGATTTCCGCGACCAGCTGCAGCAGGTCAAGAAGCTGGGCGACATGGGTTCATTGCTGGAGAAACTGCCGGCCCAGTTTGCCGCGGCAGCCGGTCAGCTGCAGAGTGGTCAGGCGGAAAAGCAGTTGCGGCGTACAGAGGGCATTCTGAATTCGATGACGCCGCTCGAACGGGCCAAGCCCGAATTGCTGAAGGCCTCACGCAAGCGACGCATTGCGGCCGGCGCCGGTGTCTCAGTTCAGGAGGTCAACCGCCTGCTGAATCAGTACAACCAGATGGCCGGCATGATGAAGCAGATGAAGAAGGGCGGCATGGCCAAGATGATGCGCGCCATGGGTGGGCTCAAGGGCTTGGCCAAGGGCGGCTTCCGGGGCTTTTAACCCCCGCCGACGGCGACGACGATTTCCAGCGCGTCGCCGTCTGCCAGTGGCGTCTCGGCGTGCGCGCTGCGCGGCACGATCTCGCCGTTGCGTTCCACGGCAATGCGCTTTCCCTGGTAACCCAGTTGTTCAATCAGGCCCAGTACGGTCAGGCCTGGGTCAAACTGGCGTTTCTCGCCATTCAAGGTGATATTCATATTTCCTCCCGGTTCAAGGTTGCGGACTGGGACGATTCAATCGCGAAAACGGTCCGTGGCGGCCAGCAGATGTGCCAGTATGCCCGGTTCGTCGAAGGCATGGCCGCCGTCGTCGACCAAGTGGAAGCTGGCATCCGGCCATGCCTTGTGCAGCTCCCACGCGGTGCGCGCGGGCGTGCAGGCGTCGTAGCGGCCCTGGATGATGGCGCCTGGAATGCCGCGCAGCCGATGCGCGTCGCGCAGCAGCTGGCCTTCCTCCAGAAAGCCGCCATTCATGAAGTAGTGGTTTTCGATGCGCGCGAAGGCCAGCGCTGAGGCGTCATCGGAATGCGCAAGCTGATGTTCGCGGTTGGGCAGGAGCGTGATGGTGTGGCTCTCCCATTGCGTCCATGCATGGGCCGCTTCGAGTCTGACGCGCGGGTCGTCCCCCGTCAGCCTGCGATGATAGGCGGCAATCAGATTATCACGTTCCGCTTCAGGAATCGGCGCGATATAGCGTTCCCAGTGGTCGGGGAACAGCCAGGAAGCGCCTTCCTGGTAGAACCAGCGCAACTCGGCCTGACGGACGGTGAAGATGCCGCGCACGATCAGGGCGCTCACCCGTTCGGGGTGCGTCTGTGCATAGGCCAGCCCGAGGGTGGAACCCCAGGAGCCGCCGAACACGAGCATCTGTTCGGCTTCCAGGACCTCGCGTCGCAGGCGTTCCATGTCATCGACCAGATGCCAGGTGGTGTTGTTCTCCAGACTGGCGTGCGGGGTGGAACGCCCGCAGCCGCGCTGGTCGAAGAGCAGCACCTTGTAACTGTCCGGGTCGAACAGGCGGCGATGCGTGGGCGAGCAGCCACCCCCCGGCCCGCCGTGCAGGAAAATGGCCGGCTTGCCTGCGGGGTTGCCGCAAAGCTCCCAGTACACCCGGTGACCATCTGCGGTGCTCAGGTAGCCGTGCGCATAAGGGTGGATCTCGGGGTACATCAGGGCTTGCGTCGGAAGATGAGGTCCCATACGCCATGGCCCAGGCGCAGACCCCGGGTCTCGAATTTCGTCTGGGGCCGGAAGTCGGGGCGGGGCGCATACCCTTCGCCGACCGTGTTTTCCAGAGTGTCTTCGCCGGAGAGCACTTCCAGCATCTGCTCGGCGTAGTTTTCCCAGTCGGTGGCCAGGTGGATGTACGCGCCCGACTGCATGCGGCTCGAGAGCAGCTTGATCAGAGGCGGCTGAATCAGGCGCCGCTTGTGGTGGCGCTTCTTGGGCCAGGGGTCGGGGAAATAAATGTGCACGCCGGCCAGCGAGCCCGGGGCGATCATGTGCTGCAGCACTTCGACGGCGTCGTGCTGGATGATGCGCACATTGGTCAGCCCGGATTCATCAATGCGTTTGAGCATGGCGCCCACACCGGCGTTGAAGACTTCCACCCCGAGAAAATTGTCCTGTGGACGAGCCAGTGCAATTTTTTCGGTGGTCTCGCCCATGCCGAAACCGATCTCGAGGATGGTGGGGGCCTGACGCCCGAAAGCCTGTTCGAAATCCAGGACGCGTGGGGCGAAGGGTATGGCCCACAAGGGCATGAGCCGGTCGATGGCCTCGCGCTGGCTGGGTGTGATGTGTGCCCGGCGATGCACGAAGCTGCGAATGTGGGTGGAGCCTGACGGTGCACTCGCCACGGGCGGGTTGAGGGCCGAGCCGGGGGCCTCGTCGTGCTTGCGTTCGGTATCTGAATTCATCATGGGTGAATTGTAGTGTGTGCGGCGAAATTTGCCTTGTCGCCAGGGTCGGTTCGCGCGGAACTTTTCTTTTGAGCGCAAACCGCAACGGCGCGGTTTGCGCTACAATTCTCCCGCTGAATTCGATCAGGTATCGACATTCCAGCCCCTGCGGGTGTAGTTCAATGGTAGAACGGCGGCTTCCCAAGCCTCAAGCGTGGGTTCGATTCCCATCACCCGCTCCACATCTCCCCTTCACAGGCGCGCGCTCATCCAGGCAATCACGAGCGGCGACATCACGAAGAACACCCCGGTCGACACCAGCACGGCACCTGCCGAGACGGCGCCCACATTGGTGAACCGCTCCGAATACAGATAGCTCACCACGGCCACCGGCATCAGCAACTGCAGGGCCACGGCGCTGGACACCAGCACCGGCAAATCCATCAGATGGATCACCACGAAGGCCCCGGCCAGGCCGGCCAGCAGGCGGATCCCGCCCACCAGCGATCCGGCACCCAGGCTGGTGCGTGACACGGTGGCCAAGGCGTAGCCCAGGCTGATGAGCATCAGCGGTACGGTGACGGAGCCGACCAGTTGCGCGCTGGCCAGCACCGGTTTGGGCAGTTGAACGTCCAGCAGGCGCAGCGTCACCGCCGCACCACAGGAAATCGCCATGCCGACCGGCCATTTGCGTTTGGCGCTGCCCTGGGCCCGACCGCTCCAGGTCAGTATACCCACCCCCAGTGTATGTTGGGTGAGCGAAAGAATGGCGAAGACACTGACGGCCACCGCCAGGCCGATGTCCCCGAAGGTGAAGTACGAGATTGGCAGGCCGAGATTCCCGCCATTGGGGAAGGTGGCGGTCGGCAGCAGGCTCGCGACAGGCAGGCGCAGCGCAAACAGCAGCACCGCCGCCACGCAGGCCATGGCGAAAATGCCGGTGAAGGTGGCGGAAAGAATCTGCAGCAGCATGGTGTCATGCAGCTCGGTGGTGAGGATGGTGTGGAACACCAGTGCCGGGGTGGTGACCGAGGTCACCAGCACCGAGATGAACTCGTTCGGGTAATGCAGTTTTTTGAGGGCCCACGCCACGCCGATGCCCGCACACACGAACACGGGAAGCAACACGCCCAGGATCTGAACGTACTGTGCCGTCCAAGCCAAACCGTTCATTTTTTATCGAAACCTTCAGATGGCCTCAAGCCTTGGGGAAACATCAAACTTGTCTTGCTCCGGCAAGCGCTCTACGTTGGGGCATCCCCCTTCACACGAGTATTCCAAGAAGAAAACAAGCATGAGCGTCATGGTAGAAGGCAAGGTTGCCATCGTGACGGGTGCCGGCAACGGCATCGGCCAGGGCATCGCTCTGGCGACGGCTGCTTCCGGAGCGAGCGTGGTCGCCAATGATATCAGCGTCGAGGCGGCGCAGGCGGTGGGCGGGCCCGGTCTGACCCTTTCCCGGGCCCGATCCGACCCGACGCGTCGAGCCCGGACGGCCCGATCCTTTTGGGTCACCGGGGCACAATATGCCTCCGTTTGCATATTCACTTGAAAGCATATATCATTCGCCCCTTTGGCGTTTCCGGGGGCATTCTCCTGCCCGCCGGCGCCCGCTTTTGATTGCTACCAAATCCGGTAAACGTATGCCCAAGACATCCCAGAAGGCGTCGGCTCTGTCCGTGAGCGGAGCTGAACCGAGCGCCAATGGAAAATCGAAGAGTAAGGGTGTTGACCCCAGCAAGCGGTCCGTCGAGGTGCTGGCTGTGAAGGTCGACACGCTCAAGGAGCTGCGCAAGGCCACCCAGCACACGCAGGACGACCTGGCCATCGCCATGGGCGTGGGTCAGGGCACGGTTTCGCGCATCGAGAAGCGTCGCGACATGCTGGTGTCGACGCTGCAGCACTACGTGGAAGGCATGGGTGGAAAGCTCAAGCTGCTGGCCGTCTTCCCCGACCAGCCGCCGCTGGCGATCGAATGTCTGGGGAAGAAGCCCCCGCAACGTCTCAAGGAACGCAAGAAGAAACTCGCCGGCGCCAGCCGCCGGTCCGGGCCCTGAACCAAGATGCACAACTTACCTACACCGTACTACCTCATCGACAAGCAGGCTCTGCAACGCAACCTCGACGTCATCGATTACGTCCGCAAGCACTCGGGCGCCAAAGTCCTGCTGGCGCTCAAATGTTTCGCCACTTGGTCGCTCTTCGACATGATGCGCAAGCACATGGATGGCACGACCTCCTCTTCACTGCATGAAGTGAAGCTCGGTTATCAGAAGTTTGGCGGCGAAACCCATGCCTACAGCGTGGCCTACGCCGATCATGAAATCGAGGAGGTTCTGGCCAACTGCGACAAGATCATCTTCAACTCCATCAGCCAGCTTCAGCGCTACGCCCATCGCGCCCAGGGCAAACCCGTGGGCCTGCGCCTGAACCCGGGCGTCAGTGTGTCCGGCTTCGACCTGGCCGACCCGGCCCGCAAGTTCAGCCGCCTGGGTGAAGGCGATGCCGACCGTATTCTGTCCCTGATCGATCAGATCGAGGGCGTGATGATCCACAACAACTGCGAGAACGACGAGCTCGGCCGCTTCGATGCGCTGCTGGCGCAGGTCGAGGCGCGTTACGGGCATGTGCTGCAGCGTCTCAAGTGGGTCAGCCTGGGCGGGGGGATCAGCTTCACGGCACCCGGCTATCCGGTGGATGATTTCTGCAAGCGCCTGCGTGAGTTTTCCGAAAAGTACGGAGTTCAGGTGTATCTGGAACCGGGTGAGGCCACCGTCCGCCATGCCGCGACGCTGGAAGTCAGCGTGCTGGACATCGGCTACAACGGAAAACAGCTGGCCATTGTCGATGCCTCGACCGAGGCCCACATGCTCGACCTGCTCATCTACCGTGAGACGGCACCGCTGGGCGACGGCGAGGGTGAGCATGAATACATGGTGTGCGGCAAGACCTGCCTGGCCGGCGACATCTTCGGCGAGGGGCGCTTTCGGCAGCCCTTGCAGATCGGTGACCGCATCTCAATCGGTGATGCAGCCGGCTACACCATGGTGAAGAAGAATTGGTTCAACGGCGTGAACATGCCGTCCATAGCCATTAAGGAGACCGATGGCTCCGTGCGCGTCGTGCGCGAATTTTCCTTTGACGACTACGTCAACAGTCTGTCCTGAGCGGCAGCACTGCTCACTCGAAAACTGGGGGGTTATCCAATGAAACGCAATGTTCTGATTATCGGCGCTGGCGGTGTGGCTCACGTGGCGGCACATAAATGTGCGCAGAACAATATTTTGCTGGGCGATATTCATATCGCTTCGCGCACGCTCGGCAAGTGCGAGGCGATCATCGCCTCGATCAAGGAAAAGGGCAATCAGCGCGGTCCCGGCCTGCTCAAGGCGCACCAGCTGGACGCCATGGATGTCGAAGCCACCAAGGCCCTCATCCGCTCCACCGGCAGCCAGATCGTTCTGAACCTGGGTTCGCCCTTTCTGAACATGTCGGTCCTGCAGGCCTGCATCGAGACGGGCGCGGCCTACCTCGACACGGCCATTCACGAAGACCCGTCCAAGGTGTGCGAGGCGCCGCCCTGGTATGCGAACTACGAATGGAAGCGCCTGGAAGCCTGCCGCGAGGCCGGCGTGACTGCCATTCTCGGCGTCGGATTCGACCCGGGCGTGGTCAATGCCTATGGCCGCTACGCGGTGGACGCCTATTTCGACAAGGTCGATTCCATCGACATCATCGACATCAATGCCGGCAGTCACGGCCATTACTTCGCCACCAACTTCGACCCGGAGATCAATTTCCGCGAGTTCACCTCCACGGTCTGGTCCTGGGAAGATGGTCAGTGGAAGGCTAACAAGATGTTCGAGCACCGCAAGGACTGGGAACTGCCGGTGGTGGGCAAGCGCACGGCATATCTGACCGGCCACGACGAACTGCATTCGATGTCCAAGAATCTGGACGTGCCGAACATCCGTTTCTGGATGGGCTTTGGCGATCACTACATCAATGTGTTCACCGTGCTGAAGAACCTGGGGCTGCTTTCCGAACAGCCGGTGCGCACGGCGGAAGGCCTGGAAGTGGTGCCGCTCAAGGTCGTCAAGGCCGTGCTGCCCGACCCGGCTTCCCTGGCGCCCAACTACACCGGCAAGACCTGCATTGGCGATCTGGTCAAGGGCACCAAGGATGGCAAGGCGCGCGAAGTCTTCGTGTACAACATCTGCGACCACGAAGAAGCCTACAAGGAAGTGGGCAGCCAGGCCATTTCTTACACCGCGGGCGTGCCTGCTGTAGCGGCGGCCATGCTGATCGCCGATGGCGTCTGGGACGTCAGCCAGATGGTGAATGTGGAAGAGCTCGACCCCAAGCCCTTCATCGAGCTCATGAACCGGATTGGCCTGGTCACCCGCGTGCGTGACGAACAGGGCGACCGGGTCCTCGACCCTCATGCCGAGGTGCCTGCCGCTGATGGCAGCCTGATGCAGCCGATCGAGGCATCGGCGGAGTAATACGCCAGGGGCCACGATTTCTGGCACACTTCAGGCATGAACACCCAAGTCGAATCCTTGCCCAAGGCTCAGGAAGACCCGACCTCGCGCGATCATCCGCGCGAGGTCGTGTTGCTCCTGAATGTGGGGCATGCACTGGACCATCTCTTTCTGCTGATCTTCGCCACCGCGGTCGGCACCATTGCCGCCGAATTCGGATTTGCGCGATGGGAAGACCTCATGCCCTATGGCGTCGGCGCCTTTTTCCTTTTCGGCCTGGGGTCGGTGCCAGCCGGGCGTCTCGGTGACCTCTGGGGGCGGCGTCAGATGATGCTGGTGTTCTTCTTCGGCCTGGCTGGGGCAGCCTTCCTGACCGCGCTGGCACAGGGCCCCTGGCAACTGGCGGCGGGGCTGACGCTGATAGGTGCCTTTGCCTCCATCTACCATCCCGTGGGCATTCCGCTGCTTGTGCAGCGGGCCAGCCGTCCGGGCGCCGTGATCGGCATCAACGGGCTGGCAGGAAACCTCGGGGTGGCGGGAGCCGCGCTGCTGACCGGGCTCCTGGTGCAGATGTGGGGCTGGCGCGCCGCCTTCGTTGTGCCAGGCGCGGCTTCACTGGTGTGTGGCCTGCTTTTCGCGCGCTGGTGTGAACCCCAGGTGCATGCGCCCGGCCGCAGTCGCAAGCCGCCGCAGGTCGTCCTGAGCCGCGAGGCGCTGGCCCGGGCCCTGATTGTCATGACCGCGGCCGCCGTCACCGGCAGCCTGCTGTTCAACTTCACCACCAACGGCAACACGCAGTTCCTGACCGAACGCCTGGGTGACCTGGTGCAGGACCCGGCACTGATCGGCGTGTTGCTGGCATCGATCTACACCCTGGCGTCGCTCACCCAGGTGGTGGTGGGGCGGCTGATCGACCGCGTGCCGCTCAAGCGCCTTTATCTGGGGCTGGTGCTGGCGCAGGTGCCGTGGCTGCTCATGGCGGCAATGAGTGCCGGATGGTGGGTATATGTGGCCCTGCTGGGCGCCATGGTCTGCATTTTCGGGGCGATCCCCTTCACCGATGCCATGATCGTGAAATATGTGGACGACAGTGTGCGCTCGCGTGTGGCGGGCATGCGACTGGCGGTGTCCTTCGGGGTGAGCTCGCTGGCGGTGTGGGCCCTGGGGCCGGTGGTCAAGGCCTGGAGTTTTGCCTCGCTGTTTCTTCTGATGGCCGCCATTGCCGTGTGCACCGCGGCCATTGTGCTGCTACTGCCGCCCGACCCGGTCAGGTCGGTTCAGACTCGCCCGTCTGGGCCTGAAGGTAGTTCTGCAGGCCCATCTTCTCGATGAGGCCCAGTTGTTTTTCCAGCCAGTAGGTGTGGTCTTCCTCGGTGTCGCGCAGCTGACGCAGCAGGATGTCACGGGTGGTGTAGTCGCGCTCCTCTTCGCATAGCGCCATGGCGGCCTTCAGGTTGCGCTGCACCCGGTACTCGGTTTCGAGGTCTTTACGCAGCATGTCCTCGACGCCTTCGCCAGGCGTAAACTCATGGGGACGCATGTCGGGGCGCCCCTGCAGAAAGAGAATCCGCCGCAGGATGTCGTCGGCGTGCTGTGTTTCTTCTTCCATTTCGTGGTTCATGCGCTCGTAAAGCCGCATGAGCCCCAGATCTTCGTACTGGCGGGAATGGATGAAGTACTGGTCGCGCGCGGCCAGCTCGCCTCGCAACAGCTCGACCAGGCATTCGATGATTTTGGGTTGGCCTTGCATGGGCGTCTCCGAAAAACGGCTGCAAACACCGATCTTAACCCAGGGGTGGGGTGCTGGCACGGCGCATGGCGCAGGTCGGCCGGGCCCGGAAAATGCCGGGGGCACCCCATGCTACATTGAATGACATTGAATGAGTTTCGTTCGCGCGGGGCTACATCGAACCGCGATGTGTAATCCGATCTTTCATAAGGAGTAGGGTGCCATGGGCAGTGTTGATACCTTCAAGGCAAGAAGCACGCTGGAAGTCGGCGGCAAACCGTACGAAATTTATCGGCTGCAGGCGGTGGCCGATGCCGGTTTCGACGTTGCGAGCCTGCCATACAGTCTGAAGATCCTGCTGGAGAACCTGCTCCGCACGGAAGACGGCAGTGACATCACCGCCCAGGACATCGAGGCGCTGGCAGGCTGGGACCCTTCCGCCGGCGCATCGCGCGAGATCGCGTTCACCCCATCGCGTGTCCTGTTGCAGGACTTCACCGGCGTGCCGGCCGTGGTCGACCTGGCCGCCATGCGCGAAGCCATGCGCGATCTCGGGGGCGATCCGGACCGCATCAACCCGCTCGCGCCAGTGGAACTGGTCATCGACCACTCCGTGATCGTGGATTCCTTCGGCAACCCCGACGCTTTCGCCCGGAACGTCGAGATCGAATACCAGCGCAACGTCGAGCGCTACCAGTTCCTCCGCTGGGGGCAGACCGCCTTCAACGATTTCAAGGTGGTGCCGCCGGGCACGGGCATTGTTCACCAGGTCAACCTCGAACATTTGTCGCGGGTCGTGTTCACTCAGGAAAAGAACGGGGTCGTGCAGGCCTACCCGGATTCCTGTGTCGGCACCGACTCTCACACCCCCATGGTCAATGGCCTGGGCATTGTGGCCTGGGGGGTGGGCGGCATTGAGGCCGAAGCCGCCATGCTGGGCCAGCCGATCTCCATGCTCATCCCGGAAGTGGTGGGCTTCAAACTCACGGGCTCGCTGCCCGAGGGGTCCACGGCGACCGACCTGGTGCTGACCATCACGGAAATGCTGCGCAAGCACCGGGTGGTGGGCAAGTTTGTCGAATTCTACGGGCCGGGGGTCTCGGCCGTGCCGCTGGCCAACCGGGCCACCATTGGCAACATGAGCCCGGAGTATGGTTCCACGCTGGCCATCTTCCCCATTGATGATGTCACCCTGCGCTATCTGCAGCTGACGGGCCGCTCGCCCGAGCAGATCGCGCTGGTGGAAGCCTACGCCAAGGCCCAGGGGCTGTGGCATGACCCCGCGGCTGCACCGCGCTATACCGAGACGCTGGAGCTCGACCTGTCCACGGTCGTGCCCTCCATCGCGGGGCCCAAGCGCCCGCAAGACCGCATTCCCCTGGCGGAATCGCGCACGGCCTTCCGCAACAGCCTAGCGGCTCTGATCAGCGAGGCGCACAAACCCCTCAAGGGCTATGACAAGGCGGTAGAGAGCACCTTCCCGGCCTCCGACCCCCCATCCGCCGAGCAACCCGCGCGTCTGTCTCCGGCCCCCGGCGATCTGGTGGAAGAAGCCCCGGACGATGCGCTGGAAGGACGTGCAGCGGCAGCGTCGGAGCAGCGCCCCGCCGTCACCATCACCCTGGAAGACGGCACACGTTGCACCATCGATCACGGCGCCGTCGTCATTGCGGCCATCACCTCGTGCACCAACACCTCCAACCCGGAAGTCATGATGGCAGCCGCGCTGCTGGCCAAGAATGCCGTCGAGCAGGGGCTGCAGCGCAAACCCTGGGTCAAGACCAGCCTTGCGCCGGGGTCGCGCGTGGTGACCGACTACTACGAGCGCGCAGGCCTCATGCCCTATCTGGAAGCGCTGGGCTTCAACCTGGTGGGCTATGGCTGCACCACCTGTATCGGCAATTCGGGCCCGTTGATTCCCGAGGTCAGCAAGGCCATCAATGAGTACGACCTGGCCGTGGCTTCGGTGCTGTCGGGGAACCGCAACTTCGAGGGCCGCATTCACGCCGAAGTGAAGATGAACTATCTGATGTCACCGCCGTTGGTGGTCGCCTATGCGCTGGCCGGCACAATGGACATCGACCTCTACAACGAGCCGATCGGCACCGGCAAGGCGGGTCAGCCGGTCTATCTCAAGGATATCTGGCCCTCGGCCGCCGACGTCGCCGCGGTGGTGCAGGCCTCGATTGCCTCCGACATGTACACCCAGGGCTATGCCGACGTCTTTGCAGGGGACGAGCGCTGGCGCAGCCTGCCCACGCCCGAGGGGGCCCTGTTCGACTGGGACGAGTCCTCAACGTACGTCCGCAAGCCGCCGTATTTCGTCAACATGCCGCGCACGCCGCAGCCGGTGCAGGACATCGTCGGCGCCCGGGTGCTGGCCAAACTGGGAGACTCCGTCACGACCGACCACATCAGTCCGGCGGGCTCCATCGCGCCGAATTCACCGGCGGCACGCTACCTCATCTCGCACGGCGTCGAGCCCCGGGATTTCAATTCCTATGGCTCACGTCGGGGCAACCACGAGGTCATGATTCGCGGCACCTTCGCCAACGTGCGGCTGCGCAACGAGCTCGCGCCGGGGACGGAAGGCGGCTACACGCGCGATTTCACTCAGCCCGACGGACCGGTCTCCGCTATTTACGACGCCTCGCGCAACTACATCAAGGCGGGCATTCCGCTGGTCATTCTGGCGGGCAAGGAATATGGTTCGGGCTCTTCCCGCGACTGGGCGGCCAAGGGGACCGTTCTGCTGGGGGTGCGTGCGGTGATTGCCGAATCCTTCGAGCGGATCCACCGCTCCAACCTCCTGGGCATGGGTGTGCTGCCGCTGCAGTTCATGGAGGGCCAGAACGCACAAACGCTCGGTCTGACGGGCGAGGAGGTGATTGACATCCTCGGCGTGAGCCAGCTGACCCACAGCAACGACGTAAAAACGGTGAAGGTGCGCGCCGGCGATCGGGAGTTCGAAGCCCTGGTGCGCATCGATACGCCCAGTGAGGCGGCCTATTACCGCCATGGCGGCATCATGCAGTACGTGTTGCGCAGCCTGATTCACTGAGGTGGCAGACAACCGCCCGACGTCGTATCCGACAGGCCGGGCGGTTGCTGCGCCGACTTATTTGGCGAAGAGCTGGCTCATGTCCTTGAAGGCCTTGAACTCAAGGGCATTGCCACAGGGGTCGAGCAGGAACATGGTGGCCTGCTCGCCCACCTGACCCTTGAAGCGGATATAAGGTTCGATCACGAACTTCGTGCCGAACGACTTGAGCCGTTCCGCCAGCGCTTCCCATTGTTCCCATTCGAGCACGATGCCGAAGTGCGGCACCGGCACGTCGTGCCCGTCCACCGGGTTGGTCCCGGCCTTTTCCTGATAGGGCATCTTGGGATGCTCGTGAATCACCAGCTGGTGGCCGTAGAAATCGAAGTCGACCCAGTGATCCGAAGAGCGACCTTCCGCCAGGCCGAAGACCTCGCCATAGAAGCGGCGTGCGGCGGGCAGATCGTGTACGGGAATGGCAAGGTGAAACGGTGAAAGACTCATTCTGGTTTCCTTGAGGAAAGGTCTGTGTGTCAGCGTCCGACGGCGTAGCCCTGCATGCCGCGGGGGTTGGCGCCGGCCTTCAATATCATACGTCCTTCGGCGTCCTGGCTGCGGCTGCACGCGGCCATGCGGCTTTCCGACCAGGGATCGCCCACCTTGAGCTGGTGGCCGGCCGCCCGCAGGGCGGCGAGGGTCTCCTCGGGGAAGCGCGATTCCAGCGAAATCAGGTTCAGGGTGGTCTTGCGCGGCCAGAACGAGGCGGGGAAGTGGTCAACGTGCCAGGCTGGGGCGTCGATGGCTTCCTGCAGATTCATGCCGTGCACCACATGTCGCAGGAAGAAGGCCAGAGACCATTGGTCCTGCTGGTCACCGCCCGGCGTGCCGAACACCATGTAGGGCTCACCATCACGCAGCGCGAGCGAGGGGGACAGGGTGGTGCGAGGGCGGACGCCTGGAGTGAGGGTGTCGGATAGCCCCTCGTCCAGCCAGGTCATCTGCAGGCGGGTGCTGACCGCGAAGCCCAGCGCCGGGATGGCCGGGCTGGAGGACAGCCAGCCGCCGGAAGGAGTGGCCGACACCATGTTGCCGTGGCGGTCGATCACGTCGATGTGGCAGGTATCCCCCACGAAAATTTCCTTCTCGGCCCATTCCTGGACGGGCGGCAGCGAGGCAAAGGTGGGTTCGCCGATGCCGAAGCGGGTGTCCGCCGTGCGCAGGGTGCGTTCCGCCACGTCAATGTCGGGCAGTCGCGGTGCGCGACCCAGGGGACTGCCCGGTTGCAGAGTGGTGGAGGCCGTGTCTCCGACCTGTGCCCAGCGCGCGCGCAGGTAGTCATCGCTCAGCAGGGCAGCCTGCACCGCGCGGTCGGCAGCCGGTGATTCCCCGTACCAGGCCAAACGATCGGCCATGGCCAGCTTCGCAGCTTCGGTGATGCGGTGCACGAAACCGGCCGTATGAGGCGCGTGCGCCTCGAGCCCGGCATGACGCAGCATGCCCAGCTGCTGCAGAAGAACCGGCCCCTGGCTCCAGAACCCGCACTTGGCCACGGTGTAGCGGCCATAGTCCAGGGTGACGGGAGCTTCCACGCCGGCGCTCCAGGCGGCCATGTCTTCATAGCGCAGCAGGCCGCCGTGCGCTTCTCCGGTGCTGTCCCGCACCTTTTCATTGCGGTAGAAGGCGTCGATTTCCTTGGCTACGAAGCCCTGATACCAGCAGCGCAGGGCGGCATCGATCACCTCGGTGCGGGTGCTGCCTTCGGCCTGCGCCGTGCGCAGCACGCGGTCATAGGTATTGGCCAGGCCGGGCAGACGGAACAGCGCCCCGGGGCGCGGGAGGCGGCCGCCCGGCAGCCAGACCTCGGCGGAACTGGGCCAGTGTTCGCGGAACAGGTCCTGCACGGCGTAGATGGCCTGCACTCCGCGGGCCACGAAGGGGAAACCGTTGCGGGCATATTCGATGGCCGGAGCCAGGACGTCGGCCAGTTCCCAGGTGCCGTAGTTGCGCAGCAGGGTGAGCCAGCCTCCGAAGGCGCCGGGAACAGCGGCGGGCAGCAGCCCGATGCCCGGCACCTGCTCGATGCCCAAGCGGCGGAAGGTTTCGACGGAGGCTTCTGCCGGTGCCGGCCCCTGGCCGGAAATTACCCGGATGTTCTTGTCCTTCTCGCTCCACAGAATGATGGGAACTTCGCCGCCGGCCCCGTTCAGGTGGGGCTCGACCACCTGCAGGACAAAGCCCGCCGCGGCAGCGGCGTCGAAGGCGTTGCCGCCCCGTTCCAGGACGCTCATGGCCGTCTGCGAGGCCAGCCAGTGAGTGGAGGCGGCAACGCCGAAGGTGCCGATGATTTCCGGACGCGTGGTGAAATTGCTCATGAATTCTCTTCCAATCAATACAACAGGATGGCGGTGAAGGAGGGCCGGCCGGCGCCGTCAGGCGGCTTCGGCCACGGCAGGGGATGGTTCCTCGGGCCGCTGCCCGTATCGCTTGGCCAGCACGGCGCAAACCATCAGCTGAATCTGGTGAAAAATCATCAGCGGCAGCAGCAGGGTGCCCAGAGCAGCCCCGCTGAAGATGACCTGCGCCATGGGCACCCCGGTCGCGAGGCTTTTCTTGGAACCGGCAAACAGGATGGTGATGCGGTCTTCGAGATTGAATCCGAAGTATTTGGCCAGGAATCCCACAATGAACAGGACCAGGGCCAGCAGCAGGCAACACGCCACGGTCAGGGTGATCAGCTGCCACAGCGGCAGGGTGTCCCAGATCCCTTCAACCACGGCGCGGCTGAAGGCAGTGTAGATCACCAGATAGATGGAACCCTGGTCGACGTATTTGAGCCAGGCCTTGTTGTTGATCACCCATTGGCCGATCCAGGGGCGCAGCAGCTGGCCCACGATGAAGGGCAGCAGCAGCTGCAGCGTGATGTTGCCGATCGCCTCGCCCAGCGAGGTGCTTTGCACCGCCGTGCCCAGCATCAGCAGTACCAGAACGGGGGTGATGAAGACGCCGATCAGGCTGGAGGTTGCCGCCGAGCAGATGGCCGCCGGCACGTTGCCACGCGCCATGGAGGTGAAGGCGATGGCCGACTGTACGGTGGCGGGCAGGGCACACAGATACAGCATGCCGATGTACAGCTCGGGGCCGATCATCGGTTCGAGCACTGGGCGCAACGCCAGGCCAAGCGCCGGAAACAGCAGAAAGGTGCAGGCAAATACCAACCCGTGCAGACGCCAGTGCGTCAGCCCGGCAATCACCGCCTGGGTGGACAGTTTGGCTCCGTGCAGGAAGAACAGCAGGCCGATGGCCAGGTTCGTCGCCAGGTCGCCCACGGCCACGGCACTGCCGCGCAAGGGCAAAATGCTGGCGCCCACCACCAGGCCGATGAGTATCAGGGTGAAATTGTCGGGAAGGAAACGAGGGCGCTTCATGAAGGATTCGGCTGAAGGTGAAAACGGCATACTTTAGTATGCTGTCGGTCTTCGTGCTAACGACATTACGCCCATGAATATCGCTGAAACGACAGAACTGCGCCCGCTGGACGAGCGTCCGGTCCCCGACCTGGCGTGTTTGCCGCGGCCCGTCTACGCACGGGTCGAAGATATCCGCGAACCCCGGGTGACCCAGGCTCACAGCCACCCGTGGGTGCAGCTGTCTTATGCCACCCGCGGCGTGCTCAAGATCCGCAGCAGAGGGGGCCTGTTCGTGGCGCCGCCTCAGCGGGCGATCCTGATTCCGCCGAATCTGGAGCACATTGTGGTGAACTCGCCGGACACGCAGATGCGCAGCCTGTACATCGCCACGCAAGCTCTGCCAAGCACGGGCGACACCTGCGAAGTGCTGGCGGTATCCGATCTGTTGCGCGAGACCATTCGCCATTTCTCCCGGCTGCCGGTGCACTACGATGAGGCCGGTCCGGAGGGGCGTCTGGTGGCCGTAATGCTCGACCTCGTCAATCAGGCGCCACGCGAAGCGCTTTCCCTTCCCTGGCCGCAGGCGCCGGGCCTGCATGCGCTCTGCCGGGCCATGCTCGATAGGCCGGACCAACCCTTGCGGCTGGACGCCTGGGGCAAGCAGCTGGGGGTGTCCGCCCGCACACTGGAGCGCATGTTCCTCAGGGAAACGGGCATGAACATGCGCAGCTGGCGGCTGCGTGCGCGTCTGCTGGAAGCCCTGCCTCTGTTGGAACGGGGGGATTCCGTCACCGAAGTGGCGCTGGCTTGTGGCTATGAATCCACCTCGGCCTTCATCGCTTCGTTCCGTCGTTTCCTGGGGGCCACGCCGGGCCGTTTCAGTCCTGCGGGGACTGGACGACGGGGTCGAAGTGGGTCATGACATCCAGAACGGCTTCCTGCGCCATGACGCGGCGCCGGGCTTCGGCCGCAATTTCATGGCCGGCGAGGATGGTCAGATTGCCGTCCATTTCGAGGTCGACCTCCACCCAGATCATGTCCCCCATCTTGCGCGTCTTGAGACCGTGGATGCCCAGCACGCCGGGGGTTTGCAGCAGCAGCACCCGGATGCGTGCTTCCGTTTCCCCATCCACCCCGCTGTCCATGAGGTCGTTGAAGGACTGGTAGAAGAAACGCCAGCCCATGCGCACGATCATCAGGCCCACGATGAGGGCCGCCAGGGGGTCCGCCAGGGGGTAACCTGCCAGGCTGGCGCCAATGCCCACGGCGACGACCAGCGATGAGGCCGCATCCGAGCGCGCATGCCAGGCGTTGGCGATCAGCATGGTGGAGCGCACGCGGTTACCCTCACGCAGCAGGTAGCGGAACAACAGTTCCTTGGCGATCAGGGTGAAGGCGGCGGCCAACAGCGCAGACTGGTGCACCGCCGGCAGCGTGTCGGGCCGGGTCAACTTGGGATAGACGGACCACAGCATGCCGGCCCCCACAACAATGAGCAGCACCCCGATCGACAGGGAAGCGGCTGTCTCAAAGCGGTAGTGGCCGTAGGGGTGTTTGTCATCCGGCGCCTTCGAGCTGTGGCGGTTGGCCAGCAGCACGATGAAATCGGAAAGCAGGTCGGACAAGGAGTGGATGGCATCGGCCACCAGGGCGGTCGAATTGCCCAGCAGGCCGATGACGAACTGGGCAATGGAGAGCCCGGTGTTGACCAGCACGCTGACCCAGGTGCTGCGGAAGGCGGCCGCCTTCCGTTCGGCGGCGCCGGGCCCCGGGTCGCCCTGGGGAGGGAGGGGGTCCGGTAACGCCACCATGGCACTCAGCTGACGCGCATGCCCGGCTCGGCGCCCGGCCAGGGCTGCAGCACGTAGATGCCGGGGTGGCTCTTGTCGTCGGCGTGGCTGGCGGCCAGCACCATGCCCTCCGACACGCCGAAGCGCATTTTGCGCGGGGCAAGGTTGGCCACCACGACGGTGAGCTTGTCGACCAGGTCGGCCGGTTGGTAAGAGGACTTGATGCCCGAGAACACCTGGCGATGGCGTCCTTCGCCGACATCCAGCGTGAGACGCAGCAGCTTGTCGGAACCTTCCACTTCTTCCGCGGCGACAATCCGCGCAATGCGCAGGTCGATCTTGGCGAAATCCTTGATGTCGATGGTGTCGGCAATGGCCTCACCACCGGGCAGGACTTGCGGTTCAGCGGGCGGCTCGAACAGCTGGTCGAGCAGGGCGGGTTCTACGCGCTGCATCAGATGCTTGAAGGGCGCGACGGTGGTGGGCAGCACGCCGGCGTCGGCCCAGGTGAAGTCGCGGCCTTCGCCGAACAGTTCCTGTGCGACGCGGCGGGTGAGCACCGGCAGCACCGGTGTGAGCATGACCGACAGCGCCTTGAAGCCGGCCAGTGCCCGCGAGCAGATGTCCTGCAGCCTGGCGCGGGTTTCGTCGTCGGCCGTCTGGATGCCTTTGGCAAGCACCCACGGCTGGGCCGCGTCGAAGGCCTGGTTGATGACGTCGGCCTGCGCCATGATGCGACGGATCGCCCGGCCATATTCGCGGTATTCGAAGTCGGAGCGCACCTGTTCCGCCACCTCGGCGAGCTGCTTCTGCATGGCTTCGGTATCGCCGACATACGCCAGCTTGCCTTCGAACAGCTTGGTGATGAAGTTGGCGGCGCGACTGGCGATATTTACGTACTTGCCGACCAGGTCGCTGTTGACCCGTGCCACGAAGTCGTCGGGATTGAAATCCAGGTCTTCAACGTGCGAATTGAGCTTGGCGGCAATGTAGTAGCGCAGCCACTCGGCGTTCATGCCGATTTCCAGATAGCGCAGGGGCGAAATGCCGGTGCCGCGGCTCTTGGACATTTTCTCGCCGCTGACCGTGATGAAGCCGTGCACGTTCAGTGCGTCCGGGGTCTTCAGACCGGCGAACTTGAGCATGGCCGGCCAGAACAGGGCGTGGAAATACACGATGTCCTTGCCGATGAAATGGACCTGCTCGGTGTCGCTCTGCGGGTCGATCAGGGCGTGGAAATCCAGGCCGGATTTCTCGCAATAGGCCTTGAGCGAGGCCAGGTAGCCCACCGGCGCGTCCAGCCACACATAGAAGTACTTGCCGGGTGCATCGGGAATCGGAATGCCGAAATACGGTTCGTCGCGCGAGATGTCCCAGTCGGCCAGATTGGCCTCGGCGTCGGCTTCACTGCCCAGCCATTCACGCGTTTTGGCCAGCACTTCGGATTGCAGCCGCTTGTCGCCCTTGGCGTTGCTGCCGGCCACCCATTCGCGCAGGAATTCCACACAGCGCGGGTCGGAAAGGCGGAAGAAGAAATGCTCGGAACTGCGCAGCACCGGTTTGGCACGGGTCAGGGTGGAGTAGGGGTCGATGAGCTCGGTGGGCGAATAGACCGTGCTGCAGGCTTCACACGCGTCGCCGTACTGGTCTTTGGCGTGGCAGTGCGGGCATTCGCCCTTGATGTAGCGGTCTGGCAGGAACATGCCCTTGACCGGGTCGTAGAACTGCTCGATCGACTTGCTGTAGATGAAGCCGGCCTCTTTCAGGCGGGTGTAGATCTTCTGGGAGAGTTCGACGTTCTCGGCGGAATGGGTGGAATGCCAGTGGTCGAAGGCGACGTGAAAGCCATTCAGATACTGGGGACGTTCGGCGGCGTACCGGGCCACGAGCTGTTCCGGCGTGATGCCTTCCGCCTCTGCCTTGAGCATGATGGGCGCGCCGTGTGCGTCGTCAGCGCCCACGAAGTGCACCGTGTGCCCCGCCATCCGCATGGACCGTACCCAGATATCGGCCTGGATGTATTCCATGATGTGGCCGATGTGGAATGAGCCGTTGGCGTAGGGAAGTGCGGTGGTGACGAATAGGGTACGGGACATGTTGGCTGAAATGGGTCGGAGGACAGGTTCAAAAGACCAATTTTAGCCAAGCTGAGAACGGCCGGGGCAGAAACCCCGACCGGCGCCCGGACAAGCGGGTGAAGACTGTCCGGACCGACTACAGTGTGACCAACCGTGAAATCTGGTTTTGTTTCGTAAATGAACTTACGAAATTTCGCGGACCTCGACGTCGGTGACGTCCTTGTTGCGGAAGCTGGGGCGGGTCTGATAGGGGCGACGACGCTCTTCCCAGTAGGCCTTCACGCCGAAAGGCCGGCCCTTGATGCGGGCCACCACATAAAGGATGGCCACGGCAATGGCCGTGGACACCATGAAGACGGCAGCGGCAATGATGCTGAAGATCGCGAGGACGAAAAACAGGATGCCGCGGATAATTTGATTAAATGTATTCATCGTATCGATTGAGAATCCCTTGTGGGGTAAAAAGTTCCCCCGATCCGGTATTCTTGATCCTGACTGAACAGGAAGTGTGTCTCTATGACTGTGAACCCCGACCGAGTCGTCGCCGCCCTGGGAAAGGTGCTGGACCCCAACACGCGCAAGTCGCTGTCTGTGAAGGCGGACGCTTGTGATATCCGCATCGACGGGCAACGGATTTCCTTAACTGTACCGCTGGGCTACCCCGTAGACAATGGCGAGCCCGAGCTGGTGAAACGAATTGAAACCGCACTGCGGGAAGACGGCATGGAGCCGGGCGAGATCCGGCTGGCCACCAACGTGGTGCCCCACGCCGTGCAGACGGGGCTGCGCCCCCTGCCCAATGTCCGCAACATCATTGCCGTGGCTTCCGGCAAGGGAGGCGTGGGCAAGAGCACGACCTCCGTGAACATTGCCCTGGCCCTGTCGCGCCAGGGCGCCCGCGTGGGTCTGCTCGATGCCGACATCTACGGCCCGAGCGTGCCCATCATGCTGGGCGTGTCCGAGAAGCCCCGCAATCTCGAAAACAAGATGATGGGGCCGGTGATCGGCCACGGCATTCAGGCGAATTCCATCGGTTTTCTCATCGACGAAGACGCACCGGCCATCTGGCGTGGCCCGATGGTGGTGCAGGCGCTGACGCAGTTGCTCACACAGACCCAGTGGGATGACCTTGATTATCTGATCATCGACATGCCCCCGGGCACGGGCGACATCGCGCTGACGCTGTCCCAGAAAGTGCCGCTGGTGGGGGCGGTCATCGTCACCACCCCGCAAGATCTGGCCCTGGCGGATGCGCGCCGCGGCCTGCGCATGTTCCAGAAGGTGAACGTGCCGGTGCTGGGCATCGTCGAGAACATGTCGGTCCATATCTGCTCGAACTGCGGTCATGCCGAGCATATCTTTGGCGAGCAGGGCGGCCGCAACATGGCCTCGCAGTATCACGTGCCCTGGCTGGGCGCGCTGCCCCTGCAGATGAGTATTCGCAGCCAGACCGATTCCGGCCACCCCACGGTCGTGGCCGAGCCCGACGGCGAAGCCGCCCGCGCCTATCACGCCATCGCCCGGGCGCTGGCGGCGAACGTGGCCATTCTGCCGGAGGACCGCTCGGCGTTCACCCCCATGGTGGTGGCCCGCAAAGGCTGAATTCATGGTTCACCGGTCAGTCTGGCTCATTGCTTTGCTGGGCATGTCCTCCGTGGCGTGGGCGAATTCACGTCCGGAAGTGGTCATCGACCCCGGGGGGGTGCCGCCGGCAGCGCTGGCGGCCATCAATGGGGC
>JAJUFT010000111.1 GCA_029263615.1 Alcaligenaceae bacterium | reverse complement strand
GCCCCAGAACAGTTCGGGGTGGCTGGTCATGACCTGCGGGCCGGGCTGGATGTTGTGGATGGTCATCGCGCCGATCATCAGGGCGGTCACGGCGTTGCCGGGAATCCCCAGGGTGAGCAGCGGAATGAACGAGGCCTGCGAGCCGGCGTTGTTGGCGGATTCGGGGCCGGCCAGACCAGCGGGGTGGCCCTTGCCGAAGCGCTCGGGTTGCTTCGACAGCTTCTTTTCCATGGTGTAGGAAGCGAAGGACGACAGCACCGCACCGCCACCGGGCAGAATGCCCAGCGCGCAACCGATGGCCGTGCCACGCACGACGGCGGGCCAGGCTTCCTTGAACTCCTGCTTGTTCGGGTACAGCGTACCGACCTTGGAGTCCACTGCGACGCGCTGATCGCGCAGTTCGAGGTTGGTCATGATTTCGGAGAAACCGAACACGCCCATGGCAACCACGGCGAAGTCGATGCCGTCCTGCAGCTCGGGAATGCCGAAGTCGAAGCGGGCCACGCCGGAGTTCACGTCCGTCCCGATCATGCCCAGCAGCAGGCCCAGCAGAATCATGCAGATGGCCTTGGGCAGTGAGCCGGAAGCCAGCACCACGGCACCGATCAGGCCCAGCACCATCAGCGAGAAATACTCGGCCGGACCGAACTTGAAGGCGACTTCAGCCAAGGGCGGCGCGAAGCCGGCAATCATGATGGTGGCGACACAGCCGGCAAAGAAGGAGCCCAGCGCGGCAATGGCCAGCGCCGCACCGGCACGACCGTTCTTGGCCATTTGGTGGCCGTCCAGCACGGTCACGACCGCGGAAGTTTCGCCGGGCAGGGCGACCAGAATGGCGGTGGTGGAGCCCCCGTAGGCAGCGCCGTAATAAATACCGGCCAGCATGATGAGACCGGCGACCGGCGGCAGCACATAGGTGATGGGCAGCAGCATGGCGATGGTCGGCACGGGGCCGATGCCGGGCAGCACGCCGATCAGGGTGCCCAGAAGACAGCCCAGCAGACAGTACGCCAGATTCTCGAGCGTCAGCGCAACGGAGAACCCGAGGATCAGGTGATCAAGCAATTCCATTTACGGCCCCTCCTTACAGAAAGCTCGGCCAGAGCGGGAAAATGAGGCCCAGGCCCCGGATGAAGGCCAGCCATACGAATACCACCAGGAAGATGCCTGTAAGGAACGCAACTTTCCAGTTGTAGTCGTGGCCTGCAATGCTGCTGATGAAAACCAGCAGGAACACGGAGATGTAGACTCCGAGCACGTTCATGAGCGCTCCCGTCAGAACGACGGAGCCGATGATGATGAAAAGAATCTTGAAATCGAATCGTTCCACCTCGGTCTCTTCGGCTTTTTCCTTGAGCGCACTGAGTGCGACAACGGCGCCGAGCACTGCCAGACAGACGCCGAGCCAGAACGGAAAATAGCCCGGGCCCATTCGGGCAGCCGTTCCCATCGAGTATTTCGTTGCACCGAGGGCGAAGCCGATCCCCAGGAGAACGAACATCACTCCGGACCAGAAGTCCTGCTTATTTCTAAGCTGCATGTTGATGAACCTCTTCTGCAGTTGATAGATTGGAGCCTTGAAGGTTTGACACCGGCGGCAGCCGGCCGCACCCTTGAGGCGCCGTTCAAAAGGTGCCGAATGGTAATGGACGAGGTCCCGCATGGGAACCCGAACCGGGCGATTTCAGCACAGGGTTTTCCCTCGTGCTCCGGGTTTTTCGCGGGTTTAACGGACAAATCGCCGAAATTTGCGGGCGAATTGAAAGATGATTGAAAGGCAGTTGAAAAGTCGGTGAAAGGTTATGATGCTAGCCGCGGCGCAATGCCTCGCTGGCGGATATTCTTGTCCGGCCACTCTATTCACTTGAACGCGGGATGGTTTACGATAACGCCATGTTGGAAGATCTCGATTCTCTCGCTGCCCGCCTGGGGCAACTCGTTCAGCACTCCAAGCAGCTGCATGCGGAAAAGGCAGAGCTGCAGGCGCGGGTCCTCGGTCTCGAGCAAGAGCGCAATGCGCTGCGCGACGAGCTCAAGCGCCGGGAAGCCGAATACCGGGAACTCGCTGAAAGCAACGCCGATCACCAGACGCGGGTCGACATCCTGCGCGCGGAGGCCGACAGCATCCGCATCACCCTCCAGGGAGAAGTCGAACGCTGCCAGGCCGAGCGCGACACCCTGCGCCGGCAACTCGCCGCCAGTCAGGCTGACTCGGCCCGTCTAAGGGCGGTCGCCGGTCAGGCGCAGCAGCAGATCGATTCCATACTCATGCGCCTGCCTGGCGCTCCGCAGGAGTGACATCCATGGAAAGGGTTGATGTTTCCATTTTGGGTCGCGAGTACTCGCTGGCCTGCCTTCCCTCTGAAAAAGATGCCCTCCTCGAAGCAGTGAGGCTGGTCGACCAACGCATGCTCGCGATCAAGAATTCGGGTCGGGTGGCGGGCAACGAGCGCATCGCGGTAATGGCGGCCATCCAGATCGCCGGCGAACTGCTCTCCATGCGGGCACCGAGTGGTCCCCTAGCCAACGTGGCCGTCGGCGACTTCAAGCGCAAGATCGAAGACATGCACGCCATGCTCGATCAAGTGGTTGGGTTGGGTGCTCAATCAAGGTAAAATAAAACCAAGGCAAGATTTTGGAGCGGCGTCAAAAACGGCGCTCTGCAGTTTGTCCCTGCAGTGTTCGTGACTTGGCCATACATTCCTTGAACCAATGCTAATTGGCATAGGTTGCTGGATTGGCAGGTGGGAGCGATCTCTTCCTCGTGTTGAGAACCCGAAGCCTGCCTGATGGCGACCATCTTGAACCTACGGTTCAGGATGCCGGCCTTGACGGCACAGGCGGGGCATTTATCAGTGGAAGGGCTCGCTCGTGGTGGCGGGCTCTTCTTCTTTCCGGCGTCTGTTTTTCTTTGCCCCTGGGGCGGTACACTGGTCTTTCGTTTCAAGACCGGAGTCTCCTGATGAATGTCCGATTTTCTGCGCGTCCCAGGCTGCTTGCCTATTGCGCGGGCGTGTCACTGGCGCTGGCCGCCACCCTGTTCAGCACCGGGGCGCGAGCTGAAGGCCCATCGAGCAAAAATGCCGAATACCCTCATGCCAGTTTGCGTGCCGAAGCGGTGGTCGAAGTGGCGCGTGACACGGTACGCATCACCCTGGCGGCGGAAGTGCGAGATGCCGAACAGGCTGAAGTGGCTGCCAACCTGAGCCGCACTGTCGAAGCCGTCATGCAGCAGCTCAGGGGCAAAGACGGTGTGAAGGTGACCAGCGGAAATTTCCAGGTCTGGCCCATGAACGATCGCGACGGGCGGATCACCGACTGGCGGGGCCGTGCAGAGGTCTTCTTGGAATCCACCGATTTTGAAGCCGCCTCCAAACTGGCGGCAGCTGTGGCCGACCGGATGCCGAGTTCGAATCTGGCGTTTTCCGTCGCACCCGAGGCGCGCGCCCGTCACGAAGAAGCCTTGCTTGAGGAAGCCGCCACCGCATTTCGCAAGCGGGCCGAGGCATTGACCAAGGCGTTTGGTTATGCCGATTATTCGATCCGTGAAATTCAGCTGGGTGGCGCGGGCGCCGTGTATCAGCCCGAAGCGCGACGCATGATGGCGATGGCGGCGGATGCCGCAGCACCGCTTCCCCTGGAAGGGGGCACCGAGCGGATCAGCCTCGCCGTGGAAGGGACGATCTTCCTGCATTCCAGAGAATGAACGCGCCGGCGGCAATCATGGGAAGACACAACAGTTGACCCATCGACAAGCCGCCTGCGAGCAGGCCAAGGAAGTCGTCGGGTTCGCGCGTGAATTCCACCAGGAAACGCGCGACCCCATACCCGACCAGGAACATGCCGCTCACCTGACCCACTTTGCGCGGCTTGCCTGAATACCACCACAGGAAGGCAAACAGCAGCAGGCCCTCGAAGGCCATCTGATAGAGCTGCGAGGGGTGGCGGGCGATGTTGTCGACGTGAGGGAACACCATGCCCCAGGGGACGGAGGTCGGGCGTCCCCAGAGTTCACCATTGATGAAATTTCCCCATCGCCCGGCGGCCAGACCCAGGGGGATCATCGGCGCGATGAAGTCGCCCACCTCAAGAAAGTGACGGCCTTGTCGTCGGGCGTACCAGAACAGTACGAGAATCACGCCCAGCAGGCCACCATGGAAGGACATGCCCCCTTGCCATATATAGAAGATCTCGATGGGGTGGGACAGGTAGTACCCCGGCTTGTAGATCAGGGCATAGCCCAGGCGGCCCCCCACCACGACACCGATCACACTATAGAAAATGATGTCTTCCAGCTCGCGCAGGGAGAAATCGGTTTTCCCCTGCCGGATGCGTCGCCGGCCGAGCAGCCACACGGCGGCAAAGCCCAGCAGATACATCAATCCATACCAATGAATGGCGACAGGGCCGAGCTGCAAGGCGATGGGGTCGAGCTGTGGATGTTGCAACATGAGACGCAGGGTGGTGGGAATGGAAATATGGTCGATAATACTCTGAGTCAATGAGGAAACCTTTGGGGCACGCGCGCCAGGCGCGGCTCGGAACCCTGTTTCATGTCGGAGGGCGTGTTTGCATGAGATGCCGTGGGCTGATTGCCATGGGGGTGTTGGTGTGGAGCGCGGGCGCTTACGCCACTGACGCGGGGGTTGCACTCGCCCAGCGGAGTGTGTGCCTGGCCTGCCATCAGGTAGACGTCAAACGCGTGGGTCCGTCCTTTCGGGATATTGCCATAAGGTATTCAACCAACGCTGAGGCGGCGGCCTACCTTGCGCGCAGTATCCGGGATGGCAGCCGCGGCTTGTGGGGAGCGATCCCCATGCCGGCCCAACGTCATGTCGACCCGGCCACTGCCCTCCTGCTTGGAGAGTGGATCGTGTCCCTGGCGCCGCGTGCGCCCGAGGCGGAGGTGGCGTCGGCTGAAGCAGCCCCCAGTGAGGACGTTGGCAAGGACGCGGGTAAGGACACAGGAAAGGACGCAAGTGAGGGATCCGACGCTTCGGTGGCCACCGAGCGCCCTGCCACCAACCCGGGAATGACGCAATGAGTGAAATCGCAGTATTGGGCGGAGGCTGTTTCTGGTGCACCGAAGCCGTATTCAAGAAAGTGCGGGGGGTGGAGCGTGTGCGCCCCGGCTACGCGGGAGGCCACCTGGCCAACCCTGATTACGAGTCAGTGTGTTCCGGTGGGACAGGCCATATTGAGGTGGTCGAAGTGCAGTTCGACCCCTCCATCATTCAATATGACACTGTGCTGGAGATTTTCTTTGCCACACACGACTCCACCACCCTGAACCGGCAGGGGGCAGACGTCGGTCCTCAGTATGCGTCGGCCATCTTCTATCAGGATGAGCGTCAGAAGGGCGTTGCGGAAAACGTGATGGCCAGTGTGCAGGAAGCACTCGGCCGCCCGGTCGTGACACAGCTGCGCCCCGCAGAGCCTTTCTGGGTGGCGGAAGCCGTGCATCATGATTACTATGCGCGCCACCCCTATCAGGGGTATTGCATGGCCGTGATCGAGCCCAAACTGGCCAAGTTCAGGCAGCGCTACCGAGAGTGGCTGGCCGAAGAAGAATGAAAATTTCCCCTCCACTTGCACACCCAAAAACTTTCGTGCTATATTTCGTTTCCTCGCTGATCGAGACCTAGGGTTTTCCCGGATCTTCAGCGGTTTTTCTCCTTCGGGTGTCGTACTATTGAGGTAGCGCCACGGGGTTGAAGGAAAACCTTCGG
>JAJUFT010000097.1 GCA_029263615.1 Alcaligenaceae bacterium | reverse complement strand
GCTTCGAGCAGCTCGCGCACGTCCAGCAGGTCGAAGAGGGTACGTGGTTGGGAGGCAAACAGGTGCATCAGGGGGCTGCTGTCCTGCATGCGGTCGAAGGGCGCCACGAAGGAGCCTTTGCCGTGTTCCGTGCGAATCAGCCCTTTGCCTCGCAGGATGCGCAGGCCTTCGCGCAGCGCCGCGCGGGAACAGCCCAGCTTTTCCATGAGTCGGCGCTCGGACGGCAGGGCCTGCCCGACCTTGAGCACGCTGTCGACGATCAGCGTTTCGATGTGGGCGGCCACCTGATCGGCCAGCTTGGGAGCAGCGGCTGAAGAGGTTGGTGGGAGGGGGGAGGGCAGCGGCATGCGTTCAATCTGGAAGTGGTATGACCACTTTCTGAAGTGTACGGAAATTTGTTGTTCATGTGCGAACTGACTAGGGGAAACTACCAGATTCACATGAAAAACTGGTCAGACCACCTGGAAAGTCGTTTGAGATCCGCGAAGGGCTTCACGATAATGGCAGGTCTGTGATCAGAATGTTGAAGCCATGTCCCACGAGTCGAATATTCTTTATGACGAACGCATCGACGGCGCCTTGCCGGACGTCGATCGCGATGCGTTGATCGCTGCCTTGAAGCAGGCAGAGCCGGATCTGGACATCCTGCATGAAGCCGAGCGGCTGCGTCCCTACGAGTGTGATGGGCTTGCCATGTATCGCACGCGCCCGCTGCTGGTGGTGCTGCCCGAGCGCGTGGAACAGGTGGCCTCGGTGCTGAGGGTCTGTCACGAACGCAAGGTGCCGGTCGTGGCGCGCGGGGCGGGTACGGGTCTTTCAGGGGGGGCGCTGCCGCTGGAGAAAGGGGTGCTGCTCGTCATGGCACGCTTCAATCGGATTCTGGAAGTGAACCCCGCCGGGCGTTATGCTCGCGTGCAGCCCGGCGTGCGCAATCTGGCCATTTCCCAGGCCGCCGGGCCGCATGGGCTCTATTACGCCCCCGACCCTTCATCACAGATTGCCTGTTCCATCGGCGGCAACGTGGCGGAAAACGCCGGTGGCGTGCACTGCCTGAAGTACGGGCTCACGGTGCACAACGTGCTCAAGGTGGAAGCCCAGACCATCCGAGCGGAAGCGATCACGCTGGGCAGCGATGCCCTCGATGCGCCCGGATTCGATATGCTCGCCCTGTTTCATGGCTCGGAAGGCATGCTGGGCGTGGTGACGGAGGTCACCGTCCGTCTGTTGCCGCAGCCCGAGGTCGCCAAAGTGCTCATGGCGAGTTTCGACGACATCGAGAAAGCCGGCAAGGCGGTGGGGGACATCATTGCCGAAGGCATCATACCGGCGGGCCTGGAAATGATGGACAAGCTCTCCATCCATGCGGCCGAGGATTTCGTGAAGGCGGGCTACCCGCTGGATGCCGAGGCCATTCTTCTCTGCGAGCTCGACGGGGTGGAATCCGACGTCGACGAAGATTGCGAACGAGTGCGCGATGTCCTGACCCGCGCGGGCGCCACCGAGGTGCAGCAGGCCAGGAACGAAGGCGAGCGGGCCCGCTTTTGGGCAGGGCGCAAGAATGCCTTCCCGGCGGTCGGTCGGATTTCGCCGGACTACTATTGCATGGACGGCACCATTCCCCGCCGTGAGCTGCCTCGCGTACTCAGCGGCATCGAAGCCTTGTCCAGGGAATACGGCCTGCGCGTCGCGAACGTGTTCCACGCCGGCGACGGCAACATGCACCCCCTGATTCTGTTCGATGCCAATGTTCCGGGTGAACTCGCGCGCGCCGAAGCCTTGGGGGGAAAGATTCTCGCCCTGTGCGTGGAAGTGGGTGGCAGCATCACCGGCGAGCATGGGGTCGGGCGCGAGAAGATCAACCAGATGTGCGTGCAGTTCAACAACGACGAGCTCACGTTTTTCCACGAAATCAAGGCAGCCTTTGACGAACAGGGCTTGCTCAACCCGGGCAAGAACATCCCGACTCTGCATCGTTGCGCCGAGTTCGGCGCCATGCACGTGCACAAAGGGCAATTGCCATTTCCCGAACTGGAGCGATTCTGATGAGCGGTACCCAGTGGTTCGATCCCGAGGCGGGGCAGGACCAGAGCCAGGCCTTGCTGGAGCGCGTGCGCGAAGCCATCAGCCGTGCCGAGCCCCTGCGCATTGTCGGCGGCGGCAGCAAATCCTTCCTGGGGCGTCCCATGGACGACGCCCTGCCGGTGCTGGATATCAGCGGGCACCGGGGCATTGTTTCCTACGATCCGACCGAACTCATTCTGACCGCTCGTGCCGGCACGCCGTTGTCCGAACTGAACGCCACGCTGGAGCGTGGCGGCCAGATGCTGGCTTGCGAACCGCCGGCTTTCGGCGAGAACGCGACCGTGGGCGGCATGGTGGCGGCCGGCTTGTCCGGCCCGCGCCGTCCCTGGTCCGGCTCGGTGCGCGATTTCGTGCTCGGCGTGCGCATGGTCAGCGGCCTGGGGACGCTGTTGCGTTTCGGGGGCGAGGTCATGAAGAATGTGGCGGGTTACGACGTGTCGCGCCTGCTGGTGGGCAGCCAGGGTTGCCTGGGACTCATCACCGAGGTGTCATTCAAAGTTCTGCCCAAGCCGCGCTGCAGCGTGAGCGTTGCCCTCGACCTGTCGCTCGACCAGGCGCTGCAGCATCTGTCCGAATGGGGAACCCAGCCGCTGCCCATCACGGCCGCCTGCCACGACGGAGAACGGCTGCGGCTGCGATTCGAAGGGAACGAGGGTTCGGTGCGTTCAGCGCGTGAACGTATTGGGGGCGAGCAAATGCCCGGCACGTGGTGGGCCGACCTGCGCGAGCAGCAGCTCCCCTTCTTCGATACTCGCAATGATGCCCGATCCCTCTGGCGATTGTCGGTTCCCGTGTGGGCGCCGCCGCTCAGTCTGCCCGGCGAACAGCTGGTCGATTGGGGAGGCGCGCAGCGCTGGCTGCGCAGTGATGCGCCGACACAGGAGATTCGTGCACTGGCCGAATCGGTGGGGGGCCATGCCACCTGTTTCTCGCCCGGACACGTCGAGCAGCCCTTCCACCCGTTGTCTCCCGCCATGCTGAGACTGCACCGCAGCCTCAAGGCGCGGATGGACCCCAAGGGCGTATTCAACCCCGGTCGCATGTATCCCGAGTTCTGACGCCATGCAAACCCAATTTTCCGATTTCGCCAATTCTCTCGAGCATGCTGCCGAGGCCGAGCGCATTCTGCGAACCTGCGTGCACTGTGGTTTCTGCAATGCCACGTGTCCCACGTATCTCGAGCTGGGAAACGAGCTCGACGGGCCGCGCGGGCGCATTTACCTGATCAAGCAGTTTCTTGAGCTCGATGAGGCGGGCCCCAGCACGCAGGCGCATCTGGACCGCTGCCTGACCTGCCGCAATTGCGAGACCACCTGTCCCTCTGGAGTGGAATATCACAAGCTGCTCGATATCGGGCGGGCCGCGCTGGAGACACGCGTGAAACGTTCACCCGGAGAAAGGCTGTTGCGCAACGGATTACGCAGCTTGCTGCCCAATCCCCGGGTGTTCAAGTTTCTGCTTGGAACCGGCCGCTTTCTGAAGCCGGTGCTGCCCGCACGCCTGGCGAGCAAGCTCCCTCGCCAGATTGCCCCCGCGGGTGAGCGACCGGGGCTGCGCCATGCGCGCCGCATGCTGATGCTGGAAGGATGCGTCCAGCCCGGGCTGTCCCCCAACACGAACGCCGCGGCCAGTCGCGTGCTCGACCGGCTGGGCATCAGCGTCCAGCCCATCAGCGAAGCGGGCTGCTGTGGCGCGGTGGATTACCATCTTGACGCCCAGGAAGCCGGGCTCGAGCGGGCGCGGCGCAATATTGATGCATGGTGGCCGCACATCGAGGCGGGCGCCGAAGCCATTGTCCAGACGGCCAGCGGCTGTGGCGCCTTCGTGAAGGAATACGGCTACATGCTGCGCAATGATCCGACATACGCGGAAAAGGCGCGGGTGGTCAGCGAGAGGGCCCTGGACCTGTTCGAGGTGCTGGCCAAAGAAGACCTGGAAGCCATCCGAATTCAGGACGAAGGCCGGACGGCCTTCCATTGCCCCTGCACGCTGCAGCATGCGCAGCGGCTGGGCGGGCTGGCGCAGCAGGTTCTGACCCGCCTGGGGTTCAACCTGACGCCGGTGCCCGATGCCCACCTGTGCTGTGGCTCGGCCGGTACCTATTCCCTGACGCAGCCCGAGTTGTCGCAGCGCTTGCGCGACAAGAAGCTCGACGCGCTGGAAAGCGGCAGGCCCGATCGCATCATCACCGCGAATATCGGATGTCAGACGCATCTGGACGCGGCGGGGCGCACGCCGGTGCGTCACTGGATTGAATGGGTTGACGAAGCACTCACTGCGTCAGCGAAAAATTGACATCCCAATCATTCGGGTGCTAACATTCGCGCCTTTGGAACGTCGGGCGCCGTTTACCTGCGCAGGCCAGTCCGCAACGCTGCGGAGCTGATCGAGGTGGTTTCGCCACCGCGCGCAAAACGACATTGACCATTGCCGCCCGGCGTTCTGGCCACCCCTTCGGGAGTGGCGTCTCACCGTCCCCGGCCGCCGGGAAGGTCAGGGCAGCGCCACCGCTGTTCAGGCGCTCGCCCACCGACCCTTCCCACTGGCCGCAGCGCACCAGGCTTCAGAGCCTGATGCCCGGACGTCATTCATGAATTCGCTTTCGTTGCTTCGTGCACAGTGCGGAAAGAAAGTCGTCGCGGATTGTCGCCGCGGCCTGCGCTGGCTTGCGCCCTTGGAATTGGGCGCCACTTGGCTTCATGCACCGCGACGAGGGCTTTTGGAGTCTGCATGCATCAACTGTCCCTGACCACGGTACTTCTGTTGCTTCTGTGTTTTTATGGGTTCTCCTTCTTCATGACGCTGCGAATAAGCCGAAAGGAGGAGTGCGCCGACGGATACATGACCTCCAACGGAGCGATCGGGTTCGGGATGTCGGCGGCCAGCATGACGGCCACCTGGGTGTGGGCGGCATCCATCTACGCGGCCGCCAGCTCAGGCTTCAAATACGGCGTGTCGGGCGCCATCCACTATGGATTCTGGGGTGCCCTGATGATTCTGTTCATCTATCCCTTCGGGCGGCGTTTCCGCGAGGTGGCCCCCAACGCCCATACCCTGGCGGAGATCATGCATGCGCGGCACGGCCGATGCAGCCAGATGATTCTGGCGGGCTCCAATGTACTGGGCAGCATCATCAGCCTGATGGTGAACTTCACTGCCGCGGGCGCCCTGGTGTCCATGCTTTCCCCCCTCAGTTTCATGCAGGGGGTGGTCATTGTGGCGCTGGGCGTGCTTTCCTATACGCTCTGGTCGGGCTTCCGGGCCTCTGTCCTGACGGACTTCGCCCAGCTTGCCGCCATGATTCTGGCGGTGGTCATCATCGTGCCCTTCCTCTTCTTCACCCTTGGGGGCACCGAGATCTTTGTTGAAGGGTGGCATCGACTCGATGTGGAACAAGCCGATTTTTTCTCGCGCCAGGCCTGGCTGGAGCAGGGGGCGCCGTATTTTGTCGCGGTGCTGGCCTACGCCATCGGCAACCAGACCATTGCCCAGCGTCTGTTTGCCGTGCGGGAAGATCTGATCAAGCCCACCTTCATCACCGCCACCATCGGCTACGGGTCGATCGTGATCGGCATGGGGATGCTGGGCTTTCTGGCCCTGCTGGCCGGCATTGTGCCCATGGGCGGGGATCTGAACAATCTGGTGCCGGGCATGGCCGCCACCTATTTGCCGCCGTTGTTGATCTGCCTGTTCTTCATCCTGATCATCGGTTCACTGTCCTCGACGGCGGACTCCGACCTGTCGGCGCTGTCCAGCATCGTCATGGCGGACGTCTATGGCAAGAACCTGTCGCGCGGCAAGCCCAACCCGCGTGTCATGGTATGGATCGGGCGTCTCACCATGATTGTCGCCACCGCGCTGGGCGTGTGTTTCGCCTATCTCCGCCTGGACATTCTTTCCATGCTGGTCTTTGTCGGTGCGCTGTGGGGGGCGATCGTCTTCCCCGTGATCGTCAGTCTGTATTGGGACAAGGTGACGAACCTGGCCTTCACCAGTGCCGTGCTGGCGGCGTTTGGCGCCTTCCTGCTGGCCCGCTTCGAACTGGTTTCCCTGACTGGGGCCGTGGGGCTGGCAGCCGAGCTGGTGGCCTGCATCGGTGCCGGCGTGGTGGTGGGGCTGATGGCCTTCGGTCTCTTCGGCAAGCGCGTGGGCCTCGTGCTGGGCGTTGTGGCCGCCTGTGCGGCCCTGCCCACGGGCCTGTACGGTCTGCGTGAATACCCCGTTCTGCTAAGTTCGCTGCTGGCTTATGGCATGAGTGCCGTCGTCTGTACGGCCCTGACCCTGCGCAGTACCACGCAGTTCGACTTCGACCTGATTGCCAAGCGCGTGACCAATTACCAGGTTTTGTGAGGTCTGGCCCGCGCCCTGCCCCGCGTGTTGGTCGGCCGGGCGCACATGAACAAGGAGTGATGTGATGAATCCGAGTCTTCTGACCGCATATGTGTTGGTGTGGCCGGTGCTGTCGGCCCTGGTGCTGCTGGCGCTCGTCTGGGGCGTGTGGCGCGATATTCGCGCTGCCCGGCGCAAGGGCGAGCATCTGGTGTGAGGCTTCATGCCAAAATGCGACCTGGATCGCATGCCGGCGCCACGCGGGCGCCGGCCCTGTAAAAGAACAAGAGGGAGTGGATGGTGGACAAGGAATCCCGCGGGCAGGCGCCCGCTGCCCCGGCGGGGTCGACCCGCATGCCGGTTGATGCGCTGCGGGCCCTGCTTGCACGGATCTTCAGGCGACATGGTACCTCGGACACCGTGGCGGACATCCTGGCGCGCAACGTGGCCAATGCCCAGCGTGACGGCGCAGACAGTCATGGCATCTTCCGCATGCCGGGATATGTCTCGACACTGGCCAGTGGCTGGGTGGACGGTCGCGCCGTGCCCGTGGTGACCGATGCGGCACCGGCGTTTGTCAGTGTCGACGCGCGCAATGGTTTCGCGCAGCCGGCTCACGACGCAGCGCGGGCGCTTCTGCTGGAAAAAGTGCGCAGCCAGGGCATCGCCCTGCTTGCCATCCGTGATTCTCACCATTTTGCCGCGCTCTGGCCCGATGTGGAGCCTTACGCGGAGCAAGGCTATGTGGCGCTGACCTTCGTCAACAGCATGGCCTGCGTTGTTCCGCACGGCGGCAAGCGGGCGTTGTTCGGCACCAACCCCATTGCCTTTGCTGCCCCGCGCACCACCGGGGCGCCACTGGTGTTCGACCTGGCCACCAGTGCCATGGCGCACGGAGACATTCAGATTGCTGCGCGCGAGGGCCGGCAGTTACCGCCCGATCATGGGGTCGACCGAGATGGCGAACCCACGTGCGACCCGCAAGCCATTCTGAATGGCGGGGCCCTGCTGCCGTTTGGCGGACACAAAGGGTCGGCGCTGTCCATGATGGTGGAACTGCTGGCTGCCGGACTGACAGGCGGCAATTTTTCATTCGACTTCAATTGGGACGGACACCCCGGCGCACAGACGCCACGCACCGGTCAGCTGCTGATTGTCATCGACCCATCGCGGGCGGGCGGTGCCAATTTTGCGCAGCGCGCCGAAGCGCTGGTGGACGCCATGAAGGACGCCGGTCAGCAGCGGTTGCCGGGCGAGCGCCGGCACCGTCAGCGGCGTGAATCGCTGGAACGGGGGGTGGCGATTTCCGACGCCGACCTGGCGATGTTGCGGGAACTGGCCGGCGAGGCATAGTGCGCAAGAATCATCTGCCGCATGGTGTCCGCTGCATGGCTCAGGCCCGGGTATTTGCGGTGCACCAGCCATAACGGCCGCTGAATGCCGGGCGCGGCCAGGGGCCGCGTGTGCAGCTGGCGGTGGGCGATCAGTTCAATCGCGGTCTCCGGCAGGGCGGTGACCCCCAGGCCTTGTGCCACCAGGGCGCCGATGGTGGCAATGTGGTGCACTTCGAAGGCGGGGCTGAAACGGATGCCCTGCTGGTCCAGCGCACGGTCGATGTACTGGCGCACGCTGGCCGCCACGGGCATGGACACATGTGGCCATTGCAGGGAGTCCTGTAGCGCGATCGGGCTGCTCTCCCCGGCCAGAGGATGATCGGGTGCACACAGCAGCAGAAAATGGTCTTGTGTGATGGCCTCGTACGCCAGGTCCTCCTGACGCGGGTGGGCCGCCGTAAGGGCGAAATCGACCTTGCCCTGGCGCACTTGTTCGAAGGCATCGGAAGCCAGGGCTTCCGTGATGGCCAGGCCGACCTTGGGGTGCCGGGCACGAAACGCCGCGAAGACCTCGGGCAGCAGGCTGGCGGTAAGGGAAGGCAGCGCGGCGACCGAGACCTTGCCATGCTGCAGGGTGGTGATGTCGCGCACCGTCTGCACGGCATTCTGCGTTTGCTGCAGGATGTCGACCACGTACTCGGAAAAAGCCCGCCCCGCCGCTGTCAGCGTGACGGAGCGCGTGGTGCGTTCGAAAAGACGGGCGCCCACCTGGGCTTCCAGGCGGGCGATGAGCGCCGACAGAGCGGACTGGGTCAGGTGCAGCTGCAGGGCCGCCTGACCGAAATTGCAGGTCTGACTCAGGGCCAGAAAGGCCCTGAGATCGCGTGTGGAGAGGTTGGTTTCCACGCTCCCTGCCGGTTTACTGAGCCTGGATGTTCGCTTCCTTGATCAGGTTCACCCACTTGTTGTATTCCTCGACGATGGCCTTGGT
>JAJUFT010000150.1 GCA_029263615.1 Alcaligenaceae bacterium | reverse complement strand
TGGACGACATCACGCTGCGCCACACTGAGGGGCCCTACCGTCTGGGCACGGTCGTGTTCCACCGCGAAGACGGCCGCCGCAACATCGTGGACGGCCAGCAGCGCACCCTCACGCTGATGCTGATCACGCATGCGCTGGCCAACACCCGCTTGCGCGGCAAGCCCGACGCCCGAGCGGAAGCCATCGTGCATACGCCTGCGCTGCACGACATGCTGGAAACCCTGGCCGCCGGCCTGCCGGAGCCGCATTTCCAGAGCACGGTGTCGCAGACCCACATTCGGGAAAATTACCAGATCATCCGCCGGCGCGTGGCCCGCCCGGAATTCAGCGAAGCCATCATCGCGTTTCTGTATCGCCAGTGCGAGGTAGTGTGGTTCGAGCTGGACGACATCTCCGAGGCCTTCCAGTTCTTCGATTCTCAAAACGCTCGTGGCCGCGACATCGAGCCGCACGACCTGCTCAAGGCTTTCCACCTGCGCGAGTTCCCACCCGAGGAAGATCACCTCAAGGCCGCCAGTGTGCACCAGTGGGAAGCCAGCGAATCCGACGCCCTCTCCCTCCTGTTCGCGGAACACCTGTACCGCATCCGCAACTGGTCCCGCGGCGAAGCGGCGCGGCACTTCGGCAAAGCGGACATCGCCTTGTTCAAGGGGGTGAGCATCAGGCCCGGCCGCCGCCACCCCCATATTGAAGCCCTGCTGCTGGCCCATCATTGCGTAGACGCGCATCACCCTCAAAGGGAAGACGGCAGCCGCCTCGCGCCGCCCTTTCCCTTCCAGCTCACCCAGACGGTGATCAACGGGCGACGTTTCTTCGAGATGGTGGCCCATTACCAGGCGCGCATCGCGCAGTTGCCGCAAGCACTGCGGGAACACGCAAGGGAAGGTTTCGCACCGCGCATTCTGGATGTGCTGGAGAGCTACCCCGGACGCCGTCGACGCGGCGACCGGTTCACCCGTGCCCTGTTCGACAACCTGCTGATCGCCTACCTCGACAAATTCGGGCCGGACGCCGTGTCGCGCGCCGTGGAAAAGGCCTTCATTTGGGCCTACCGGCTGCGGCTGACCAAGGGTTCGGTTCAACTGGCCGGCATGGACAACCATGCCAGGGAACACAATCTGTTCAGAAGACTGCACGAGGCCCTCGTGCCCGCCGAGTTTCTGAACGTGGAATTTGACAGCATCCAGGCCCGCGAGGTCTCGGGCATTGAACCCATCACCGACCTGTTCCGGGACATGGACTACCTTGAGCGACATGATTGAACAACTCAGTGTGCGCGAACTGCTGGATGGCCGCGCGATCTACCGTGTGCCCATGTACCAGCGCAACTATGCCTGGCGGGAAAGTGAGATCGAGCAGCTGATCCAGGATGTGTGCGACAGCGCCTTCCCCGCCTCCGGCCGCACCCGCCCCTACTACATCGGCACCCTGGTGGTGGATGCGAAGCCGGCCGATGCCCAGGGCCGAACCATCTACGAAGTGGTGGACGGCCAGCAACGCTTCACCACTCTCTTCCTGCTGGCCAGCCGGCTCAAACACCTGGCGGCTGCCGACATGGCGTGGTTTCATGAGCCCTGCCTGGAATTCGAAAGCCGGCCGCTCGCGCAGCAGGCGATCCACGCTGTGTTTGAAGGCGGGGATGCCGACGACGGCAACACGCTTGCGGGCGAGTACAGTGCCGGCATCGCGGCGGGCTACGACATCATTTCGCGCCGCCTGCAGCCTATTCTGACCCAACTGCGCCAGACCGGGGCCGCGCGTCATGCCGGACTTCAGGCCGCCCCTCCTGCAGATCCGCAGCCCTTCGAAGCCGTGCTGGCGCGCTTCGCGGAGCATCTGTTCCACCACGTCCAGATCATGCGCGTGGCCGTGCCGCCGCGCACCGACCTCAATCGTTATTTCGAGGTCATGAACAACCGCGGCGAGCAGCTCGAAAAGCATGAAGTGCTAAAGGCCCGAATGCTCAGCGCCCTGCACGCCGGCCTGCCCGCCGAGGAATGGCCGGCGTGGCGCCACACCCTGCACCGGGTCTGGGAAGCCGTGGCGAACATGGAGCGGTATGTGCAGGCTGGGTTTTCCGTGGAGGAACGCCATGTTTTGTTTGGAAAGCACGACTGGAGCCAGTTCGTGCCTTCTAACGAGACGGCCCTGAATCTGGTGCTGAATGCAGCAGAAGCCTCGTCGCAAACCGGACCCGAGGACACCACCCGGCTGAGCCTGAGCCAATTGATCGAGGAGGCGGGGCACGCCAGCCGCCTTGAAAAGAAAAGCAAGGGCGGCCATCAAGAAGAAGGCGCGCCGGAACGCTTCGGC
>JAJUFT010000092.1 GCA_029263615.1 Alcaligenaceae bacterium | reverse complement strand
CGATGGGGTCGCCCACCAGCTCGTAGCCTTCGGGCGTTTCTTTGAAGTTATGGCGGGCCAGCATGCGGATATCGCCGTCGCGGGCGCTCAGAATGGCCAAATACAGCGGGTCAGGCTCTTTCAGTTGAATGACGACGGTGTGCTCGTCGGGTGCGGTGACCGATTCGATGGATTGCAGCAATCGGCAGAAAGTGCAGATGGCGTCCTTGGCCACGAAGCGTTCGGTCAGGCTGAATACCACGTCGTCGCTAGTAAAGGGTTTGCCGTCGTGCCAATTCACGCCTTGGCGCAGCTTTAGGGTGAAGGTCTTGGAATCGTCGCTGATGGTCCAGGATTCGGCCAGACCGCGCTCGGCCGACAGCGAGCCATCGGGTGCCGTACCGATCAAGGGGTCGTTGATATGGCCGGTGTACTGCAGGTCTTGGGTGGAGGTCTTGCCCATATCCAGCAGCTCGCGGCCGAAGTTCGGCACGACAACGGTCAGGGTGCCGCTGGGCGCGGCCATGGCCATGGCCCCGGTGAGCAATAGCGCGCCGGATAGCACGGCGCGGTATATCAATCTACGTTTCATGGTGGTCTCCTTCTTCCTCTAATGGGGTAGCTTTTATGGGTGGTCGGCCGGCGCTGTGGCTGAGTAGGTGGCCGACTGGGTAGGCCGCACGATGCGAGCTGCGGAAATCAAGGTGTCGGTGTAAGGGTGCTGCGGCTGGGTGAAGAGGGTTTCGGCATCCGCCTCTTCGACGATGCTGCCGCGATGCATGACGGCGACACGGTTGGCCAGATACCGCACGGTGGCCAGGTCGTGGGAGATCAGCAGGTAGCTCATGCCCAACGATTCCTGCAGGTCTTTGAGCAGGTTCATGATCTGCGCACGCACAGAGACATCCAGCGCGGATACGGGCTCGTCCAGCACAATGACTTTGGGTCGCACGGCGATGGCGCGGGCGATGGCAATACGCTGACGCTGCCCGCCACTGAATTCATGAGGGAAGTTGTTGGCGACGGCTTGTTCCAGGCCCACATCATCCAGGGCTTGTGCCACGGCTTTCTCCGCTTCGCGGGCCGAGACACCGTTCAGTCGCAGGGGTTCGGAGATCAACTGACGCACACGCATGCGCGGGTTCAGCGAGCTCCAGGGGTCTTGGAAGACGGCCTGGACTGACGAGCGGTATTTAAGCCGCTGCGCCCGATTGGCTTCGTGCAGGGCGACGGATTCATAACGAATGACGCCGGAAGTCGGTCGTTCCAAGTCCAGAAGCATGCGGGCGGTGGTGCTCTTCCCGCAGCCGGATTCGCCCACCAGAGCCAGGGTTTCGCGCCGTTTGAGCCCCAGGCTGAGGCCGTTCACGGCAATGACCGGCGGCTGCTTGGACCGTATCAGTGCGCTACCCGGGCGCTGAAAATGCTTGACCAGGTTTTCGGCTTCGAGCAGGTAAGTGTCAGGCATGTTTGGCCTCCTCACGCCAGCAGCTGACGGTGTGCGCCGGGCCGACCGTGCGCTGTGGCGGCACTTCCTCGCGGCAGCGCGCCATGGCATAGGGGCAGCGGGGCGCGAAGGCGCAGCCCTTGGCTTCGCTGAATACGGATGGCGGCTGGCCGGGAATAGCGTAAAGCCGCTCGTCTTTGTGATCGACGTCGGGCACAGACTTCAGCAGGCTTTCCGTATAGGGGTGGCGCGGCTGATCGAACAGCACGGCGGTGGGCGCCGTCTCGACGATCCGCCCCGCATACATCACGGCCACGCGGTCGCACATACGCGCCACGACCGCGAAATCGTGCGTGACGAACAGAATGCTCAGGCCTTCTTCACGTTGAATGCGTTTAAGTAAGTCCAGAAAAGCGGCTTGCACGGTGACATCGAGCGCGGTCGTAGGTTCGTCTGCGATCAGAATCGAAGGCGAGCCCGACATGGCAATGGCGCCCACCGCGCGTTGCCGCATGCCGCCACTAAAATGATGCGGGTAGGCCGAGAGGCCCTGTTCCGGGTTGGGTATCTGCACGCGCTCCAGCAAATGAGTGGCGGTTTCGCGCAGCTCGGCCCCCTGAAGCCCGCGGTGCAGGCGCAGCGATTCAAAAAGCTGATTGCCAATGGTGAACACCGGGTTAAGCGCCCGCATGGGGTCCTGCAGAATCATGCCGATCTTCTTGCCGCGGTAAGCACGCATCTGGGCTTCGGGCAGGTTCAGCAGGTCTTCGGACTCGAACATCACCTGACCGCCGACGATGCTGGAGGCCGGCTTGGGGTTCAGGCGCAGCAATGACAGGCAAGTGAGACTCTTACCGGAGCCGGACTCGCCGACTAAGCCCAGCGTTTCGCCGGGATACAGGTCGAAGGACACACCTTTGACCGCCAGGCCGGTGCCACGCTTGCTGTTCAGCTGGGTCTTGAGGCCCCGCACCCTGAGCAGGGGCTGACTGTTAGAGAAGTCCATCTTCAAATATTCCGCAATTGTGGATCCAGCACGTCGCGCAGCCAGTCCCCGACAAGGTTGTAGGAAAACACCACGAACAGGATGGCGACCCCGGGCATGACCGAAATCCACCAGGCCGATTCGATGTAGTCGAGCCCTTCGGCCACCATGCCGCCCCAGGTCGGGGTGGGTGGAGGCACGCCGGCGCCAAGGAAAGTAAGCGACGCCTCGACGATGATGGCCCAGCCCACTTGCAGGGTGCACAGGACGACCAGGGTGTTGAGCAGATTGGGCACGATGTGGCGCAGAACGATGTAGAGCCCGCTGGCGCCCGCGACACGAGCAAGCAGCACGTAGTCGCGGCCCTTCAGACTGAGCACTTCGCCGCGCACCAGTCGGGCGAACCGCGCCCAGAGCACCAGGGCCAGCACAATGACCACCACGATGAAGCTTGGGCCGACCGTCACCGCCAGTACCAGGGCCAGAAGAATGCTGGGGAAGGCGAGAAAGCCGTCTGCCGAGCGCATGATCAGCGCATCGATCCAGCCGCCGCGATAGCCCGCCACCAGACCCAACACCGTGCCGACGAATCCGCCCAGCAAAATGGTGGTGACCGCCACGCCCAGGGAGATCTGAGCGCCCAGGATAATGCGGCTGAAGATATCGCGGCCCAGGCGATCGGTGCCCAGGGGATAGGCCCATTCACCGCCCGCGAACACCGGCGGCTTCAGGCGTGCCCCGGGGTTGATGGCCAGCGGGTCATGCAGCACCAGGAAGTCGGCGAAGACGGCGGCCAGTACGGTCAGCGCCACCATCACCAGCGGCAGGAGCGGCAAGCCACCGAGGTTTTTCGGCTTTCGTAAAGCAAGCGTCGTCATGCTTCCCCCCGGATACGTGGGTCGATGAGGCCATAGCTCACGTCCACCAGAAAATTGATACCGACGATGATTCCCGTATAGACGAGTACGGATAGCTGAAGCACAGGGAAGTCGCGCCATAATGTGGATTCGTAGGCCAGGTAACCCAGCCCCGGCCAGCCGAAGACCACTTCGATCACGACGCCGGAGGCGATGATGACGCCATACATGAAGCCGATAAAGGTCACGACCGGGATCAAGGCATTACGCAGGGCGTGCTTCCACACGACCACGCCTTCCTTCAGACCCTTGGTGCGGGCAAGCTTGATGAATTCGGCGTCCAGCACCTCCAGCATGGAAGAGCGCAGCAGGCGCACAATGCCCGCGCTGATGCTCCAGCCGAGCACGACGCTGGGCAGAACATAGTGTTGCCAGCTGCCCACCCCCGAACTGGGGAACCAGCGCAGCCAAACGGCGAAGATCAGAATGAGCACAATGCCCAGCCAGAATGCGGGCGTTGACTGCCCCAGCAGCGCGAAGCCCATGCTGAAGCGGTCCCAGCTGCGGCCGCGATGCACCGCGGCCATGACCCCCAGGGGCACGCTGATTAATAAAGCGATGCCCAGGCCGGCCGTGGCCAGAATCAGCGTACGACCCACCCGGTCGAAGACCAGTTCGGTCGCGGGTGCGCCGGTGCGGATAGACGTGCCGAAGTCACCGCGCAGGGCGTCGCCCAGGAAGATCATGTACTGCTTGGCGATGGGTTGATCCAGCCCCAGGCGCTGGATGTATTCCACACGTTCGCTGGGTGTGGCATCGGTAGGCAGCACGAGGTCGGCCGGGCTGCCGGAGGTGCGAGCCAGCACGAACACGATCAGGCTCGTAATGAGCAGGGTCATGAAGGCCTGGAATAGACGGGAGAGAATGAGTCGCGTCATGAGCCGTCCTATACCTTGGCGGGGTGCTTGGAGCGCCGGCGTGCGACGGACGGCTTCGCCGCCATGCGAACATTCTGAATATCCACGACGCCGTGCGGGTGCGCCTTGAAGCCCGAGACATGGGGCGCCCAACCCACCAGCACGTTGGAAGCAAACAAGGCCACCACGGGCAGATCGCCACGGATGATCTCCTGAATCTGCGCGTACAGCCGGCGACGTGTGTCGTTATCGGTGCTGTGGCGCGCCTGATGCGCCAGCAGATCGACTTCCTTATTGGAATACTGACCCGCGTTAAAGACACCGTCGGTGCAGAACTCGCGTTGCAGCAGCGTGTCGAAGTGCGGACGGCTTGCCGTGCCCTGAATGGCCATCTGCCAGTCGCCACGCATATACATGTACGGCCACCAAGGCGGGTCGTCGTATGCGCTCACCACCATACGGATGCCTACCGCTTCCAGATCGCGGGCCACTTGGGCGGCGATGGAGGGCAGCGGGGCGGTCGTGGGGTGCACCACCTTGATGGTCATTCCGTCTTCGTAGCCGGCCTCGCGCAACAGGGCGCGGGCTTTGTCGGGGTCGTAAACGATGGGTTCCACCGGATGCGCCCAGGGATCGTCGTGCGGCAATACGCCTTCACCCGCACGCGCCTGCCCACCCATGACATCGCGGATGAGGGCAGGGCGGTCCACGGCGCAGGCGACGGCGTGGCGGACGCGGGCGTCGTTAAACGGTGCGCTGTGGCAGTTGAAGCACAACAGCACACGCGCTTGCGACGGCGCAGCCATCGTCTGCAGGACGCCTTCGTCTTCAAAACGCTGAGCCGCCGAGCCCGGTACGCTTTCCACGATGTCGGCGGCGCCCTGTTTAATCAGAGCAATGCGCTGGTTGATGTCCGGTGCATAGCGGATCTCTGCTGTATCGACATTGCCTTCGCCCCGGCCGCGGCCATCGATGTGGCGTTCCAGCTTGATATGGCTGCCCCGCACCCATTCGGTGAGTTTGAACGCCCCGGTGCCGCAGGGCTGGGCGGCCGTGTCGTCAACGATATGCGTGCGCCAGGCCAGGTTGTAGAGAAACGCGTCATTCGGCGTAGAGAACTCAAACACCACCTGATGGGGACCAAGCGCTTCGACCGCTTTCAAGCCCTCGTAATCCGCCGCCAGCACACTATCGCTCTTGCCATCGAAGATCTGCCGGAAGATGCGCAGCACATCTTCAGAGGTGAAGGGCTTGCCGCTGTGAAATTGCACGCGATCGTCAAGCTCGAACACGTAGCGTTTGCGGCAGGGCGATACCTGCCAGTGGAGTGCCAGTTCCGGCGCAATTTGGCCATCGTGGTCGATGCGCACGAGGCTTTGGCAAATCATTTTGAGAATGACGGTTGCGGCACTGGAATCGGAGTTATAGGCGTTGGGCGCCAACGCAATGGTTTCGTGCTTGAACAGCAGACGTAAGTGGCTCATGTCCCCCCTCGTGTCCTGAAGAATTCCTTCAGTGTTTTCTTGGAATTGTTTTGGTATACCAATAAGACGCCAAAAAGATTCCGCGGTCAACCAAGGGTTAACGCGGAGCTAAATGACTGTGGAGGTTTACTTACTGGAGTTCGGCGGGCTCATGCGACAATCAGGGCGATCTGCTGTTTTCATCATCCACATCATGCAAATGCGGCGTTTTCTGCCTTTTCTGAATTGGCCTCGTCTGACATTAAAGCGCTTTGAGCGTGAGTTCTTTGCAGGACTCACGGTCGGCCTGCTGGCGCTGCCTCAAAGTGTGGCGTATGCGGGCCTGGCGGGGATGCCGCTGGTGACGGGTATTTACGCCACGCTGCTGCCAACGCTGGTGGCGAGCTTGTTTGGCGCCACCCCGCGGCTGGCGGTGGGCCCGACGGCACTGACCTGTCTGCTGGTGTTTGGTGCACTTTCTGGAATGGCGGAACCGGGTAGTGCGCAATGGGTGCTGCTGGCCGGCTGGCTGGCCCTGCTAAGTGGGGCATTTCAGATGGCTCTGGGGGCGCTGCGTCAGGGCTGGCTGATGGATCTGGTCAGTGGGCCGGTGTTGATGGCCTTTACACAGGCGGCGGCCTTACTCATTATTACCTCGCAGCTGCCGGCGTTGCTGGCGCTGGACTGGAGCAGTGGGGTGCTGTATTCGTGGCATCTGCCGTCCGCGGTGTTGGGGGTGGTGTCGCTGGCCTTCATTCTGGCCTGCAAACGGCTGCGGCCGTCGATACCGGCTGTCTTCTTTCTACTGGTCTTGACCGCTGCGGCGGCATGGCTGTGGGGCTGGGACGAGCTGGGTATCGGGGTGGTGGGCCCGCTGCCGGCGGGCTTCCCCCAGCTGGCGCTGCCCGGTAACTTAGGCGTGCAGCAGCTTTTGGAGCTGGTGGTGCCCGCCCTGGTGATTGCGTTGATCAGCTTCATGGAAACTGCCGCCAGTGCACGCCTGGACAGTGTGCAGTCCGGCGAACGCTGGGATCGCGACCAAGACCTGATCGGGCAGGGCGCCGGCAAGCTGAGCGCCGCACTGTGCGGGGCCTTCCCGGTTAGCACGTCGTTTTCGCGTTCGGCGCTGAATCTGTTTGCCGGTGCACAGTCGGGTTGGTCGAACGTATTTTGCTGCGTGGTGGTGGCTATTGTGCTGGCGGTGGGCTTGCCGGTGCTCGCCTGGGTGCCGAAGGCGGTGCTGGCCGCGGTGGTGGTGGCATCGGTGCTGGGCTTGTTCAAACCGCAGCCCTGGAAGATGCTGTGGCAGACGTCGCGGCGCGATTTGTTGGTGGCCGTCACCACGCTCGTCATTACGTATCTAGCGGCGCCGTCCATGTACTGGGGGATCTGTGCGGGGCTGGTGTTGTCCCTGCTGATTTTTGTGTACCGGCGCCTGAACCCACGCATTGTCGAGCTGGGCCGTCACCCCGACCACAGCCTGCGTGACCGGCAGGTGTGGGAGCTGCCGCCCCTGCACCCGCACTGTCTGGTGGTGCGCCCCGATTGCTCACTGGATTACCTGATTGCGCCGGCCTTCGAGCGGCGCATGCTGGACTTCTGCGAAGGCCGCGATGATCTGCGGGCCGTCTATATCTTCATGACCGGCGTGAACTTGATCGATGCCACGGGGTTGGAGGTACTGACGCGGTTGTTCGAGCGGTTCCGCAAGCAGGAATTGCAAATACATCTGGTGGGCGCCAAGCTGGATGTCGAACGACGCATGAAGCTGTTGTTTTCCCGGCGTGAGGACATCCGCTTCCACCGCACGGAGCAAGAAGCGCTGGCTAGCATGCAGGACATGCCGGTGGAGGAAGAAGACGAAGTTGCAAGCCCGACAAACGGCAATTGATGTCGGGGCGCGGCTCCGTTATAAGGGGGTTCGTCTTGGCGGGTGGGCGTGATGATTGCTGGCGGGCGCCGTTGCCAAACTTTCTTATCCACGTGAATTAAGGAAAGCATCATGACGAGAGCGACGACGTTTTCAGCTTGGTTGCGCGCGGCGATGGCCGCTACGGTGTCCGGATTCATGATGGCAGCCCCGGCTGCTCAGGGCTTTTCTCTTGACGTCCCCTATGTGCCCACCCCGCCCGAAGTGGTGGATCGCATGTTGGAAGTTGCCAAGGTCGGGCCGGAAGATTTCGTGATTGACCTGGGCTCGGGTGATGGCCGTATTGCGATTGCCGCCGTTCAAGATCACAACGCAAAGGGCTCGATGGGCGTGGATATCAACCCTGAACGCATCGGCGAAGCCCGCGTCAACGCGCAGCGGGCAGGCGTGGCTGATAAGGTGGAATTCCGCGAGCAGAACCTGTTTGACACGGACTTTTCAGCGGCCACGGTGCTTACCATGTACCTGCTTCCGGATGTCAATCTTGCACTGCGTCCCAAGGTGCTGGAACTGGCGCCGGGTACCCGCGTCGTATCGCACGCCTTCGACATGGATGAGTGGGAGGCCGACCACTTCGAACGCGTCGATGGCCGCAGCGTTTACATGTGGATCGTGCCTGCCAAGGTGGAAGGGCGCTGGCAAGTCGAAGGGCCACAAGGGGCACTGGAGCTTGACCTGACGCAGAATTTTCAGGAAGTGTCGGGCACCGCAAGCGGGGCTGACGGCCAATCTCAACCCGTGAGCGGCAAGCTCAACGGGGCTTCGATCGAACTGACGGTAGGCGAGGGCGACGGCGCCCGCCGCTATACCGGCAATGTGCAAGGCAGCAGCCTGCTGTTATCTGAAGGCGGGGCCGACTCGTCTTCTTGGAAGGGGACGCGTCTGTGAGTGGTGAAACTGTGGTGCCGGTCGCTGCCAGGCCCAAAGCGGCAACGGAAGGTCAAGCGGTAACGGAAGGCCTCAAGATTAATAAGGGGCTGTCTGTCTGGGATGCGGTTGCGCTGCTGGTGGGCGTGGTGGTGGGGATCGGCATCTTCGGTTTCCCCCCGCTGGTCGCCATGAACGCGCCCAACGCTGTTGCCTATATGGGCTTATGGGTAGCCGGTGGCCTGGTGATGCTGGTTGGCGCCTTGTGCTATGCCGAACTCGGCAGCGCCTACCCGGACGCCGGTGGCGAATACGCCTTCCTGGGCCGCGGCTGGGGCCAAGACGTGGCGTTGCTGTTCGCGTGGGCGCGCTGCTCTATCATTCAGACCGGCGCTATTGCGGCTGTGGCCTTCATTTTTGGCGATTACGCGCAAGTGCTGTTGCCCCTGGGTGAACAAGGGCCCGCGGTCTACGCAGCGCTGGTAGTGGTAGCCCTGACCGTGCTGAACGTGATGGGCAGTACCGAATCGCGCCGTGTGCAATGGGTGCTGACCGTGGTGTCCGTATTGGCGCTGGTGCTCATGGCCGTGGGCGGACTGATACTGGGCGATGGTGGCACGGGTGCCGGCGACACGGCTGCGGTGGCATCGGCCGCCTCGCAAGCGCCCTCCGGCTATGCTTTCGGCGAGCTTGCCGGCATGCTCGGCATGGGCATGGTGTTTGTGCTGCTGACATACGGTGGTTGGAACGAGGCCGCCTACCTGTCCGGCGAAATCCGCGACGTTGGTCGCAACATGCTGCGCGTTCTTCTGTTCGGCACGGTCGTTATCGTAGCGCTGTACGTTCTGGTGAATCTGGCGTATTTACAGGTGTTCGGGCTGGAAGGGCTGCGCCAGACCCAGGCGGTGGGCGCAGACATGACGCGCCTTCTGGCCGGGCCCTGGGCCGCGGTGCTGTTAAGCGTGCTAGTGTGCTGCACCGCCCTGGGCACCTTTAACGCCTGTAACTTTACCGGCGGCCGTGTGTATGTCTCGCTGGGCCGCGACGTGCCGGCGCTAAAGAAACTGGGGGCCTGG
>JAJUFT010000075.1 GCA_029263615.1 Alcaligenaceae bacterium | reverse complement strand
GCAACTGGCTACCGCCATCACCCTGCTGTGCCTGACGGCCGGCTATCTGCCGAACACCTGGCCCGATGGCGTGGGCGTCTATCTGCTGGGCGACTGGCCCGCTCCCTTCGGCATCGTGGCCGTGGTCGACCGTCTCTCCGCCGTCATGCTGGTGCTCACCGCCCTGCTCGGCCTGGCGTCGTGGGTCTACTCCACGGCCCGCTGGGATCGCGCCGGCGTCCACTTCCATGCCCTGTTCCAGTTCCTGCTGATGGGCCTGAACGGCGCCTTCCTGACCGGCGACCTGTTCAACCTGTTCGTGTTCTTCGAGGTGCTGCTGGCGGCCTCCTACGGCCTCGCGCTGCATGGCTCTGGCCGTGCACGCGTGACGGCCGGCATGCACTACATCGCCATCAACCTGGTGGCCTCCTTCCTGCTGCTGATTGCGATGGCGATGATCTATGGCGTGACCGGCTCGCTCAACATGGCGGACCTCGCCGCCCGCGCGGGCGAGCTCTCCGGCCCGGATCGTCGTTTGTTCGAATCGGGCGCGGCCATTCTGGGCATTGCCTTCCTCATCAAGGCCGCCGCGTGGCCCCTGAACTTCTGGCTGCCCGCCACCTACGCCAATGCCAGCGCCCCGGTCGCCGCGGTCTTCATGATCATGACCAAGGTGGGCGTCTATGCCCTGCTGCGCATCGGGTCGCTGCTGGTGCCGACCGGCGCCCCGGCCGCCTTCGGGGGCGAGTGGATGTTCCCCGTGGGCATCGCGACCCTGGCCTTCGGCATCTTGGGCCTGCTGGCCGCTCCGCAGCCGGAACGTCAGGCGGCGTACTGCGCCATCATGTCCTCCGGCACACTGTTCGCGGCGCTGGGCATGCCCGGCGTCACCCTGACCGGGCCCGCCCTGTTCTACCTGGTCACCTCCGTGCTGGCCCTAGGCGCCTTCTTCCTGCTGCTGGAAATGGTGGAACGCACCCAGGCCTTCGGGGCCGACCTGCTGGCCGTGAGTCTGGAAGCCTTCGATCTGGAAGATCCGGAGTCCCCGGACCGCAGTGCCGACGTCGTGGGCGTGGCCATTCCGGCTGCCATGGCCTTTCTGGGCCTGTCGTTCGTGGCCTGCGCGCTGCTGATCGCCGGGCTGCCGCCGATGTCGGGCTTCGTGGCAAAGTTCTCCTTGCTGTCCGCCGCCCTGGAAACGGCCTCCGGCCCGCACTGGGTAGGCACGTGGCTGCTGATCGGCTTCGTGCTGCTGTCGGGCCTGGCCTGCATCATTGCCCTGGGTCGAACCGGCATCCGTCTGTTCTGGAGCGTCGATGAGACCCTCACGCCGCGTCTGCGTCTGAGCGAAGCGGGGCCGGTGAGTATGCTGATCCTCACGACGATCGCCATGTCCATCTGGGCGGGCCCCACCATGAGGTATCTCGAGGACACGGCCGATTACCTGGGCACCCCCAGTGCCTACATCAACGCCGTGCTCACGCAGAATCCGGGCCGGGCCGTGACGGAGGTCCGGCAATGAAGTCCATCCTGAGCTGGCTTTATCTGCCGACCATGCTGCTGGGCCTGTGGCTGCTGCTGAATGACAGCCTCTCGTTGGGCAACATCATGCTGGGGGGCCTGCTGGCCCTGTTCTTCGGTTGGGCGTCACAGGCTTTGCGTCCGGTCCGTGCCCGGCCAAGCAAACCGCTGGTTGCGCTCAAACTGTTGTGGCGCGTGGCGGTCGACGTCTTCAATTCCAATCTGGACGTCGCAGGCATCATCTGGAAGCGCCCGCGCAATATTTCGCCCGGTTTCATCAAGATCCCCATCAGCATGCGCGATCCGCACGGCCTGGCCGTGCTGTCGTGCATCGTCACCTACACGCCGGGCACGGTGTGGGCGGAGTTTGCCGAAGACGAAGGCCTGCTGACCCTGCACGTGCTCGACCTGCAGGACGAAGCGTACTGGATGCACAAGATCCAGTACGACTACGAGCGCCCGCTCAAGGAGATATTCGAATGAGCCAGATACTCGACATTGCCCTGTTCTTCGCGTTGGGCTGTTTCGTGCTCGCCATCTGCATGGCGGTCTACCGCCTGGCCGTGGGCCCCTCCATGGCCGACCGTGTACTCGCCCTGGACGCCATGTACATCAATGGCATGCTCACCTTGCTGACGCTCGGCCTGCGGTTCGGCTCGTCGCTTTACTTCGACATTGCCCTGCTGATCTGCATGTTCGGCTTCGTGGGCTCCGTGGCCATGGCCAAGTTCCTGTTGCGTGGGGAGGTGATCGAACCGTGAGCGCCGATCTTCCCATCTGGGCAGTCTTGGTCCTTTCCGTCCTTCTGGTGACGGCCGGATTCTTCGCGCTAACCGGCTCACTGGGCATGTTGCGTCTGCCCCATTTTTACAGCCGCATCCACGCGCCCACCCTGGCCAACACGCTGGCTTCGTTCTGCATCGTGGTTGCGATCATCGTCACGGCGGCGGTTACCGAACACCGCTTCGTGGCCCATTCCTTGCTGATCAGTTTCTTCCTGATCATCACCTCGCCCGTGACGGCCATGCTGCTGATGCGTGCTGCCATCAAGCGTGAGCTCCAGCGTCGCGAGGACCAAGGTACGGTCTCGGAGAATGCCCCCGAAGTGAAACTGGAAGGTTCGTCCCTGCCAGAAGAAGAAGCCGGCGTCTCGGGAGGGTCCACCCCCTAGACACGTCGCGCGGGCACAAGGCTTGCAAGCTCCGGGTTAACACTTATATATTTTGTCGTAACTGTTTAACCACAGGAGGTTCCATGAAGGTAAACGTTCAAGCTCTTCGTCCTGCGCGTTTGGCTGTGCTCGCCGCGGTGGCCAGTCTGATGCCTCTGGCGGCAGCCCAGGCTCAAGGTCTCACAATGGCCGAGGCCCAGGCCCGCTACAAGGAAGACATTCAACGATGCAGCACGCTCACGGACCCCGAGGCTCAGCGCACCTGCCGGCGTGAAGCAGGTGCCGCCCTGCAGGAAGCACGCCGCAACCGTCTGGTCAACCCGAATGGCGATACGCAGGCCAATGCCGCGGCACGCTGCGCTCGCCTGCCGGCCGAACGCCGCGCAGAATGTGAACGCCTGATGACCGATTCCAGCGCCAGGACCCTTGGCAGCGTCAGCGGCGGTGGCGTACTGCGTGAACTGACCATCGAAATTCCTGCGGACCAGGCCACCGGTAGCGGTTACACCACTCAACCGGCCCCGAGCTACCCGCATAGCGGCCAGACCGGCACGACCTCCGGCACCCAGGCCGTCCCCGGTTATGGCACGCCCGCTGCACCAGGTGGCTACACACAGCCTGCTCCTGCGACACAACCGTATGGCGCCGTGCCCGTCCGTTAACGCCCGCCATTGGGCGGTCGGGGCGTCCCGGTCAGCATGGCTGACCTTTCGGAACCGTCACAATGCTTCCGGGCCACCTTCGGGGTGGCCCATTTTCCATCCTTCAAGCCGGTTCAGGCGCGCACCTTTGCGGGGCCCGGGAAACACAATGGTGATGCGCGTGCCCGGGAATTGCGGCCGGCTCTGCAAATTCCACCATCCCCCATGCGCGTGGGCGATTTCCCGCACGATGGCCAGGCCCAGGCCCGCGCCACCCGCCTCGCTGCCCGGTGCGCGGTAAAAGGCTTCGAAGACCCTTTCGGCTTCCTGCGGCGGGATGCCCGAACCGTCGTCCTCCACGGTGAGGCTGGGCGGGTTGTTGCCCACCTGAACCCGGATGGTGCGCCCCCCCCTGGCGTGCCGCAGAGCGTTGTCGATCAGATTGCTCAGGGCTTCCTCCAGCAAGAGTGGATCGATCTCCACCCAAACCGGCGCGTCCGCCGCGAGGAATTCCAAAGCCACCCCGGCAGCGCGCGTCCGGGGCACCCATTCCGCCGCGGTATCGCGCACCCATTCGTTCAGGTCGCTGCGCACGAAGCTGTCCTGCGGCCGAGTGGAACTGTCCGCGCGCGCCAGCACCAGCAGCTGCTGCCCCAGGCGGATCATGCGGTCGTTAACGGCCTTGATGCGCAGGGCACGGGCCCGAACTTCCTCCGGAAGATCGCCGGCCATCATCAGCTCGCATTCCATCTTCATTCCGGCCAGGGGCGTGCGCAATTGATGGGCGGCATGGCCGACAAAGCGCCGCTGTGCCTGCACGGATTCATCCAGCCTGGCCAGCAAGCCATTGATATGCGACACCAAGGGCGCAATCTCGCTGGACAGCCCGCGGGTTTCAAGCGGTTGAAGGTCGTCGATGGAGCGCTGGCTGATTTCCATGGAAAGCTTGTTCACGCTCTGCAGGCCGGAACGGATCCCGCGAATGAGCACCCAGCCGAAGATCAGGAGCAGCACGCACTGGCTGAGCAGCATGGCCCAGAACAGGTCGCGCTCCAGCCATTCTTCCACGCTGATGGTTCCGGTGAAGTACCAGGTGACCATCACGTCCATCATGATGAGGACCAGCACCGCCGGCATCAGCCGGACCACCAGATGGCGGGCCAGCGAGCCGCGCGGCACCAGCCGCAGCAGGCGGTTACGGACGTTGGAGAAGTGCTTCATCCGTTTCGAGCAGATAGCCGAAACCGCGCACGGTCTGGATGGAGGCACCGGTCCCTTCAAGACGGCGCCGCAGACGGTAAATGTAGACTTCTACTGCGTTCTCGCTGAAGTCGGCATCCCAGGCGGAAAGCGAATTCACGATCTGCTGCTTGGTGACCACCCGCCCTGCACGCAGCATGAGCATTTCGAGGACGGACAGTTCACGCACGGAAAGATTGAGCCGTTCGCCCCCCACCCGGACCTCGCGCCCGACTGTGTCGAACTGCAGGGGCCCTGCTTCCACAATGGGTTGGGCCTGCCCCGTCCGGCGGCGCCCCAGCGCGCGCACCCGGGCGGCCAGCTCGACCAGCTCGAAAGGCTTGGTGACTTAATCGTCGGCGCCACTGTCCAGACCGGCGACGCGGTCATCCACGCTGTCGCGCGCAGTGAGAATCAGCACGGGCAGTGTCTGCCCCGCTGCGCGCAGCTCACGCAAGGCTTCCAGACCGCTTTTGCCGGGCAGATTGAGATCGAGCAGAAGAAGGTCGTAGTGCTGGCCGTCGAGGGTCTCCACGACCTGGTTGCCTTCCTGCAACCAATCGACGGCATAGCCCTGCTGACCGAGAAATTCGCGCAGGGCATTGCCCAAAGTGGGGTCGTCTTCAATCACGAGTATTCGCATATCCGTGATTCTAGTCGAGCACTGCGCCCCCCGGAAGCGGGATCAGGACGGCCGCAGACATCGGGCCCCTTATTGTGCCGCCGGGGCCGGCACGGAGCCGGGCCGTGTCACGAAGCCGATGCGCTTCAGGCCGGCCTGACGCGCCATGCTCATCACCTGGGCCAGCACTTCATAGCGGGTGTCCAGGTCGGCACGCAGGCGCACTTCCGGTTGCGGGTCGAGAACCGCTTCCGCCGCCATCAGCGCCGGAATCTGTTCCAGCGTCACCGGCTGCTCATTCCAGAACAACTGACCGTCGGCATCCACGGCGAAATCCACCACCTTGGGGTCTTGCTGCACCGGCTCGGAGCTCGCCTGGGGCACATTGATCTTGATGGAATGACTCATCAGCGGCGCGGTGATGATGAAGATCACCAGCAGCACCAGCATCACGTCGATGAGCGGCACCATGTTGATTTCCGACACCGCACTGCTGCTGCTCTTGTTGTCGAAACTGCCGAATGCCATCACTCGTCTCCAGAAGCGGCGGCCACCGGCGCCATGCGCCGTACTTTGCCCTGCCCATTGCGCTGGTCGTTGACCTGCTGGCCCGTGGTGAGGAAGGTGAACAGATCATGGGCAAAGGCATCGAGCTGAGCCAGATAGACCCGATTGCTGCGCACGAAACCGTTGTACGCTAGCACGGCGGGAATCGCCACGGCCAGGCCCAGGCCCGTCATGATCAGCGCTTCGCCCACCGGCCCCGCGATGCGGTTGATGGTCACCCCGTCGGACAGACCGATGCCCACCAGCGCGTGATAAACGCCCCACACCGTGCCAAACAGCCCCACGAAAGGCGCCGTCGAGCCGATCGACGCCAGCATGGTGAGCCCATTCTCCAGCTTGGCGGTCTCTTCATCGATGACCTTGCGGATGGTGCGCGTCACGAAGGCGCCAGTCGACCCCTTCTCTTCCAGCCGCATCGCACCGTACTTCACATGATGGTTGCGCGCATGAATGGCGTGGGCAGCCAGGTGGGCAAACGGTTCGGTGGCACCGTGCGTGGCAATTTCATTTTCCACCTGTTCGAGCGAACTGGCGGCCCAGAACTCGCGCAGGAAATGCGCCGAACGACGCTTGAGGCGGGCCCGCATGATCAGCTTGACCACGATCAGGTACCAGCTGATGAGCGACATGGCGATCAGTATCCCGAACAGCGACTTACCCACCACATCGCTCTGCGCGACGAAGTGCAGGAAGCCTGTGCCCTGGGCCATTTCGGGCGCCAGTGCCGGTGCGGCCGGGGCCGCGGGACTGAGGGTCGCACCAGCTGCCGAAACGCCCGAATCGGCGGCCGTCGCGGCCGACGCAGCCAGCGCCCCCGCATCGGGCGCGGCATCGCTGACCTGCGCAAGCGCGTGAAGAGCGAGGTCGATGAAATCGAACATGGTGTGTGTCCTATAGAACAAAATCGAATGGGATGTCCGCCAGCGCCCGGTAGGCGTGGCCGTTTTCCTTGTAGGGCTTGAAGCGCGCGGAACGCACGGCCTTGAGTGCTGCCGCATCGAGGCGTTCATGTCCCGAGGAACGCTGTATCTGGGCGTCAATCACCGTGCCTTCCGGCGAAATCAGCACGCGCACGATGACACGACCCTGTTCGCCCCGCCGCTGCGACATGCGCGGGTATTCGGGCGTCGGACGCCGTCCCATGTAGTCGACCGAACTGACCATGCGCGGACGATCCGGGTCCACCGGGGCAGACGGAGCCTTGGGCACGGCGGCCGTTTCCTTGCCGGAGGGAGGCGTACCCGCCGGGGCCTGCTGAGCCGTTGCCGGCGCAGGCTTGGGTTGCGGTTTCGCCGGTTGCGGTTTGGGCGCGGGCTTCGGCTTGGGCGGCTCGGGCGTGGGCTTCGGTTTGGGAGGCGGCTCCCGCTTGGGCGGAGGTGGAGGTTCCGGTTTGGGCGGCGGAGGCGGCTCCGGCGCAGGGGGTGGCGGAGGCTCGGTAATCGCCTCCGGCTCCGGCTCTGGCTCGGGCTCTGGCTCGGGTTCGGGAAGCGGTTCCGGAATCGGCTCGGGTTCGGGCGCTGGCTCGGGTTCGGGCGCTGGCTCGGGTTCGGGCGCTGGCTCGGGTTCGGGAAGCGGTTCCGGTTCCGCGATGGGTTCGGGCTCCGGTGTGGGCTCCGGCTCCGGGATCGGTTCGGGTTCAGGCGTCGGATCGGCTTCGGCAACCGCTTCCACGGGTTCCGGGAGCCCCGGCGTATCGGCCTCGTTTTCGTTGGGCGCGGCGTCCTCCACCTCATCGGACAACTCTACGAAATGGATCTCGACCGTTTCGGGAAGCTCCATCTCGATCTTCTGCGGCGGAGCCGACACGATGGCAGCAAGAATGGCGGCATGCAGGCCGACAGCCACGGCGGCCCCGATCACACGAATCGGCGTCTGACTGGACTTGGACGATGGGGACAATCGCGGCATGGTGCAACGGAGGCTAGGCGTATGACAGCAGGACGCAGCCTGCGTCTGCCGAGAACATGAATAGTATCACTAATGCGAACCATTCGCAATTAAGTCAGGCGCGACCGGTTCCATTTTCCACCCCTTTCGGGAGATTGACCATGCTTTTATCGGATGCGTGGCCGATTCTCAACTCGACTCAATATTGATGCGGGTTTCAGGGGTTTCCTGCTTGACAGTCCAGCGCGATCGAAGGCTTAATACGCGGTAGCCGTGTGGCGCAATCCCTGCTGTGTAAGGGGTCCGTCGGCGGGAAGCCCAGGTTCTCTCTCCAGGCCCATCCTTCACGGGCGGCTTGATGAATAATTTTTAGGGGTAAACCTTAATGAACAAAACAGAGCTCATCGAACACATCTCCACGAAGGCCGATCTGTCCAAGGCCGATGCCGGCCGCGCTTTGGAGGCCTTCATTGGCGCCGTGACCAGCACCTTGAAGAAGAAGGGCACCGTCACGCTCGTTGGGTTCGGCACCTTCTCCGTTTCCGAGCGCGCCGCCCGTACCGGTCGTAACCCCCGCACCGGTGAAGCCATCAAGATCAAAAAAGCGCGCGTGCCGAAGTTCCGCCCCGGCAAGGGCCTGAAGGACGCCGTCAACTAAGCTGGCTGGGGCTTGCACGGCAGGCCCCGCCTCGCTATAATGCTGTCTTTGCTGAAACGCGCCTTCCTCTAGACGGCCATTTCAAGCAATAAGCAGCTACAGAAAGAAGCTTCGGTACCCTGTCGGGTGCTTAGCTCAGCTGGTAGAGCGGCGCCCTTACAAGGCGTAGGTCGGCGGTTCGAACCCGTCAGCACCCACCAAATGCTTTCTTTCTCGCAACAAGGCACCCGGCAAGGTGCCTTTTTTGTTGCCTGCCTGAATGCATCGGCAGACCGCTGCCTCGCGGCAGCAGCCCGCCCCGCCGGTGCTCAGCCCTTCAGCGCCTGTTCAAAATCCGCAATCAGGTCTTCCACGTCTTCGGTCCCCACCGACACACGCAACTGATTGTCGGAAATACCCATCTGGGCGCGCAGCTCCGGGCCCATTTCGTAGTAGATGGTATGCGCCACCGGCAACACCAACGTGCGGTTGTCGCCCAGGTGCGTGGCCAGCACAAAGACCTTGAGCCGGTTCATGAAGGCGAAGAGATCGACGCTGTCATCCAGCTCCACGGCCATCAACGCTCCGAACCGACCGCCGAAAAGCCGCTTGGCCCGCTCGTGCTGCGGGTGATCCGGCAAGCCGGGGTAATTCACACGCGCCACCAGAGGATGGCGGGAGAGCGTTTCCGCCAAGGTCATCGCGTTGTCGCAGGCCTTGCCCATGCGCAGGGCCAGCGTCTCAGACCCCACGGCAATCCGGTGAGCGGCATCCGACGACAGGGTCGCCCCCATGTCGCGCAGCCCCTTCTTCTTGACCTGTGTGAGACCCCAACTCGCGGGATTGCCCTTGCGATACACCTCGCTGATGTTCGGGTAACTCGACCAGTCGAACAGGCCGGTATCCGTCACTGCCCCACCCAGCGCGTTCGCATGGCCGCCAATATGCTTGGAAAGCGAGTTCACCACCAGCCCGGCCTGCACCGACTTGCCGGTGCACAGCCAGGGGGTGGACAAAGTGTTGTCGACCACATACAGCAGCTTCTCTTGCGCACACCATTGCCCGATGCCGTCGAGGTCACTCACGAAGGTGCCGGGGTTGGCCAGACTTTCCACAAAGACCATGCGGGTTTCCGGCCGGCGCGCCGCCTGCACCTGTGCCAGGTCGGTGGCATCGACCAGCGAGATCTCCACGCCGAAATTCGCCAGCGTGCCCAGCAGACTGTTGGTGTTGCCGAATATGTACTTGCTGCTGATGAGGTGGTCGCCCTTCTTGAGCAAGGTCAGGAACACGGCAGACAGCGCGGCCATGCCGGTCGCGAAGGTCACCGTGCCGATTCCCCCTTCCATGCGGTTGATCTTCGCTTCCAGGGCTGCGGTGGTGGGCGTTCCCTGACGGGCATACGAGAAACCGGGGCTGCCCTGAAAAACGGCAACCAGGTCTTCCACCCGTTCGAACGCGTACTGCGCCGAGGGATGCAGAGGTTTGTGAACGGCTCCGGCTTCGGCGCCCAGGCGCCGGTCGGAATGCAGGATGTCGGTGGTGAAGCCGTGAGTGGACATAGGTCGAAATGGGAAAAGAAAAAATCGGAAAGGGGGTGAAGACGATCGGATGGGTGGGATGCAGGCACTGCTGCACCCGGTTTCACGCGCAGAGGGAGCGCAACCTCAGCCTGCGCCCTGGACGGCCAGGCGCTGCCTCACCGTTTCGTACAAACAGACTGCACTGGCCACGCTGACGTTCAGGCTTTCCACCGAACCGAGCATGGGAATCTGAACCAGCTCATCGCAGGTCTCTCGTGTGAGCCGGCGCATGCCCTCGCCTTCGGCGCCCATCACCCAGGCCATGCTGCGACGGCCGTCCACCTGGTGCAGGGAACCGCCGGCCTGGTCATCCGTTCCGACCAGCCATACGTCTCTTTCCTTGAGCGCGCGCATGGTGCGGGCCAGGTTGGTCACCATGATGTAGGGCACGGTTTCAGCGGCGCCACAGGCGACCCGCCGCACCGTGGCGTTCAGCCCCACGGCCCGGTCACGCGGCGCGATCACCGCATGCACCCCGGCCGCATCGGCGGTACGCAGGCAGGCACCCAGGTTGTGCGGGTCGGTCACGCCGTCAAGAATCAGCAGCAGCGCCGGTTCGCCGCGGTCTTCCAGCGTATCGAGCACCTCGTCGACATCCACCGCCAGCACGTTGGCTTGGGCCAGGGCCACGACGCCCTGATGGCGCATGCCGCCGGCCAGCCCATCCAGGCGCGCGGCGGTCGCCGCACGGGGTTTCACACCCGCCGCTGCCGCCTGTTCCAGCAGGTTTGCCATACGCTTGTCGCGCCGCGACTCATCGAAATACAGTTCCTTGATAGAGGCGGGAGCGTGGCGCAGACGCGCCACGACGGCATGAAAGCCGGCCAGAACCTGAGAAGACATGGTTTCCTCGAAATGGATCGGTCGGGGAAGCAGAACGCCTCCCCAAACCGGCATTTTAACGCCGCGGCTTGGCGGTTTTCCTGGCCTTCTCGGCAGCCGCCTTGCGCTGGGTGCGCTTGGCCTCGGCGCGCCGCTGGCTGGAGGTGCCCTTAAGGGACTGCGGCTTGGTGGACGCCGCCCGTTTGATGCGCCGTGTGGCGTCAGCCGGTTCGGGCGCCGTCAGGGATTTGAAACTGGTGCCCTTGACGAGCCGGAACTCGATGCGACGTGCCTCGAGATCGACCCGCGCCACCTGAACCTGAACGGGGTCGGTCAGGCGATAGCGGATGCCGGTGCGCTCGCCCCGCAATTCATGGGAGGCCTCGTTGTACTGGAAGTAGTCGGAACCCAGCTCGGACACATGGACCAGCCCTTCCACGAACAGCGTTTCAAGGGTGATGAACAGGCCGAAGGGCGCCACACCGGTCACGCGGCCGCTGAAGATCTCGCCCACGTGTTCCTTGATGAACCAGCACTTGAGCCAGGCCTCGACATCGCGCGAAGCATCGTCGGCGCGACGCTCTGCGGCGGACAGGACCAGGCCCAGTTTTTCCCAGGTGGCCTCTTCCTGCTCGTCGCGCGGCAGGGCCATCGCGGCCGCGACATCCGCAACCTTGGGCACATAACGCTTGCCCTTCAGAATGCCCTTGATGACCCGGTGCGTGAGCAGATCGGGGTAGCGGCGGATGGGCGAGGTGAAGTGCGCGTAGTGGTCGTAGGAGAGACCGAAGTGGCCCACCTGTTCGGGGCTGTAGATGGCCTGCTGCAAGGAACGCAGCGCCATGGTCTGGATGATTTCGAAGTCGGGGCGGCCACGCGCCTGCTGCATGAGCTTGGCGTAGTCGTTGGTGCCCGGGTCGTCGCCCCCTTCCAGGGTGAGCCCGACGGTCTGCAGGTAGGCCCGCAGGGTTTGCAGTTTTTCTGGCGTGGGCCCCTCGTGCACGCGGTAAAGGCCATGACGCTTGTTGCGCGTCATGAACTCGGCCGCACACGTATTGGCGGCCAGCATGCACTCTTCGATCAGCTTGTGGGCATCGTTGCGGACGTAGGCTTCGATGCGCTCGATGCGGCCCAGCGGCGTGCAGACGATGCGGGTTTCGACCGTGTCGAAATCGATGGCTCCGCGCTCCACGCGCGCCTTGGCAAACAGCTGATAGAGCTCGTGCAGATCGCGGATATGCGGAAGGAGATCGCCCAGTGCCGCCGCGGCGGGCCCCTTGGGTTGCTGCAACGCTTCCCACACCTGGGTGTAGGTGCAGCGTGCATGGGAATGAATGACCGCTTCGTAGAACTGATAGGCCGAAATCTGGCCCGCTTTCTTGCCGCTACCGGCGATCACCATGTCGCACACCAGCACCAGACGGTCGACGTCAGGATTCAGTGAGCAGATGCCATTGGAGAGCGCTTCGGGCAGCATCGGAATGACGCGCCGCGGAAAATACACGCTGGTGCCGCGCTCCAGGGCGTCGACATCGATGGGGTCGCCGGGTTTCACGTAATGGCTGACATCGGCAATGGCCACCAGCAGACGCCAGCCCGGGCGACGGCGACTTTCCGTTCCCAGGTTGATCGGCATGCAGAAGACTGCGTCGTCGAAATCGCGGGCGTCTTCGCCATCGATGGTGACGAAGGGAACATCGCGCAGGTCCACCCGGCCCTTGATTTCCGTACCCATCACGTGGTCGGGCAAGGCATCGGCCTGTTGCAGGGCTTTTTCGGAAAACTCGTGCGGCACGCCGAACTTGCGTACCGCAATCTCGATTTCCATGCCGGGGTCGTCGATCTCGCCCAGCACTTCCACCACTCTTCCCAGCGGCTGAGTGTGCCGGGTGGGCTGTTGCACGATTTCAACGGTCACCACCTGGCCGTGTTCTGCGCCGTTGATCTCCTGAGGGGGAATGAGGATGTCGTGCTTGATGCGCTGGTCTTCCGGCACCACGATGCAGGCACCGCGCTCGCGCAGAAAGCGCCCCACGAGTTTCTCGGTGCGACGCTCCAGCACTTCGACGATCAGGCCTTCCAGCTTGCCGCGATACTCGCCTTCAATCTTGGCCAGAACGCGGTCGCCATGCAGCACCTTGAGCATCTCCCGCTGCGGCAGAAACAGATCGGGGCCGCCGTCGTCACGAAGCAGGAAACCGAAGCCGTCGCGGTGCCCCTGCACCTTGCCGGCGATGAATTCAAGTTTGGTGTTGATCTGCACCTTGCCCTGTCGGTTGGTGAAGAGCTGCCCGTCGCGTTCCATGGCACGCAGGCGTCGTTCAAAACCAACAGAAAGAGGCACAGGGGCGCCCAGTGCCCGGGCGAGTGCTTCCAGGCTCATGGGCTTTCCGAAGGTTCGCAGCTGTTGCATGATTGCCTCACGGCTGGGAACTTCGGGGTCAAAATCCGGGGGAAGATCGATCGCGCCGGCGATGATTTCCGGTTTACTGCTTTTTTTTGTTTGTTTGCTCAAAGGGCATTTCCATTTCTTAAAAAACCGGGCTATACTTCGCACCTTCCTTGAAGTGACAGCGAAGTTGCTGTTCCGGCAAGCCCATAGCATACACGCTATGCCCAGGTGGCGGAATTGGTAGACGCGCATGGTTCAGGTCCATGTGCCGCAAGGTGTGGAGGTTCGAGTCCTC
>JAJUFT010000133.1 GCA_029263615.1 Alcaligenaceae bacterium | reverse complement strand
GCGGAAGACATCAAAGCCTGGCGTCGTGAAGATTACTGGGCCACGCCTTTGGAAACCCTGGGCAGGGGGATGGGCGATTGCGAAGACTTCGTCATCGGCAAGTATTTCTCTCTGGTCCACCTCGGCGTGCCACCTGAAAAACTGCGCCTGATCTACGTTCGGGCGCAGGTGGATGGGCGCAGTGTGGCACACATGGTGCTGGGCTACTACGATCAGCCGGATTCCGAGCCCCTCATTCTCGACAATCTCGTTCACCGCATTGAACCTGCCTCGCGCCGCCGCGACCTCACGCCGGTGTTCAGCTTCAACGCCCACGCCGTCTTCGTCAAAGGTAGTCAATCGGCCGGTGTGGATCGCATCACGCGCTGGCAAGACCTGCTGGCACGCATGCGGCAGGAAGGCTTCACTCCCTGATTTCACATGTCAGGGTTGTCCCCCATGTTTTTGACAGGCGACATTCTTGGAGTTCGGGGCTTGGTATCATCCATGGTTAGCTTTGTTACGACTCGAATCATCTCACATGTCTTTGCTCCGCCAGCTCCTGATCAGTGTCACCGTCGCCATGTGCATCATCCTGGCGGGAACGCTGTGGTTCAGCCTGAGTGGCGCGCATGGATATTTGAACGAACGTCTGCAGGCTGAAGCGCAGAACACGGCCTCGTCGCTGGCGCTGTCGCTCTCTCAGCCGGGCAATCAGGACACGGTCACCCAGGAACTGCTGCTCAAGGCCTTGTTCGATACCGGCCAGTACCACAGCATTCTTCTGTCCACACCTTCCGGTGAGGTCCTGCACAAGCTCGAGCGGGCGCCGGATGCAGGCGCATCGAAGGCGCCTCGCTGGCTGGATGCGTGGTTCCCTCTGCGCGCGCCGACCGTCACGCAGGCGGTGAGCGATGGTTGGAAGCAGATCGGGGAAGTCGCGGTCACACCCGACTCCGGCTTTGCACGGGCGGCTCTCTGGAAAATGGCCTGGCAGGTGCTGGCACTGGTGGTCGCCGCGGGTGTGCTGTGGGCCCTCTTCGCCATGGTGCTGATTCGCTGGCTGCGCAGGGCCCTGCAGACCGAGGTTGCCGAACAGGTGGCAGCCATCGCCGATGGGCGTCCCTCCGGCAATCCGGACTCGCCTCCCGTGGGTCAACGCATCAAGGAGCTGGCCCAGGTACACACGGTCATCGAATCGGTGCGCGAACGGGTTCGCGCCACGGCGGACGAACAAAGCCGCCAGATCGAGACGCTCGAGGTCGCCCTGCATTCCGACGAGGTCACCGGCGCGGCGAATCGCCGGTTCTTCATCAACGAACTGCGGCGCGCCCTGCGTCCCCACGATGACGATGAAGCGGCCCAGGCCATGCGTTATGGGCATGTGCTGGTATTCCGGCAGCGCGATCTTGCCTCCATCAATGCCCGGCACGACCGTCAGGCCACCGATGCCTGGCTGCGTCGCGTGAGCGACAGTGTGCGCGAGGTGATCATGCAGCAGGCTGACCCGAACCGCCCGGTGCCACAGCTGGCCCGGTTGAACGGTTCTGATTTTGTCGTGTTGCTGGCCGCTTACGACGGCCCCGACACCACCGACCTGCTGGAGGCCTTGCGCCAGAAACTCGATTCCCTGCGCATCCAGACAGCCGACAGCCGTCTGTGTCGCTGGTGTTACGCGCTCACCGATTACGGTCCGAGCTGCGATGTCGGCCAGGTGCTCGCACGACTGGATCACGGTTTGATGCGGGCGGAGAACGCCGGCCACGACGAAGTCGAGTACATGGCCTCGAGCGAGTATCGTTCGCTCGGTGCGACGGGCAACGCGGGCGAATCGGCCTGGAAGGCCCTGATTGAAGACGCCCTGCGCGAAGGTAGGGTTGCGCTCAATGTCGAGTCATCGATTTACGGCAACGACGATACGCCAGACCGGCACGAAGCGCTGCTTTCCCTGCAGGATGCCGAGGACGATACATCGATTTCCGGTTACCTCTTCATGCCCCCGGCCGTGCGTCTGGGGCTTTCCGGCGCGTGCGACCTGCGCGCCATGGAGCTGGGCACGCAATGGGTTCGCACTCATCCCGGCACGCTTTCGCTGCGGGTCTCGCTCGCCTCACTGCTGCTGCCCGACTTTCTGGCCGGCATGGAGCGGGTGTTGTCTGCAGAGGGAATCTCGCCCGAAGTGCGCGCGCGTCTGGTGCTTGAAGTCGATGCTCATGGCTTTGTGGCGTATCCCGATGAGCTCGATGCCTTCTGCTCGCTGGCCGCGCGACTTGGCGTGGGGGTCGGGGTCAGGCGCCTTGCAGAACAGCCCGCCGCACTGCTGCGCCTGCACCGGGTCCGGATTCGTTACATCAAGCTCGGTGGTGACCTGATCTCCGGCCTGCTCGAGAGCCCGGGTGCGGTTCAACTTATTGCAGCCATCACCGAATCCGCCATCGGCCAGGGCGTGAAGATCTACGCCCACGATGTGCCCAATGCAGCGACCGCCACCCTGCTGCGTGAATACGGCGTGTTGCTGCCGGTCAGCGAGTCTTTCTCCGATGACGACGATGACCAGGAAGGGGATTTCGTGGATAATTAGGCCCGTCGCGAGGATCTTGCACTAAAACGTGCCGGTCCAGTGACAGCCGTACAACGCGATACCATGAATTTCCCGCCAGCCCTTGCCATGGGGTTGGCAACGCGCTATTATTACCGTCTTGCCTAAAGGCGCACCCCGTATTCTCAAGGGGCCTTGGCAACAATTTCAACCCAGGCTTTGCCGGGCCGGGCTCTTGGGCCCTCACGGCTTAAGCTGACGGGACCAAGACTGGCTGCGTGGCGTCATCAATGGTGGTGGCGCATCGCGACTAAGTTGGAACAGGAAAAATCATGATCCAAATGCAGACCACGCTCGACGTGGCCGACAACACGGGTGCACGTTCCCTCATGTGCATCAAGGTGTTGGGCGGCTCGAAGCGCCGTTATGCCGCCATCGGTGACATCATCAAGGTGACTGTCAAGGAAGCGGCTCCTCGCGGGCGCGTCAAGAAAGGCGAAATTTACAACGCAGTAGTGGTTCGTACCGCTAAGGGCGTTCGCCGCAAGGACGGCTCGCTGATCAAGTTCGGTGGCAATGCCGCCGTGTTGCTCAATGCCAAGCTGGAACCCATCGGCACTCGTATCTTCGGACCGGTCACGCGCGAACTGCGTACCGAGAAGTTCATGAAGATCGTGTCCTTGGCTCCTGAAGTGCTGTAAGGAGCGCAAAATGGAAAAAATCCGCAAAGGCGACGAAGTCATCGTACTGACCGGCCGCGATAAAAAGCGTCGTGGCACGGTGCTGCGCCGCGTCGGTCCCGACCACGTCCTCGTCGAGGGCATCAACGTCGTTAAGAAGCACGTCAAGGCGAACCCCATGGCGGGTACGCAGGGCGGCATCATCGACAAGACCATGCCCATCCATATTTCCAATGTGGCTCTGTTCAACCCGGAAACGGGCAAGGGCGACCGCGTTGGCATTCAAGTGGTCGACGGCAAGAAGG
>JAJUFT010000043.1 GCA_029263615.1 Alcaligenaceae bacterium | reverse complement strand
TTGCGATAAGCCTTCTTGAGCTCATCGTCGGAGGCGTTTTTCGCTACCCCCAGAATCTCGTAGTAATCGCGTTTTGCCATTTGAGTTGCTTGCGTCTGTGACGTGCTCCGTATCTGAACGAGAATGCCCGATTTCCGGCGGAAGCCGAAAACCGGGCTACGAGGTCATTCCCTCAACACGTTATTGGTCGCGCTTGACTTCCTTGAAGTCCGCATCCACAACGTTGTCGTCAGCCGGGCGGGCCTGAGCCGTGCCTTCCTGACCCGCTTGCGCCTGCATGTCCGCGTACATCTTCTCGCCCAGTTTCTGCGAGGCGGTGCTGAGTGCTTCGACCTTGGCCTCGATCTCGTCCTTGGTGCCCGTCTGGATGATGTCCTCGAGCTCCTTGACGGCGGTTTCGATGGCTTCCTTCTCGGACGCTTCCAGCTTGTCGCCATACTCGCTCAGCGACTTGCGCGTGGCGTGCACCAGCGCATCGGCCTGGTTGCGGGTCTGGGCCAGCTCGGCGACGCGGCGGTCTTCTTCCGCGTTGAGCTCGGCGTCCTTCACCATGCGTTCGATTTCCTCTTCGCTCAGGCCGGAATTCGCCTTGATGGTGATCTTGTTTTCCTTGCCCGTGCCCTTGTCCTTCGCAGACACGTGCAGGATGCCGTTGGCGTCAATGTCGAAGGTGACCTCGATCTGCGGCACGCCGCGGGCTGCAGGCGGAATGCCCTCGAGGTTGAACTCACCCAGCAGCTTGTTGGCCGAGGCAATTTCACGTTCGCCCTGGAAGACCTTGATGGTCACCGCCGGCTGGTTGTCGTCAGCCGTGGAGAACACCTGCGAATAACGGGTGGGAATCGTGGTGTTCTTCTTGATCATCTTGGTCATCACGCCGCCCAGGGTCTCGATGCCCAGGGAAAGCGGGGTGACGTCCAGCAACAGCACGTCCTTGCGGTCGCCCGACAGCACGGAACCCTGGATGGCGGCGCCGGCGGCGACGGCTTCGTCAGGGTTGACGTCCTTGCGCGGCTCGCGACCGAAGAATTCCTTGACCTTCTCCTGGACCTTGGGCATGCGGGTCATGCCGCCCACCAGAATCACGTCATCGATGTCGCTGGCCTTGATGCCGGCGTCCTTGATCGCGATGCGGCAGGGTTCGATGGTGCGCGCGATGAGATCTTCCACCAGCGCTTCCAGCTTGGCCCGCGTGATCTTCAGATTCAGGTGCTTCGGACCGCTTGCATCCGCCGTGATGTACGGCAGGTTGATTTCGGTCTGCTGGGTCGAGGAAAGCTCGATCTTGGCTTTCTCGGCCGCTTCCTTCAGGCGTTGCAGGGCCAGCACATCCTTGGACAGATCCACGCCGCTTTCCTTCTTGAACTCTGCCGCCAGGTACTCGATGACGCGCAGGTCGAAGTCCTCGCCGCCGAGGAACGTGTCGCCGTTGGTGGAGAGCACTTCGAACTGCTTTTCCCCATCGAGATCGGCGATCTCGATGATGGAGATGTCGAAGGTACCCCCGCCCAGGTCATACACCGCCACCTTGCGGTCGCCCTTTTCGGCCTTGTCCAGGCCAAAGGCCAGTGCGGCGGCAGTCGGCTCGTTGATGATGCGCTTGACTTCCAGGCCCGCGATGCGACCGGCGTCTTTGGTGGCCTGACGCTGACTGTCGTTGAAGTAAGCCGGAACCGTGATGACGGCTTCCGTCACTTCCTCGCCGAGGTAGTCTTCGGCGGTCTTCTTCATCTTGCGCAGCACGTCGGCGGACACCTGCGGCGGCGCCATCCTCTTGCCCTGGGCTTCCACCCAGGCGTCGCCGTTGTCGGCCTTGACGATCTTGTAGGGCATCAGTTCGATGTCCTTCTGAACCGCCTTTTCGTCAAACTTGCGACCGATCAGGCGCTTCACCGCAAACAGAGTGTTGGTCGGGTTGGTGACGGCCTGGCGCTTGGCGGGTGCACCGACCAGCACTTCGCCATCGGGCATGTAAGCGACGATGGACGGCGTCGTGCGGGTGCCTTCGGCGTTTTCAATGATCTTGACACTGCTGCCTTCCATGACGGAAACGCAGCTGTTGGTCGTGCCAAGGTCGATGCCTATGATTTTTCCCATGATTCGTGATCCTGCGAAAATTTTGTTCGTGGAATACTGTGTTGTTTAGCTATCTGGGGCCGATGCAGCGGTTTTCAAGCCTGCTGCTGACCTGCCGAGACCATGACCAGCGCGGGACGCAACACGCGCTCGGCCAGGGTGTAACCCTTCTGCAGGACCTGAACGACGGTGCCGGCCGGCTGATCGGAGGGCACTGACGAGATGGCCTGATGGAAATGGGGGTCGAATTTGTCGCCCGGCGCGGGCGCGACCTCGCGCATCTGGTTGCGCTCGAAGGCACCATTGAGCTGGCGCAGCGTTGCTTCCACGCCCTCCTTCCAGGCCTCTGCGGTCTGGTCGGTGAGCGCCAGAGCGGCTTCCAGGCTGTCACGCACGGGAATCAGGCTTTCCGCGAAGGCTTCGGTGCCGAACTTGCGAGCCTTGGCCACATCGTCCTGGGCGCGCCGGCGCACGTTCTCGATTTCGGCCCGCGCGCGCAGCAGCTCGTCGTGATAACGGGCAATTTCTTCCTGGGCGCTCTTGAGCATCGCTTCGAGGTTTTCCCCCTCGGCGGCACCAAACTGCACCAGACCTTCGTCCTGCTGACCTGCAGCATCGCCGGCCGTTTGTGCCTCGTTCACCTCGAGCTGTTCAGAGGTGTCTGGTTGCTGGCCTTCCTGCTTGGGGTCCACCGGTTCCTGAGATGCAGACATTGAGAATCTCCACTGACTGAAGTATGCAATTCAGGAACAATGGGGGCGCAGGATTCGATTTCAAGTGTTTTCTGAAAAATTGTCGCTCCAGAGGTTGCGCTGCACGATATCCGCCAGCGCATTCACCCAGCTCGGGTGCCCATTCAGGCAAGGAATGTAGCGAAAGGACTCACCGCCTTCCTCGAGGAAGGCGTCGCGGCATTCCATCTGGATTTCTTCAAGGGTCTCCAGGCAATCCGCCAGGAAACCGGGACACAGGGCATCGACCCTGCGCACCCCTGCCCTGGCCCACTCCCGCAAGGTCGGCTCGGTATAGGGTTGCAGCCACTCCTGCTTGCCGAAGCGGCTCTGGAAGGCATGATGCACCCGGCCGCCGTCTTCACCCAGGGCCAATTTCAAGGCCCGGACGGTGTCCATGCAGTCGCGGTGGTAGGGGTCGCCCTGTTCGACCGTGACTTTGGGAATGCCGTGAAAACTGAGCAGCAGGCGCTCGGGCTTGCCGTGCGCGTCCCAGTGGGCGCGTATCGTCTCGACGAGGGCCGCAATGTAGCCCGAGTCGTCGGCGTAACGCTTCACGAAGCGCAGTTCCGGCTGGTTGCGCCGCTGCCGCACATACTCGTTGACCTTGTCCACCGCCGTTGCGGTCGTACTGGCCGCATACTGCGGGTAGAGAGGCACCACCAGGATTCGCTCGCAGCCTTGGTCGCGCAGGGATTCCATCGCCGATGCGATCGAAGGGTTGCCGTAGCGCATGCCCAGAGCGGTCTTCACCCGGATGCCGCGCTGAGCCAGCACCTGCTCGACCCCTTGGGCCTGCTGGCGCGATGCCACCAGCAGCGGAGCGCCGTCTTTCCACCAGATGTCCTGATAGCGCGGCTGCAGGGCCTTCGGGCGCCGTGACAACACGAAGAGCCGGAGGATGGGCTGCCAGAGCCACTGGGGAATCTCGATGACCCGTGGGTCGGAGAGGAATTCCTTCAGGTAGCGGCGAATGGCCTGTGGCGTCGGTTCGTCGGGCGTGCCCAGATTGATGAAGAGCACACCGGTGCCCGAGTCCTGCCGACGCGGTGGGTCCGTTTCCAACGCATGAGGGTCGGACGGCTCGGGCAGATAGAGCGAGGGAAACAGGTTCATGGTGCGGGTTTGTTATGACTCAGCGCGTTGGAGAGCAGACGGGCCGTGATGTCGACAATCGGGATGACGCGCTCGTAGGCCATCCGGGACGGCCCGATCACGCCCAGCGTGCCCACCACCTTGCCATCCACACCATAAGGCGCGGTGATGACGGACACATCTTCGAGGGGAACCAGTTCGGAATCCCCCCCGATGTAGATCTGCACACCATGCGCCTGGCTGGAGACATCCAGCAACTGCAGCAGGTCGGTTTTCTTCTCGAACAGGGCAAACATGCGCCGCAGACGGTCCATGTCGGAGGCGATCTCGGAAATGTCGAGCAGTTTGCTTTCCCCCGCGATGACCACGGTCTCGTCGACGTCGGGATCGCTGGTGCCCGCTTCGACCGCGGCCTGCATGAGTTTGGAAATATCGGCCTGCAGCGAGGACAGTTCCTGCTTGAGCGCCGCCCTCACCTCTCCGAAGGACTTGCCCGAGAAATGCTGGTTGAAGAAGTTGCTCGCCTCGATCAGCTCGTGCTCGAGATAATCGCGCTTGACGAAGAGAATGCGGTTCTGCACGTCGCCGTCAGGAGTCACAATGATGAGCAGCACCCGGGATTCCGAGAGCCGGATGAATTCGATCTGGCGGAAGATCTGCGACCGTTTGGGCGCGAGGACCACCCCGGCAAACTGCGACATGTTCGACAACAGCGTGGCCGCGGCCGACACGGCGCGCGTGGGGTCGGATATCGGCAGCTTGCTGCGCAATTGCTCCACGGGCACCGTCTGTAGGCTCTGGACCGCCAGCAGGCGGTCGACGAACAGGCGATAGCCCTGAGGCGTCGGCACGCGGCCGGAAGACGTGTGCGGACTATGTATGAGGCCGAGATCTTCCAGATCGGCCATGACATTGCGGATCGTCGCCGGCGAAAGATCGAACATCTTCGACAGCGTGCGCGACCCGACAGGCTGACCGTCTGCGATATAACGCTCTATCAGCGCTTTCAACAGTGCCTTGGCTCGATCATCCATAATCAGTTCAGTGCCACATTGATGAATACCACAGCCGCAGGCGCCACCGGCTATCACTGCCGTGCGTTTGCGGTCTGTCACAACCCTATAATCAACTCTATTATTCCATCAAAGCTTAGCAGCTCCACCCATTCAGGCTTTCTTCATCATGCATTTCAAGACGATCGCCCTCATCGGTCGCTACCAGGACAGCGGCCTCGATGCGCCGCTCCGTGAGCTGGCCGCGGCCATGTCCGCTGCCGGGCGCACGGTTCTGGTGGAGGCAGAAACCGCGGCCAATACGGGGGTCACCGAATTCCAGGTCGCGGATTACGCCGGCATCGGTGCGCAGGCCGACATGGCCATCATCATGGGCGGCGACGGCACCATGCTGGGTGCAGCCCGGCAGCTGGCGCTCTACGATATTCCCATGGTGGGCATCAACCATGGGCGTCTGGGCTTCATCACCGACATCCCCCTGCACAATGCCCTCGACGCCGTCACCCGCATTCTGGATGGCCACTTCGAAAGCGAAGAACGCGTTTTGCTCGAGGGGCGGGTGATCCGCGACGGTCAGGTCATGTACTCGGGTCTGGCGCTCAACGACGTGGTGCTGAGCCGCGCCGGTCGTGGCGGCATGATCGAAGTGCGTGTCGAACTCGATGGCCAGTTCATGTACAGCCAGCGCTCGGACGGCCTTATCATCGCCACTCCCACGGGTTCCACAGCCTATTCCCTGGCAGTCAACGGCCCGATCGTGCACCCCACCCTGCGCGCCTTGCTGCTGGTGCCGGTGGCGCCCCAAACGCTGTCGAATCGGCCCATCGTCCTGCCCGACAACGGCACCATCGGTCTGACCATCACGGCCCTGGGCCGGGTGGAGTCCGGCGCCAGCGTGCACTTCGACATGCAAACCTGGTCGGACTGCCAGCCGGGCGACCGCATTGAAGTCTGCCGGGCGAACCACACCGTGCGCTTCATCCACCCCACCGGTTACAGCTATTTTTCCACCCTTCGCCAGAAGCTGTACTGGAACCGCATGCCCCAACCTTCAGACATCACAGAATAGACACCATGCTGCGCCTCCTGCACGTTCGTGATTTTGTCATTGTCGAGGAAGCGGAAATCAGCTTCTCGCCCGGGTTCACCGTTTTTTCAGGGGAAACCGGGGCAGGTAAATCCATCCTCATCGACGCCCTGTCGCTGGTCCTGGGCGGGCGCAGCGACACCGGTCTGCTGCGCGCCGGGGCCGAGCGCGCAGAGATCACGGCCGTCTTTGAAACTCCCGCGAGCCTGCACGACTGGCTGAAGGAACGCGAACTCGACCCTGCCGACGATCTCATTCTTCGGCGCATCATCGACACTCAGGGTCGCAGCAAGGCCTACGTGAACGGGGTGCCCTCCAACCTGGGCATGCTGCGCGAGCTCGGGTCGCAGCTGGTGGACATCCACGGCCAGCACGCCCACCAGGGTCTGCTGGTGCCTGCCAATCAACGCGACATGGTCGATCAACAGGGTCGCCTGACCGACCTCGCCCGCACAACGCGCGAAGCCTGGCAGGCCTGGCGCCAGGCGCAGGAAGCCCTGGAATCCGCCCGTCGCAATGCCACCTCTGCGCAGGAACGGCGCGAAACCCTGCAGTGGCAGCTGGAAGAGCTCGAAAAGCTCGCCCCCAAGCCAGGGGAATGGGAGCAGATCAGCAATGAACAATCGCGGCTCGCGCACGGGCAGACCCTGCTGGAAGGTTGCGGCAAAGCCCTGAATCTGCTTGACGACGAATCAGGATCCGCCCTTCAGGCACTGAACGCCGCGGCCCATCAGATCGAAGCGCTGCTGCGTCACGACGACCAGCTCCAGAGCGTGCTTGAAGCGCTGGAATCGGCACGCATTTCCGCTGCCGAAGCCGTGTCCGACCTGAACAGCTATCTCGACCGTCTGGAACTGGACCCCGACGCGCTGGAGCGCGCCGAGCGCCGCGTCAACGCCCTGTTCGAGGCAGCCCGAAAGTATCACATTGAACCCGAAGCGCTACCCGAACTGCTGGAATCGCTGTCGGCCGAGCTGGCCGCCACGGAACAGGCCATCGACCTCGCCTCCCTGGAAGCCAGGCTGGCCGAGACCGAACAGGCCTATCACGCCGTGGCGGATCAGCTGAGCGCGGCACGGGCCAAGGCTGCCAAACGCCTGGCCACGGAAGTCACCGCTGCCATGCAGGAACTGGCCATGGAAGGCGGCGCCTTCGAGATCGGGCTCGAGCCGTGTGCACCGGGCCCCCACGGCAAGGAAACCGTGGAATTCCGCGTTGCGGGCCACGCGGGCTCCGCCCCGCGGCTGCTCGCCAAAGTGGCCTCCGGTGGCGAGTTGGCACGGCTTTCCCTGGCGTTGTCGGTCATCGCCAGTCAGGCCGCCCAGGTGCCCACCCTGATTTTCGACGAAGTGGACACCGGCATCGGCGGCGCCGTGGCGGAAGTCGTGGGTCGTCTCCTGCACCAGCTGGGCAGCCGGCATCAGGTGCTGTGCGTCACCCACTTGCCCCAGGTGGCCGCCCGTGGCAACCACCACTTCCAGGTCAGCAAGAATTCGGTGGACGGCAGTACGGTCTCGGAAATCCGTCCGCTCGACGAGGAGGCGCGGGTCGATGAAATCGCGCGCATGCTCGGCGGCATGACCATCACCGACACCACTCGACGCCATGCGAGTGAAATGCTGGCGGGCTGAGGCTGCGGCTGAGAGGAATGGCGTTGAACGCCCGCCGGAACCGGCAGGGCGCTGACGCGGGAAGCGACCCGCTAAATGCGCGGCGCCGGTTTTTTATCGGCGCATTCGGGGCACATGCCGTAGAGCATCATGGTGTGGCTTTCCAGAGTGAATCCATGGTCTTCGGCAATTTTGTGCTGACGACTTTCGATTTTTTCGTCGCTGAATTCGACCACCTTATTGCAGTGCGTGCAGATGAGGTGGTCGTGATGATCGCCGTCATTCAGCTCAAAGACGGCCTTGCCGCCGTCGAACTGGCTGCGCACCAGGATGCCCGCCTGTTCGAACTGTGTGAGCACGCGGTAAACGGTGGCCAGACCGATGTCGACATCTTCGGCAATCAGCGTCCGATACACGTCTTCAGCGCTTTGGTGACGTTCGTCAGCGCGTCGGAAAATGTCGAGAATCTTGAGGCGCGGAAAAGTCGCCTTCAAGCCGGCACTCTTGAGGTCAACGGAATCGGTCATACGTAAAAAATCGATGTCGGTGGATCAGGCACCTGCTGCGTGGAGAGGCAGGCGGCGTGAACGCTGATGCGTTTCTTGTTTACCCTTTATGATAACGGTTTTACTCGTTCTGAATCAGGGGCGTTTCGTGCGGAAAATTGCGAATACATTCTCAAAAACACTGCGTGCCGGCATGACGGCCACCGTCCTCGTGACGGCCCTGACGGCTTGCGGCAGTACCGAGTGGGGCTTTCCTTACCGCCCGAATATTCAGCAAGGCAACTGGATCACGGCTGAGCAGGTGGCTCGGCTGGAACCCGGGATGACGCGCGAGCAAGTTCGTTTTCTTCTGGGTACGCCCACACTGCAGGATATCTTCCGCAGTGATCGCTGGGACTACCCCTACTATAGCAAACCGGGTTATGGCGAGCCCGAGCGACGCCGTTTCAGCGTCTGGTTCGAAGGCGACCAGCTGGTTCGCTGGGCTGGAGACGAACAGCCCGACCGGCAGCCCTTCCAGAAGACCGATACCGGCGCCGACTCGCGCGAGCCCGTCACGGAGCAGACCCCGACTTCGTCGGGTGAGCCGGTGGAACCTCTCCGATAATCCCATCGACAAGGATCAAGCGAATGCGTATTGCAATTGCGGGGGCAGATGGCCGCATGGGCCGCATGCTCATTGAAGCCGTGCTGAACAGCGAAGATCTCACGCTGTCCGTTGCCCTCAACCGTCCCGACTCTCCCAGCATCGGGCAGGATGCCGGCGCCTTTCTGGGCGTCGAGACTGGCGTGCGGATCACCGACAATCTGGCCGCCCTGGCCGATGCCGACTGCCTGATCGATTTCACCCGGCCCGAAGCCACCCTCAAGCATCTGGATGCCTGCATCGAACATGGCGTGAAATGCGTGATCGGCACCACCGGCTTCGACGAAGCCGGCAAGAAGGCCATTCAGGCCGCCAGTCAGAAAACGGCCATCGTGTTCTCACCCAACATGAGCGTGGGCGTGAACGTCACCCTCAAGCTGCTCGAGATGGCGGCACGGCTGCTGAACAGCGGCTACGACGTCGAAGTCTTCGAAGCCCACCACCGCAACAAGGTGGATGCCCCTTCGGGCACGGCGCTGGCCATGGGTGAAGCGGTGGCGCACGCCTGGGGCGAAGATCTGAACAAGATCGCGGACTGGGCGCGCCATGGGGATACCGGCCCGCGCGAAACCGGCCGCATCGGCTTTTCGGTGGTGCGCGGTGGCGACATCATCGGTGACCACACCGTCTATTTCTGTGGAACGGGCGAACGCATCGAGATCACCCACCGGTCCAGCAGCCGCGCCACTTACGCGCAAGGCAGCATTCGTGCGGCCCGTTACCTGGCACGCAAGGACTTCGGCCTGTTCGACATGCATGACGTTCTGGCCAGCTGATTGCGGCCCTGCGCCGGCACTCGCAAGGGGCCGGCGCCCTTCAGCCCGGCGAAACGCCGGCAGACCCCATCGCCAAGGGCTCCTGTTCCAGATGTACCCCGAACCGGGTCGCCACTTCTGCCCGAATCACGTCGGCCAGCACCTGGATGTCGCGCGCGCTGGCGCCGCCGTGGTTCACCATCACCAGCGCCTGGCTCTCGTGCATGCCCACCGGGCCGAGCCGACGACCTTTCCACCCTGAACGCTCGATCAGCCAACCGGCGGCCAGCTTGTAATGGGCGCCGTCATCGACGGGATAGGCCACCAGCCCGGGATGCAGATCACGCAGCGCGCGATACGTTCTGGCATCAACCACCGGATTCTTGAAGAAGCTGCCGGCATTGGCCAGTTCGGCCGGGTCGGGTAATTTGGCTCGCCGAATTTCGCAGACGGCATCAAAGACCTGACGTGGCGTGACGGCGGCACCCGCCAGCGCAAGCCCGGGATGCCGCGCCAGATCGGGGTAGCCCAGCCGGGGTTTCCACTCACGTGGGAAGCGGTAGCGCACCGCCAGAATGAGCCAGCGGCCCGGTTCCGCACGTTTGAAAAAACTGTCGCGATAAGCGAAGAGACAATCGCCCGGCCCCATCTCGACCCGCATGCGGCGCTGCATGTCCCAGGCCACCAGGCTATGGAAGAAGTCGCTCTGCTCCACGCCGTAGGCACCGATGTTCTGGATGGGCGCTGCACCGCAGGTGCCAGGGACCAGGGCCAGATTCTCCAGCCCGTGCCAGCCGCGTTCCGTACACAGCCCGACGAAGCTGTGCCAGGGTTCCCCGGCCTGCACCTCGACCAGGAAGGAATCGGTGTCTTCATCGACCAGCCCGATACCGCGGGTGGACACGTGCACGACCAGCTCTTCAAGCCGGGGCGCCAGCACCACGTTACTTCCGCCGCCCAGAATCACCACGCCGGGATAGCGCGCAGCGGTTTCGGAAAGGTCGTTCAGATCTTTGGTGGAATGCAGGCGGAGAAATGCTCGTGCCTGAGACTTGAGGCCAAGCGTGTTGTAGAAACTGAGATCCTGTTCGCTAATGTGCAGCAAAGGGGCCACCCCCAATACGATTCATCGCACACATGTTACTGCATTCGGGGTCACCGCCGCCCGAACCCCTGGCCACACCCTCAACGTCCAGGAAACCGAAGGCTTTGTCACGACACGGCGCATGCGGCGTCTCGGCGCAACCACGGGCCTGGGTGCGTGCGGCTAGAATACCGCACTCATGTAACAATTAATGATCAAGAGGAAGGTGCATGTCGAGCAGCAAAGCCCAGGATGACAAACAAATTGAACGTTCCGACGATCCGGAGAACCTCTATCACTATGCATCGAGCCCCCGCGTTGCCGACTTCCTCGAGAGCACGCAAACGGGAAAATTCGGTCTGAAAGGAGGGACAGGGTTTGCTGCTGAAGATGCGAATGCGCTGAATGAACGCCTGCAAGGGAAAACCGTCGAGCAGGTGGGTACATCAAATGCGCGAAATGGCGCCGACCGCATCGTCGATGGCGTCGAGATTCAAACCAAGTACTTCAAAAGCGCCTCCGATACAGTACGCGCGGCTTTCGACAATGATGGTCTCTATCGCTATGGAGACCAACAACTTGAGGTTCCGAAGAATCAATATGAAGAAGCCGTAGAGATCATGCGAGAGAAGATCTCGCAGGGCAAGGTTCCCGGTGTGACCGACCCTGACGAGGCGAGCAAGATCGTGAAGGAAGGCAGTGTCACTTATGAACAGGCACGAAATATCGCTCGCGGCGGCAACATCGATAGTCTGAAATACGACGCCAAGAACCAGGCGGTTTCCAGTGGCTATGCCTTTGCAATCAGCTTCGGGATTTCCTATGCAAGAGCGGTATGGGAGGGAAAGTCACACAAAGAGGCGTTGAAAGAAGCGTCGGCAATGGGATTGGCTTCCGCCGCAACGTCTTTTTTCGCCGGGGTCGTGACGGCTCAGGCGATGCGCACCACCCTCGCTCGGCAAGGCACGGTGCTGGTTCGTCATGGTGTCAAGGCAGTCGCCAAGACAGAAATGGGCAAGAAAGCCATCCATGCGATTGCCCGCGCTTCGCTCGGAAAGAGCGTGTCCGGCGCGGCGGCAGTCAACCACGTATCGAAGCTGCTTCGCACCAACGTCATTACCGGAACCGTGACCACGATCGCAATCTCCACGCCCGACATTTACCGAGCCGCGGTTTCCAAGAACACGTCCTGGGCTCAGGTGGGCAAGAACCTTGTCGTCAACGGCGTAGGTGTGGGAGCAGGGTTCGGAGGTTGGGCCGGGGGCGCGGCGCTTGGTGCGACCATCGGGTCGGTCATCCCGGGAGCCGGAACGTTCGTAGGGGGCATTGTTGGTGGAGTATTGGGCTCCGTGGGCGCGGGTGTGGCCGGCAGCTACGCCAGCAAAAAGATCCTCGACAATTTCATCCAGGATGATGCTGATGAAATGCAGGCCATTCTCCAGAAGGATGTGCTGCCCGCGCTCGGGGAGGACTTCCTGATGAATGAGACTGAATTCGAGACCTTCATGCAGTCGATCGCTCCCACGATCGACCTGGATTTCCTGCGCCAGATGTATGCGCGGGATGGCCGCCTGGCTCGTATTGAATTCGCCTACGAAGCACTCGAGGAGCATGCGCTGGAAATTATCAGGGCGCGTCCACCCGTCACCTTGCCCTCCGAGGAAAAAGTGCGTCAGTTCATCGATGAAATGATCGAAGCCGCCGAGCAGGCCGTTGAAGAAGTCAACCCTGAGGATCTCGCACCTGAAGCGCAAACCGGCAACAGCGAAGGCGAATACGAACCCAATTTCGTGACGGCGAGCGATGCGGCTTCCACCGGGAAGCGCGGCGAACCAGAAGCCGCACTTGCAGATGTTCCGGTCACCTCCGCTCTGCTTGCCCGGATTCGCAGCTTTTACAAGTAGCGTGGGGAAAAAGGAAGATTGTTATCAAGAAGCGGTTGACACACGTGCAAGTATCGTTCTAGAATGCAAATCTTCGCAGCGGGAATAGCTCAGTTGGTAGAGCGCAACCTTGCCAAGGTTGAGGTCGCGAGTTCGAGACTCGTTTCCCGCTCCAGAATTCCGAAAAGGCCCAAGCCACATGCTTGGGCCTTTTCATTTTCCCCCGCGGACACCGCAGCCGAGCAACGGCGCTCGGCCTGCCGCATCGGGTCGACCAGGCCCGTGTGTATAATCGGCCGTGCTCCGGGGTGTGTCGCAGCCTTCATCAGGCCGGCGCTGAGATGATTTGATCGAACCCGTGAACTTGAATCGGATCATGCCGACGTAAGGAGAGCAATCGCCTGGGAAGGCGCCCTGCCTTCTCGTGCCAATCCTGCTGTAATCGGGTAGCGGGCATGCATCCAGGTCAGGCTGTCTCACGACCTTTTCGGAGCCTTCCGCCGGCCAAGCCGGTGTCTCTTCAAGGAAAAGGGCTGCCGTGACATACGCCGAGACCACCTCCGCCATCGAGCCGGATATCCTCTCCGATCTGCTGGATTTCATGAATCGGCCGGATGAAGGCGACGACGCCTTCAATCAGCTGGCACTCAGCCTGTTCAGCCATCAGTTCCGCCACAACCCGGCACTGCAACGCTACTGCCGGATGCAGGGCAGGACACCGCGCACCGTCCGCCACTGGCGTGAGATTCCCGCGGTGCCCATCAATGCCTTCAAGGAACTGACGCTCTCCTGCGTGCCGCCCGAGCAGTGCGAACGTGTCTTCATGACCAGCGGAACGACGCGTGCGGACAACCGGGGACGTCACTACCACCCCCACCTGCGCATTTACGATCATTCCATGAAGCTCACCTTCGGCCAACGCTTCATGCGGAACGTCGAACGCATGCGCATGGGCATCCTCTTTCCCGATGAAACGATGATGCCGAACTCCTCGCTGGCCCATTATCTGGCGCTGGCCCTGCAGGAATTCGGCGCGCCGGGCAGCCGCCATTTCGTCGGCCCCGACGGCATGGATGTGGACGGCCTGTGTGCGGCACTCGAGGCCGCCCAGGCAGAGCGGACACCCTTTGCCCTGCTGGGCGCGAGCTACAGCTACGTCCACCTCATGGATGAACTGGAACGACGCGGTTGTCGCTACGCCCTGCCATCGGGCAGCCGGCTTTTCGACACCGGCGGCTTCAAGGGCCAGTCCCGTGAGCTGGACACACGGACGTTCTACGCGCAGCTGCAGCACACTTTCGGCGTACCGCCGGAACACTGCACCAACATGTACGGCATGACCGAGCTGAGCACCCAGTTCTACGATGATGGCAACGCCATCCAGCCTGCGGTGAAGTCCGGCCCGCACTGGATCCGCACCCGTGCGGTGGACCCGCTCACCGGCCAGGACGTGCCAGAGGGCGAGCGCGGCGTGCTGGTGCACTGCGACCTGGCCAATTTCAATTCCGCCACCACCCTGCTGACGGAAGATGTCGGCGTGATCCTGCCCAATGGGTTCCTCCTGCTGGGGCGCGCAGAAGGCGCGCACGCCAAGGGCTGCTCTCTCGCCATGGATGCCTTCCTGCAGGCCTCCGCACCATGAACAGGCGGTCAGAGACGCCGCCCTCTCGTGCTTCCGCGCGCCGGGGGCAGCGACAACTTTCACCCCCCGCGCCGCCGCAGGCAACGGCCTGTCACCTGCCGGGCCTGGCGGCCGCCGACGTCGACCTCGTCGTTCGTCGCTTCGAGGCGCATGGCAGCATCGTCGACGTCTCCCTGCCGCGCCTGACGACGGCACAGCTGCAGACCGTGGCACGTCACACGACCGCGGCAGCCCGAGCGCAGCTGACCGCCCGGCCCGTCATGGAGATCGTCGACCTCATCGACCGGGTCATCGCCCGCATGCTGGACCGCGACGACCCCATGCGCCGGGACATGGAACGCCTGCTGCCGGTCGTGAGCGGCTTCGACGCGGAAATGACCCGCCTCGGCATGGATGCCTGTCTCCGGAATTTCCGCAAGCCGCAGTTGCTGCGCTTTCTGGCAGAAGATCTGGGCGACATCGGTCTGCTGGACGGCTTCCGGCCACGGCCCAAAGGCGGCTGGACGCAGGCCTGCGGCCCCACGCTGGTCGGCCATGTCTGGGCCGGCAATGTGCCGGGGCTGCCGCTCTGGAGCCTGATCAGTGCCCTGCTGGTGAAATCGGCCAGCGTCGGCAAGGTGTCCAGCGCCGAGCCCTTGTTCGCAAGCTGGTTCGCCCGGACCCTGGGGCAAGTGGACCCCAACCTCTCGGAGGTCCTGGCCATCGTCTGGTGGCCTGGCGGTGAAACCGAACTCGAACAGGTGCTGTGCGACGAGGCGGAGGTGCTCAAGGTCTATGGCGGCGACGCCACCCTGGCGGCCTGGCAGCGTCTGCTTCCGCCGGGCAAGCGGCTGCTGCCTCACGGCAACAAGCTCAGTGTCGGCCTGGTGTCCGCCAGCGCGCTGGATACTCGTCAGGCCCAGGAAGTGGCCCGTCAGGCCGCGCTGGACATCATGCGGTGGGATCAGCTGGGCTGCTATTCCCCTCAGGTCTATTACGTGGAAGCGGGCGGTCAGGTCTCGCCGGCAGAATTTGCGCGCCACCTGGCGGGTGAGCTGGCCGCACTGCAGCGCCGCTTCCCGCGACGCGCCCTGTCACTGGAAGAAACCACCTCGGTGGCGCAATGGCGCCAGGCCTTTGAGCTGGCCATCCTGCGAGGGGAACCGGTCCAGGTGCTGGGCGCGTCCGATGCCCCGTGGGCACTGGCCTATTCTCCGCGAGCGCGCGCCCCACAACCGGGCGCCCTGAACCGCACGGTGTGTCTCATGGCCGTCGATCGGCTGGAGGACGCCCTGCCCCTGCTGGAATCCCGGCGGGCCTGGCTGCAGACGGTGAGCCTGGCCGCCAGCCCGGAAACCCTGTTCCGCCTGGCCCCCCAGATCGCTGCCGCCGGCGCAACACGCATCTGCGCGCCGGGCCACATGACCATGCCGGAGCCCGGCTGGCACCACGACGGCCGGTTCAGCCTGCTGGACCTCCTGCGCATGGTCGATATCGAAACCTCGGCAGAATCGGCGGCCGAGCAATTCGCCGCCTACAGGAACTGAGCCCACATCATGCATACGTTGTCGAGAAACGCATCGCGGCTGGGGTCGGTGGCCCTGCTGCTGTGCCTGCTGGCGGGATGGGAATGGTCGGTCACCGCCTTTGCCTGGCCGGAACTGGTCCTGCCCGCCCCGTCCACGGTGGCCGAGGTGCTCGGACGCGGCCTGCTGAACGGTTATTTCTGGCCCCACATCACCCAGACGGCCATCGAAGTCCTGGGCGGCCTGGCCCTGGGCGGCGCGCTGGGTTTTGCTGCCGGGCTGCTGTTGGGGGAATCCGCCCTGGGCCGGCAGGTGCTCATGCCCTACCTCATCGCCAGCCAGGTGGTGCCCAAGCTGGCCCTCGCCCCGCTGCTGACCGTCTGGCTGGGCTTCGGCACCCTGCCAGTGGTGGTGCTGACCGCCCTGGTGTGCTTCTTCCCTCTGCTGGAAACCACGATGACCGGCATCGCCCAGACCGACGCCACACACCTCAAGCTGTTCCGCATGCTGGGGGCCGGCCGCTGGCAGACCCTGTGGCGCCTCAAACTGCCCAGCGGGCTCTCGACCATTCTATCGGGCTTCCGGGTGGCCGCCGTGATGGCGCTGGTCGGTGCCGTGGTCGGCGAGTTCATCGGAGGCAGCACGGGCCTGGGCGCGCTCATCATCGCGGCCCAGGGCTCCATGGACACGCCCCTGATGTTCGCCGTCCTTCTGCTCATCACCGTCATGGGCCTGGCGCTGTACCTCGCCGCCCTGTACCTGCCCCGCTACGTGTTCCGCCCCTATCTCTTCACTGAAACAGGAAACCGCTCATGATCATGCGTTCGCGTCGTCGCCTGCTGGCGCTGGCCGCTGCTGCCCCCCTCGTCGGCTCCCCCATGACCGCCTGGGCCCGCAATACCGGGCTGGAAAAGTTCACCCTCGCCGGCTGGAGCAAACCGATCACCGAGATCGTTCACCTTCTGGCCGAACCCGACAAAGGCTTTTTCAAGGCAGAAGGTCTGGCGCTGGAATACCTGCCGGGTGCCGGTGGAGGCGACGCCTTGCGCAATCTGCTCAGCGGCCAGGCGGACATTGCCTTCACCGACCCCGGCTCCTTCTTCGCGGCCCTGGACAAAGGGGCAGCGCTACGCGCCGTGTACGACATCTATCCGCAGAATGTGTTCAACGTGGTGACGCTCAGATCCAGCGGCCTGACCCACCCGTCCCAGCTCAAAGGCAAACGCATCGGCGTCTACAGCCTGTCTAGCGGCACGCTGCAGAATCTGCAGATCCTGCTGCAACAGGTCGGCCTCAGCAAGAACGACGTCACCGTCGTCGTGACCGGATTGCTCAACTTTGCCCCACTCATGCAGGGCCAGGTCGATGCCACCGCAGCCACCGACACGGGGCTGGCGCTGGCGCGCCGGCGCGGCCTGGGCGAAGTGAATGTGTTCGAAGTCGCCGATTATCTGAACTATTCCAGCGACCTGCTGGTGGTGCGCGAACCCTTCTACCAGGAACACCGGGAAAGGCTGCAGCGCTTCCTGAGGGCATTCCGCCACAGCGTGGAGTGGATGATGCAGGAACCCGAAGCGGCGGCCGAGCTGGCCGTGCGTCGGGCCATCGACGGGCAGAATCGCGACATCAATCTTGAGATCATTCGCCTGCGAAATCGTGCCAGCGTCTCGACCCACACGCGGGCACACGGGCTGGGGGCGCTCGACCTGGTATCGCTGCAGTCGGCCGCCGATGCCTATCATCGCCTGGGTCTCATTGCGCGGCCCCTGGACCTCGCCGCTCATGTGGCAGCAGACTTGCCGGGCAGTGCCGGCTGATCGGGAGAACACGCGCATGCAATTCAGGGACAAGGTGGTGCTGGTCACCGGCGCCAGTCGCGGCATTGGGGCTGCCATCGCCCGGGCATTCGGACGGGAAGGCGCCCTGGTGATCGTGAATTATCTGCAGAACGCATCCGCTGCCGCCGAGGTGGCCGAACAGTGCACGGCGGCCGGTGGCGACGGCTGGGCCATGCAAGCCGACGTCAGGGACCCGGTCGCCGTAGCGGCCATGGTCAACGATGTACTGGCGGAAACCGGACGGATCGACGCGGTCGTGAACAATGCCTTCCGAGGGTACCGCTTCAATCCCGACACGCGAGAACGTTTCCAGGATCTGAACTGGCAGGCCTATCGGGAGCAGTTCGAAGGCGCAGTCCAGGGCACGATGAATGTCTGCCGGGCCGTCATACCCGGCATGCGCGAGCGTGCTTCCGGCAGCCTCATCAACCTCTCCAGCAACCTGGTCGAGCACCCGCTCGTGCCCTATCACGATTACGCCACGGCGAAGGCGGCCCTGGTCGGTTTCAGTCGCAACCTGGCGGCCGAACTCGGTCCGTCCGGCATCCGGGTAAACTGCGTGGCGCCGGGCCTGACGTGGCCCACCGATGCCAGCCGGGAAACGCGGGAATCGCTGCGTGAACAGATAGCGGCGCAAACGCCCCTGCGCCGCATCGCGACGCCGGATGACGTGGCCGGCCCGATCCTGTTCCTGGCGTCGGACTGGAGCCGCTTCATGACGGGTCAGGTACTGTATGTGGATGGCGGTCTGGTCATGCGCTGACGCCTGGCCTCACCCCAGGCAAACGCTTCAAACGAAGGAAACAACTGCATGGATTTCGTTCTCTCCCTCTTGATGGCGGCCGTCGTGTGGCGGGTGCTGTGCCTGCGCTACCAGAAGGGGCACATTGCCCTCCTGGCCAGCCACCTTTCCAGCCTGCAGCTGGAGCGGTACATGGAGGCCCTCACCGACGGCTACACACGCGCAATCGCCGAGGAAAACGAATCCCGTCAGCAGCAGATCTTCGAGACCCTCGACCAGACCGAACGCGCCCTGGCGTCCCAGGTGCAGCGGCTCGCCACCAGCATGCAGAAGGAAGAACCGGCCGCCACCGCCATGTGCGCGCTGGCGTTCTGCCTGCCTTATGCCGAACGCTTCATGCCTTCCCTGACCCGCGACTTTCGCGAGCTGTTGCGCATCCATGCTGCCGGCCTGCGCCACGTGGTCGACAATATGGAGAACTGGTCGATCAAGGATCGTGCCTTCCATCTGTCTGCGGAGCTCTTCCTGTTCCAGCACAGCTGCCATTGGTACTGCAAATCGCGCTCGGTCGCGGACGCGCGACTGATGCTGCGCCACAAGGTGGACCACCGGAAAGTGCTGGAATCCGTCAGCGAACCCACCCGATCCGCGTATCTGCAATGGATGCGAGGCGCCCGCGCCTGAGGCCTTCGGTCGTCTCCTCCCAGAAAGGGATTCAGTCGTCCCCGCCCAGAAAGCCGCCACTCTGGTGCTGCCATAACTTGGCATATATGCCCTGCTTGCGCAGGAGTTCGGCGTGGCTGCCTTCCTCCACGATGCGCCCCTGATCGAGGACGATCAGGCGATCCATGGCGGCGATGGTGGAGAGCCGGTGGGCGATGGCAATGACCGTCTTGCCTTCCATCATCTCGTTCAGGCTTTCCTGAATGGCGGTCTCGACCTCTGAATCCAGTGCGCTGGTGGCCTCATCCAGCAGGAGAATTGGCGCATTCTTGAGCATGACCCGCGCAATCGCGATCCGCTGGCGCTGCCCGCCCGACAATTTGACGCCCCGCTCACCCACCATGGTGTCATAGCCGCGTCGACCCTGTGGGTCGGTGAGCGTGCGAATGAACTCGTCTGCCTGAGCGCGCTCGGCGGCTGCGCGGATCTGCGCCTCGTCGGCCTCCGGCCGACCATAGGCAATGTTGTCGCGGATCGAGCGATGCAGCAGAGAGGTGTCCTGCGTCACCATGCCGATGGCGGCCCGCAGACTGTCCTGGCTGACCTGCGAGATATCCTGGCCGTCGATGCAGATTCGCCCCCGATCCAGGTCGTAGAAACGCAGCAGCAGGCTGATGAGGGTGGACTTCCCCGCCCCGGAGCGCCCGACCAGGCCGATTTTCTCGCCCGGCCGCACGACCAGATTCAGGCCGGCAAACACCTGGCGTTCGCCGTTGTAGTTGAACCAGACCTCTTCGAACCGCACTTCCCCGCGGCTCACCTTGAGGGCCGGCGCCCCCGGAACATCCCTGACCGGGGATTCCCGCGTGAGCGTGGCCATGCCGTCCTGCACGGTCCCGATGCTTTCGAAGAGCGAGGTCATCTGCCACATGATCCAGTGCGACATGCCATTGACGCGCAGCGCCATGGCGGTCACGGCCGCCACCGCCCCGGCACCGATCTGGCCGGCATGCCAGAGCCAGACGGCCCAGCCTCCCGCCCCGCCGATCAACGCCACCACCAGCACCTGATTGACGATCTCGAACTGGCTCACCAGACGCATCTGCCGGTAGCCGGTGTCCTTGAAATCTTCCATGGCTGCGCGGGCAAAATGGGCTTCGCGACGGGTGTGGGAGAACAGTTTCACGGTGGTGATGTTGGTATAGGCATCCGTGACCCTGCCCGTCATGGAGGAACGCGCGTGCGCCTGTTCCTGCCCCACCTTGCCCAGCCGCGGCACGAAGAACCCCATCGCTCCGCAAAACAGCACGATCCAGGCGATGAAGGGCAGCATCAGGCGCAAGTCGAAGCCGCCGGCCAGCGCCACGATGGTGATGAAGTAGACGCCGATTCCCAGAACGACTTCGATCAGCGTGAACAGCACTTCACGCACGGCCAGCGCCGTCTGCATGACCTTGGTCGTCACCCGGCCGGCGAACTCATCCGCAAAGAAGGAAAGACTCTGCCGCAGCATCAGGCGGTGGAAGTGCCAGCGCAGGCGCAGGGGCAGGTTGATGGCCAGGCCCTGATGCTGGACCAGCGTGCGCAGGGACACCAGACCGATACTGGCGACCAGCACGATGGCAATGCCCCCCAGCACGCGCCGTTCGTGGGCGCCGGCCTGATCACCTTCCTGCCAGGCGGCGAGAAGATCCACCACCTGCCCCAGGAAGGCGAACAGCCAGGCTTCGTAGATCGACACCGCCGCGCTCAGTACCGCCAGCATGGCCAGGTAACGGCGCGCCCCTCGGGTGCAGTCCCATAAAAATGCAGCCAACCCCCGGGGAGGCACCGGGGGCTCCTCCGGAGGAAACGGATTCAACAGACGTTCAAACCAGGCAAGCACCTGCCACTCCCATTTTTCTTGCGTGGGGCGGGCATCGGGCGCCGGCCGGTGCCCGACCCGCTAGTCGCGCGGGGCGACGTAAACCATGGTGGCCTGCATGAGGGCGACCACCTTGAAGTCGTCGGTGTCAGCCGACGCGTAGGCCCGGACTTCGCCCGTGCAGACGGCCAGCGAGCGACCGGCGTTCTCGACCCGGCCGACAGCCACGAAACGCTCCCCGAGCGCGGGACGCAGGAAATTCGTCTTGAACTCGGCGGTCACGATGTCGTGCCCCTCGGGCGCACGGGTCAGGCCGGCATACCCGCAGGCGGTGTCGACCAGGCTGGTGACGGCACCGGCGTGGAGGTAGCCCAGCTGCTGCGACAAGCCCGCGGAAAACGGCATGGCGATGTGCACTTCGCCATCCTCCACCCGCAGCAGCTCGGCGCCCAGCGTGCGCATCAGGCCCTGGCGGGAGAAATTTTCGGCAACTCGATCCCAGATTGTCGACATCTTGCCCCCCTTCAGTGCCGCGTGGGCCCCTGGGCCGCCTGCGCATCCGGCGGAAGAGCATACGTGCCGACGGCATGCGCCACCAGCTGGTCGCGGCCTTCGGAATAGAGACTGACCTCACCGACTGCCAGCGTGCGCCCGAGCTTGAGCAGCTTGCAAACGCCGATGATGGCAGCATCGGCTGCCGGCTTGCGCATGAAATTGATGCTCAGCTGGGTGGTCACCGCCAGGGGCACGATGCCGATCTCGTTGAGAATCGCCACGTACAGTGCCACATCGGCCACCTTCATGAGCACCGGGCCGGACACCGTATTGCCGGGCCGCAGCTCGGCATGCCCCACCTCGTGGCGGACGGTTGCGGTGAGCGGGCCCACCGATTCGACCGTGCATTTGTTCTGGGGAAATTCCTGCGCCAGGAAGTCGATGATTTCCTGTTTTCTTGTCATGCCACCCTCCAGTCTGCATCAAGCCGTTTTATAACCCACATCCGACGAGGCGAGACACGGCGCCCTGCAGCGAATACCGTAGAATCAGGCTTCCCGATTCAATCCCCATGCGGGCTTTCAACGCCAACCGCAACCATGACCGTGACACCTTCCCCCCTTCCCCCTTTCAGCACGGAAGAAAAACCTTTCTTCGGCCTCGACATCCCTTTCATGCGCTATCTGGGCCTGGTGCCCGAGCATATCGAGGAGGGCTATGCACGCGCCCGACTCCCGGCCCACCCTTCGCTGGTCAATAGCCGGGGCGACGTCCATGGCGGCACCCTGATGGGCGTGCTGGATTTCATCCTCAGCGCAGCGGCGCGGGGGCATGATCCGCTCAATCTGGGCGTCGTGACCGTCGAAATGTCCACCCATTTCCTCGAAGTGGCGCGAGGCGACCTGGTGTTCGAAGCGACAGTGCTCAAGCGGGGACGCAGCACCGTCTTCACCGAGGGCAAGGCCATGAATGCGGATGGCACGACCGCCTGCGTGGCCCGCGCCACGTTCCGGCTCATCCAGCTGTCGAAATCGCCCACCTCATGAACAAGCCGGCAAACATTCCGGCTCTGCTGGGCATCTGCTGTTTCGTGAGCATGGCGGCCATGCGGGCCTGCGACACGCTTCTGCCCGCGCTGGCTGCCGACTTCAATGTGACACTGGGTCAGGCCGCGCGCGTGATCTTTGTCTTCGCGATTGCCTATGGCGTGCTGCAGCTGGTGTTCGGTGCACTGGGCGACCGGCTTGGAAAACTGCGGGTCATCGCCTGGTGCGCCCTGAGCTGCGTCATCGGCAATGCCATGGCCTTCTTCTCGCCCGATCTGGATTGGCTGGTGGCTGCACGCATCCTGTCCGGTGCCTGTGCGGCGGGCGTCTTCCCCCTCGCCCTGGCCTGGCTGGGTGACAACGTGCCCTATACGGAGCGGCAGCCTGCTCTGGCACGGCTGGTCAGCGCAGGCGTGTTGGGCATGCTCGCCGGCCAGTGGCTCAGCGGCATCATCGCGGAATGGGTGGGCTGGCGGGCGGTATTCCTCGTTATGTCGGTCCTCTTTCTGGCGGCGGGCGGCGCCCTGCTGCGTGCCCAACGCCGCGAGACAGGAACGCCCCCACCCCCGCAAAAGACGCTGCAGACGCTGCGCGAGTTGCTCTCCTCGCCCGCCTGCCTGTGGATCCTGGCCGTGGTGGGGGTTGAAGGGGCGCTGGCTATCGGCGCCCTCGCCTTCATCCCGAGCTGGCTGCAAGGAGAGTACGGGGTGTCCTTGTCGGTCGCCGGCGCCATTGCAGCGTGTTACGGCGTGGGCGGTTTCATCTACACCCGGATGGCACGTGTCCTCCTGGGGCGCATCGGCGAGTCCGGCCTGGCCCGGCTGGGCGGGGCCGCGCTGTTCGTCGGGCTGACGTCCTTTGTTTCCGTACCCTGGCTGGCGTGGACACCGCTGGCCTGCCTGCTGGCGGGTTTCGGATTCTACGGCCTGCACAACACGCTGCAGACCCATGCCACGCAAATGGCACCTCATGCGAGAGGCTCGGCCATGGCGCTGTTCGCCTGCCTCCTGTTCGTGGGGCAGTCCGTGGGGATTGTGGCGGCCGCCTGGGTGGCGGACCATCTGAATGCCGCCACCTTTTACTGGGGCGCAGGTGTCGGGCTGCTGCTCCTGGGCCTGGCCGTGGCACAACGCGGCGCACCGCGCTCGGCACATTGAAGTCTGTCGAGGTGCGCCGAGCGGCGCACCTGCATGAGAGGAACTGAAACAAAGAGAAAGGCCGGAAACCGCGTTCATGCTGGTTTCCGGCCTTTCGGGTATTCTGGAGGCGCAAGCCGGAATCGAACCGACGTACACGGATTTGCAATCCGCTGCATCACCACTCTGCCATTGCGCCGCACGGTGCCCACCGGTGAAACTGCCTTTAACCAGTCGGCCCTCGAGTGAATCCAGAATTATACACGAACGAA